>CAIYGQ010000250.1 GCA_903925745.1 uncultured Actinomycetes bacterium | reverse complement strand
GCGTTCGTGCAGCTCGCGCCGGACGCCACGGTGCGCGCCGACGACGTCGGTGCCGCCGAGCTGGTCGAGTGGTGCAGGGGGCAGCTCAGCCACTTCAAGTGCCCCCGCGAGGTCCGATTCGTCGAGGAGCTGCCGCGGCTGCCGACCGGCAAGCTGCTCAAGCGCCTGCTCGTGACCTGATCAGTCCTGCGGTCGGAGCCGTTCGGACCACTCGGCGTACTCGGCGGTGTCGTGGGACTGGCTCTCGGTCGCCAGCCCGTAGCCGAGCGCCCGCACCGCGTTGGCGCGCAGGTGCTGGTTGAGCACCGCCTTCGTCTCCTGCACCGCCTGCGGGGGCTGCGCGGCGAGGCGGTGGGCGAAGGCCAGTGCCTCCTCGAGCAGTTGCTCGCCGGGCACCGCGAAGTTCGCCAGGCCGAGCGCCACGGCCTCCTGCGCGCCCAGGCGGTCACCGGTGAGCAGGTACTGCTTCGCTCGCAGCAGCGAGGTGTGCGCCGGCCAGGTCACCGCACCCCCGTCCCCGGCGACCAGCGCGACCGAGACGTGGGTGTCGGCCAGCCAGGCGTCGGTGGACATGAACACGATGTCGCAGAGGGTCGTCACCGTGCAGCCCAGGCCCACCGCCGGTCCGTTCACCGCCGCCACCACGGGCACCGCCACCTCGAGCATCTCGTCGACCAACCGCCGGGCCAGTCGAAGGCTCCGTCGTCGCCGGGCCGCGTCGACGCGTCGACCCTCGAAGTCCTCGTAGCTGCCGCCGGCGCTGAACGTGCGGCCCGCCCCGGTCAGGACGATCGCCCGGCACTCCTCGTCCGACTCGACGTCCGCCCAGAGCTCGACGAACTGCTCGTGGAGTTCCTCGGTGAACGCGTTGAGTGTCTCGGGCCGGTTCAACGTGACGACACGGACCGCGCCGTCGGCCCGGACCTCGATGCCGGACTGGTCGTACCTCTCGGTTCTGGACATCTAGGTTCCCCCTCGTGGACGAGCGCAGGGTAGCGATCATCACCGGAGGGAGCAGCGGCATCGGCCTGGAGGTCGGCCGCCAACTCGTCCGGGCCGGCCACGACGTCGTGTTGACGGCGCGCCGTGAGGAGCCGCTCCGGGCGGCGGCCGAGCAGGTCGGCGCCCGATGGGCCGTCGGGGATGCAGCCGATCCCGCGTCGTTCGCCGCGGTGGTCGCCGAGGCCACCCGGCCCTCGGGCCGGCTCGACCTGGTCGTCCACGCGGCCGGGACGATGGGTGGCACCTTCGTGCGCCGGGAGACGCTGGAGGAGTTCGAACGAATCCTCCGGGTCAACCTGACCTCGGGCTACGTCGTGGCCAACGTGGCCCTGCCGGCGATGGGTCCCGGCGGGCGCATCGTGGTGGTGGCGTCGAGTTCGGCGCACGCACCGCAACCCGGGCGCTCCGCCTACTCTGCCTCGAAGGCCGGCCTGGTGGCCTTCGCCGCTGCGCTCGCCGGTGAGGTCGAACGCGACGGCATCTCGGTGCACGTCCTCACGGTGGGTCCCGTCGAGACCCCGATGCTCGACGAGGTCAGGTTCCCGATGCACACCCTGGGTGTCGACGAGGTCGCCGCCACGGTCGTCTGGCTGGACACGCTCCCGCCCAACGTCCGCCTCCCCGAGGTGCGGCTCTCGTCGGTCGAGGCCGGTCCGTTCGCCCCGGAGCGCTACGTGCCCGAGGCGGCCCGCCGGCTGGGGCGCACCGACTGACGGCGCCCCGACTGACGGCGCCCCGGCCGGGCCTCACTGCGACGCGATGATCGCCTGTGCCTCGGCGTCCGCGTCGACGACCGGGTCGCCCGGCACGTCGACGTCCACGTGCCGGAGCACCGCCGTGAAGTCGAACCGACCGCGGTAGTCCGCGTCGCCCGCGGAGAAGTCCGGGGCCCAGCCGGCCGTGAGCCCGGCTCCGGTCAGCGAGAAGCGGCTCCAGACGCTCCGACGGAGCTCGCCGCGCCCCACGCAGCGACCGTCGACCAGGAGCTCGACGCCCGGCAGGGTGACGTCGAGGACCAGCTCGTGGTCACCCGGACCGAGCGGCTCGATCCCGGCCTCGGTCCGGTAGCTCCTCCAGCCCACCAGGTTGTGGACGAACACGAGTCGGTCCGGCCCCCCGTCCCGGCCGGCGACGAGGTGGAACGACCATCCGCCGAGCACCGAGCCCTGCTGGATGAGCACGCCCTCCACCGGACCCGTGTGGTCCCCGGGCACGGTGACCTGTGCGGTGACGGTGTGCGGTCGCGCCCGCACGTTGACCGCCACCGACTCGGGGACCGGGGCCCGGCCCGGCCAGTACCGGTAGCGACGGCGGGGCGGCACCGTCGGCGTCCGGTTGAACACGAGCTCCGAGAACGGCCGGTTGTCCAGCGGGAGGACCTGGTTGCGTTCGGCCTCGACCCACCACCGATCGACCATGGCGGCGAGCCGCTCCGGGTGCTGTTCGGCCAGGTCCACGGTCTCCGACGGATCGGACCGCAGGTCGTGGAGCTCCCAGGTGGCCCGGTCCAGGCCGGGTTCATCGACCTGGACCTCGTGGTGGCTCACCGCCTTCCAGCCGTCCTGGTACAGCGCCCGGCAGCCGAGCATCTCGGAGTACTGGACCGTGTGGACCTCGGCTGCCTCCGCGTCGGCGAAGGTCGACGCGAAGCTCACGCCGTCGAGTGGCACCTGCGGGACGCCCGCGACGACCTCGGGTGCGGTGACGCCGACCGCGTCCAGGATCGTGGGGAGCACGTCGATCGCGTGGACGTACTGGTGGCGGATCCCGCCCCGCTCCGACTCCGGGATCCCCCCGGGCCAGTGCACGACCAGCGGATCGGCGACCCCGCCCTCGTGCGTCTCGCGCTTCCACCGGCGGAACGGGGTGTTGCCGGCCACGGTCCACCCCCACGCGTAGTTGTTGTGGAAGCGCGGTCCGCCGATCTCGGCCAGGTGCTCGTCGGCCTCCTCGATGGTCCTCGGCAGCGCGTTCCAGACCCGGCCGTCGTTGAGCGATCCGCTCGGGCCGCCCTCGGACGACGCGCCGTTGTCGGACAGCACGATGATGAGCGTCCGCTCCAGTTCCCCCATCGACTCGATGCGGTCCACGAGCCGGCCGACCTCGTGGTCGGCGTGCGACAGGAACCCGGCGAACGCCTCCATGTAACGGGCGTGCACGCGTCGCTCGACGTCGGTCAGGTCGTCCCAGGCCGGAACCCACTCCGGGCGCTCCGACAGCACGGTGTGCGCGGGCAGGAGCCCCGAGCGTTGCTGGGACCGGAGGGCCCGCTCCCGCCACTCGTCCCAGCCGCGGTCGAAGTGGCCGCGGTATCCGTCGATCCACTCCGCCGGCGCCTGGTGCGGTGAGTGGCAGGCGCCCAGGGCCAGGTAGGTGAACCAGGGCTTGTCGACGTCGACGTGGCGGAGGTCCTCGAGGTACTCGATGGCGTGGTCGACCAGGTCGGTGCTGAGGTGGTAGCCGTCCTCGTAGGAGCCGGGCGGGTCCACTGCGTGGCTGTCGTGGATCAGGGCCGGTACGTACTGGTGGGTCTCGCCGCCGAAGAACCCGTACCAGCGTTCGAACCCCTTGGACAGGGGCCAACGGACGCGGGTGGCCCCCAGGTGTTCCTCGTCCTCGGGCGTCAGGTGCCACTTGCCGACCGCCCATGCCGCGTAGCCCTGCGGCGTGAGCATGGCGGGAGCCATGGCGCACGAGGCCGGGATGCGTGCGTCGTAGCCGGGGAAGCCGGTGGCCAGGTCGACGATGCGCCCCATTCCGACCCGGTGGTGGTTGCGGCCCGTGAGGACGCTCGCCCGGGTCGGCGAGCACAGCGCAGTGGTGTGGAAGTTGGAGTAGCGGAGTCCGCCGGCGGCCAGACGATCGAAGGTCGGGGTCCGGATGTCGGAACCGAAGCACCCGAGCTGGGCGTACCCGACGTCGTCCAGCACGACGATCAACACGTTGGGCGCCCCCGCCGGAGGTGACGGCTCGGGAGGCCACCACGGCTCGCTCTCCCAGTGGTACCGGCCGATGCGGCCCTGGAACTCGTGTGCTTCCACCCGGCTGCCTCCCGACGGCCGGGACGGGACGCCCGCCGTCCGGCCCGGACCCTACCGAGGCGGCCGTCGCCCGTGCGCCGCCCTGCCCCGCCGGCCCGTCCCGCCGCCGGGCCGTCGACGGTGCAGGGCTACGGTGGGTCGCCATGCGACTGGGGCTCGACGGGCGGGTGGCGGTGGTGACCGGCGCCGGACGGGGCATCGGTCGGGCGGTCGCCGCGGCGTTGGTCGACGAGGGGGCGGACGTGCTCGCCGTCTCGCGGACGGCCGGCGAGGGTCCGGGCGTGCCGTTCGCCCTCGACGTGTGCTCCCCCGATGCCGGCGACCGGATCGTCGACGCCTGCCTGGAGCGCTTCGGTCGGCTCGACGTCCTGGTGAACAACGCCGGTGGTGCCGAGCCCGTGCGCTTCGACGAACTGGGCGAGGACGACTGGGTGCAGGCCTTCGAGTTGAACCTCTTCGCCGCGGTCCGGGTGACCCGGGCCTGTGTCCCGGTGATGCGCGCGTCCGGGTGGGGGCGGGTCGTGCACGTCGCGTCGGTCAGCGGGCGCGAACCGGATGCGGCCTTCGCTCCCTACTCGGCGGCGAAGGCGGCGCTGATGAACTTCTCGACGAGCCTGTCCCAGGCCTGCGCCGCCGACGGGGTGCTCAGCTCCTGTGTCGTCCCCGGGGTCACGCTCACGGAGCTGGTGGCCCGGAACGCGTCCGAGACCGCCACCAGGACCGAACGCAGCGAGCAGGAGGTGCTGGACGCACAGCTCGCCCGTCACCGGGTGGCGACCGGGCGGTTCGGAACCCCCGAGGAGGTCGCGAACGCCGTGGTCTTCCTGGCGAGTGAGGCGGCCAGCTGGATCACGGGGGCCACGCTCGAGGTCGACGGCGGCACCCTGCGCTCGACCTAGCCGAGTGGGTCGTGGCGCTACGGGTCGTCGGTGGGGGACCCCAGCAGCGCCGGGAGCTCGGTCCGCACGACCTTGCCCATGGCGTTGCGGGGCAGCCGATCGACGAACCGGATGACCTCCGGCACCTTGTAGCGCGCCAGTTGCCCCAGGAGTCGGTCCCGCAGGTGCGCCTCGTCCACGTCGACCCCGGCCCCGAGCTGCACCACGGCCGCAACCCGCTCGCCGAGCCGTTCATCGGGCACGCCCAGGACCGCGGCCGCCTCGACGCCATCGATCGAGGCGAGGACCCGCTCGACCTCGGCGGGGTACACGTTGGCCCCGCCGCGGATGATCACGAGGCTCAGGCGGTCCACGACGTGGAGGTGGCCCGCCTCATCGATGAAGCCGACGTCCCCGGTGCGGAGCTCCCCGTCGAGGAGGGTCGCGGCCGTCGCCTCCGGACGTTCCCAGTAGCCGAGGAACGGTCGGTACCGGTCGTCGGCGGCGGACACGCAGATCTGGCCGCGCTCACCGGGTGCCACGGTGGTGCCGTCCACGCCGGCGATGCGCACCCGCAGGTGGGGGAGCACCCGGCCCGAGCCGCCGGGCCGGTGGTCCGACGGGCCGGAACGGCGGCCGGGCCGGTCGTCGATGGCCACGACCGTGGGAGCTTCGGTGAGACCGTAGGTGGCGAGCACCGGGAGTCCGAACCGCTCCCCGAAGGCCTGCCGGATCGCCTCGGGGCAGTCGGCTCCTCCCGTCCACACCTCGTCGAGTGACGCCAGGTCCTCGGGGTGCACCGCCGCGTGGCCCGCCAGGCTGTGCAGCAGGGCCGGCGGCCCGTTCCACGTCGTGATCCGCTCGTTGCGGATCCACTCGGCGACGCCCTCGGCGTCGATCCGGTCCATCACGATCGACGTGCCCCGGGCCTGGGAGACGAGGAGCGTGGTCAGCACCGCCATGTTGAGGATCGTGAACGGGAAGCAGTCACCCTTGCGGAGCCCGGGTCCGTAGCGTCGTGACTCGACCAGCACGGCGCCGGGCAGCAACAGGTTGTGCTGGCTGTGGACGGCCCCCTTCGGATGGCCGGTGGTGCCGCTGGTGTACGCGATGCCCGCCGGGGCGAACGGATCGGGGTCCACGCCGGCCCAGGCCGTCGCGGGGGCGGCGGCGATCGCTGCGCGCAGCTCGTCGACGGTCACGACGCGGACGTCGGGCCCGTCTGCTCCGTCGGCTCCGTCGGCGGCCCCGGGAACACCACCCTCGCCGGTCAACAGGACCCGGGCGCCGCAGTCGGCCAGCAGGTGGCGGCGCTCGGGCGGTGCGAGGGCCTGGTTGATGCCGACCCACACGGCGCCGAGCCGCATGGTGCCGTGGAACGCCACCACCACGTCGGACTCGTTCGGCAGGCACGCTCCCACCCGGTCGCCCCGAGCGACCCCCAGCGCGGCCAGGGCGTGGGCGGCCCGGTGCGCGAGCTCGTCCAACCGGGCGTAGCTCAGGCGGGCCGAGCGCGTCACGAGCGCCTCGGCGTCGGGGCGCTCCTCCAGCGCCCGGTCGAACACCCTCGCCACGTTCCTCGGCACGGCCCGCACGGGCTGGGACGGTACCCGGTGGACGCGACTAACGTCGGCGTCAGGTTCACGGGAGGCGTGCGTGATGGACTTCGATCTGGGCCAGGACGCCGCCGCGCTCCGCGTGCGCCTGCGGCGCCTGATCGACCAGGAGCTTCCCGACGGATTCCTGGGGGCGTTCACCGACGACCCCGCCGACCTGGCGGTGACCCAGGCGTTCTGCCGGCTGCTGGCGGAGCAGGGCCTCCTCACCGTTGCGTGGCCGAGCGAGTTCGGCGGCGGGGGAGGGTCCCTGTGGGACCAGACCGTCGTCCGCGAGGAGATGTGGGCCCACCACGAGCCGCGGGGCGCCCAGTACATGGGCCTCAACTGGGTGGGCCCGGCGATCATGGCCCACGGCACCCCGGAACAACAGGCCCGGCACCTGCCACCGATCGCGGCGGGCGAGGTCATCTGGTGCCAGGGGTTCAGCGAGCCGGAGGCCGGATCGGACCTGGCCTCCCTGCGGACCCGGGCCGTGCCCGTCGGCGACACGTCGGGCGCCGACGGCTGGAGGATCACCGGCCAGAAGATCTGGACCTCGTACGCGGGCATGGCGCAGTGGTGCATCATCGCCGCCCGGGTCGGTCCCGGTGAGCGCCACGAGGGGATCACCATGTTCCTGGTGCCCGCCGACGCCCCGGGGATCGAGGTCAGGCCGATCCGCTCCATGCTGGGGCCCCACCACCTGAACGAGGTCTTCCTCGACGACGTCTTCGCCGGGCCCGAGGCCGTGCTGGGCGAGCTCGGGGGCGGGTGGGCCGTCATCCGGACGGCGCTGGCCCACGAGCGCGTCGGCATCGCCCGGTACGCACGGTGTGAGCGGCTCCTCTCCGAGCTGGGTCGGGAGCTCGAGCCGCACTGGGGGGACCTCCCGGCCTCGTTGCACGCCGCGTGGGTGCGGGCGCTGGTCCAGGTTCGGGTGGCCCGCCTGCTCGCCTACCGGACCGTCCGGGCCCAGGAGTCGGGCGGCGTCCCGGACGTGGCCGCCTCGGCCGCGCGGATCGCAGTGACCCAGTGCGACCAGTCCGTCGCCGAGGTGCTCTGCTCCGCCCTCGAGGAACGCTGCCTGGATGCCGGTTCGACGGCGCCGGTGCACGGCGCCGTCGAGGACCACTGGCGGTACGCGCAGGCATCGACGGTGTCGAGCGGCACGATCGAGATCCAGCGTTCCATCGTCGCGAAGGCCCTGCTCCGGGGGGAACGGCTGTGAGGCGCGGCGGGCTCAGGGCAGCGACCGGCCCGGACGGTGGGTCGTTTCGATGACCCCCGAACTGCCCGAGGAGGCCATCGAACTGGCGGAGGCCGCCGGGCGTGCCTTCGACGCGCTCGGGGGCGTGGAGGTGGCGCGGCGGGCCGAGGCGGATCCGGACCTCCGGGCCCGGGAGGTGCTCCCCGTCCTGGAGCAGCTCGGTGTCGGCGACCTCGATCCGCGTGGCTCCGGGCTGGCCCTCGCCGCGGCCGCCGCCCTCTGCGAGGCCGCCGGTCGGGTGGTCCTGCCCTACCCGCTCGCCGCGGTGCTCGTCGACGACGGGGAGGGCCGCCCGACGGCCGCGATTCCCGCCCGGTCCGCCCGTGTCGACCACGCGACGGTGGTCCCCTCGTGGCGGGTGGGCCGCCTCCCCACCGGCACCGGCACCGGCACCGGCACCGGGGGCGTCGGCACGCCGGACGCTGGTGCGCTGGGCAGCCGGCTCGGGCCCTTCGTCGGCGACCTGACGCTCGACGTCGGTGGCGGGGCGCCACCGCTTCGGGACCTGCTGGTCCAGCAGGCCCTCGTCGCCTGGACGGTGCTGGGATCGCTCGGCCGCGCGGTCGAGCTGGCAACGGAGCACGTGCTCGGCCGGATCCAGTTCGGTCGGCCCCTGGCCGAGTTCCAGGCGGTCCAGTTCCACCTGGCCGACGCCGCCGTGGCGGTCGCGGGGCTGCGGGAGCTGGCCGGCTTCACGCTCTGGCGGCTGGAGCGTGGGGGCGACGACGCGATCGTGGACGTCCTGGCCCTCCGCTCGCACCTCCTGGAGGTTGCTCGCTCGGTGCTCCGCAGCACCCAGCAGCTGCACGGTGCCGCCGGGGTCTGCGACGAGTACGACGTGTCGGTGATCGTTCGCTCGGTCCAACCGGCGCTCCGACTGCCCGCCGGGGTCGACGCCACCGTCGACCTGCTGGTGGGCTCGGTCGAAGCGTTCGGCTTCGTCGGGTTGTTCCCGCACGGGGCGGACCTCCGCGACGGGGGCCCGGACCGATCGGCGACGTGGTGAGCGCCCCGGAGCCCGCCGACGGACCGGGGGGCCGGGACGGAACGTTCGCCGGGCCGCCCGTCGACGGGAGCGTCGCCGGTCCCGCCCTGACGACGGGCGCGACCTTGGGCGGCTTCCTCGACGAGGTGGTCGCTGCGTATCCGGACCGCGAGGCCATCGTGTTCGACGACCCCCTGCTCGACGGGGACACGGTGCGCTGGACCTACCGGGACCTGGGCGCGCACGTGGAGCGGATCGCCGGCGGCCTCATCGCCGAGGGCGTCGCCCGCGGCGACGTGGTGGCGGTCCTCATGGGCAACCGGCCGGAGGCGTTGGCGGCGATCCTCGCCGCCGGCTCGATCGGTGCTGTCGCCGCACCGGTGTCGACGTTCTCCCCGGTTCCCGAGCTGGTCCACCTGCTGGGCCTGAGCCGGGCCAGGGTGGTCCTGACCCAGCGTCGGCTGCTCGACCGTGCGTTCGCTGACGACGTGCGTTCGGTCGCGGACCGACTCCCCGACCTGCGATCGGTCGTGACGCTGGGCGACGGGAGCTGGGACCGCTTCGTGGAGGCCGGTGGGGGGTCGGCCGCCGCCGAGCGCGCCGCCCGCAGGGCGGAGGTCGGCCCGGACGACGCGGCGCTCATCATCTTCAGCTCGGGGACCACGAGCGAGCCCAAGGGGATCCTGCACCGCCACCTGGCGCCGACGCTGCAGTTCCGGATCCAGGCCGAGCTGTTCGGCCGACATCCGGGGTCCCGCGTGTACTCGGCCCTGCCGCTCTTCTGGACGGCGGGGCTCAACACGGCGGTCGGCTCCACCCTGGCCGCCGGCGGGTGCTGGGTCGCCCAGGAGGTCTTCGATCCGGCCGGCGCCCTGGCGCTCATGGAACGCGAACGCGTCACGGAGCCGTACACCCTGCCGCACCAGACCGCAGCGCTCGCCGAACACCCCGACTGGGAACGCACGGACCTGTCCTCGGTCACCTGCGCGTACGGCAAGGGCGCCTACGCCCGTCACCCGAGGACCCGACCGGACCCGCACTGGGTGATGCCGGTGGGCTACGGCCTGTCCGAGACCTGTGCCTTCGTGGCGGGGTACCGCAGTGACGACACTCGTGAGCAGGTCAGGATCGGGAGTGGACGTCTGCTCCCCGGCACCCGGCTGCGCGTGGTCGACCCGGACACCGGCGCCGTGCTCGGGGTGGACGAGGAGGGCGAGCTGGCCGTCGGCGGCGCCACCCTGATGCTGGGGTACCTGGGTCGGGACCCGTCGACGGTGTTCGACGGTGACGGATTCCTCCGGACCGGGGACACCGGCCACGTGGACGCCGACGGGATCGTCCACTACACGGGCCGGCGGACCGAGATGATCAAGACCGGCGGCGCGAACGTGTCGCCCGCCGAGATCGAGGTCGCGCTCCGGGCCTGTCCGGGGGTCAAGCTGAGCAAGGTCGTCGGCATCCCGGACGAGCGGCTGGACCAGCTCGTGGTGGCCTGCATCGTCGCCGCCGAGGGGGCGACCCTCGGTGCCGATGACGTCCGCTCGTTCCTCCGGGAGCGCGTGGCGGCCTACAAGGTTCCCAAGCGTGTCGTCTTCCTGGACGAGGCGGAGGTCCCGATGACGGCGGGTGGGGCGAAGGTTCGTGACGATGACCTCCGGGAGCTGGTGTTGGAACGACTCGGTGCCGCCGGGTCCGGTGGCACCGGCACCCGGACACGAGAACAGGAGCACAGGTGAGCGAGGACAGCACCACGGATCCGGGATCCGACGACTCGGAGCTCGACGTCTCCGACCTGGACCAGTACATGGGCGTGCCGATGGAGCCCGGACTGTTGAAGGAGCCGGTGGCGACCAACGACATCAGACGGTGGGTGCAGGCGATGCACTACCCGAATCCGCTCCACTACGACGAGCACTGGGCGGCGGCCGGCCGGTTCGGTGGGCTCGTGGCCCCGCAGTCCTTCACGGTGGCGTGCGACACGAGTCACGGCTGCTCACCCGCCCAGGTGGGGCGGATCCCGCAGTCCCACCTCATCTTCGGTGGTGACGACTGGTGGTTCTTCGGTCCGCGGATCCGCCCCGGTGACCACCTGGTCTGCCACCGCATGCCCTTCGACTACCGGGTGGCGCAGACGAAGTTCGCGGGGCCGACCTGCTTCCAACGGGGCGACACGCTGTATGTCAACCAGCGGGGGGAGCGCGTCGCACTGCAGCGCTCGACCGCCGTCAGGTACCGGCCGAAGCGGGCGGTGGAGCGCAAGCTCTTCGACGAGCCCCGTGAGCCGGAGTGGACCGATGCGCAGCTCGCCGAGCTCGAGGAGCGCAAGCTCGCGTTCATCGACCAGATCCAGGCGCTCGCCCACGACCCCCGGCCCTGGGAGTCCGTCTCGGTCGGCGACCGGCTCGCCGAGCACGTGCTCGGACCCCACAGCCTCGCCAGCTTCACGACCGAGTGGCGGGCCTACCCGATGACCACGTGGGGCGCGACCCGGAAGGGGCCGACCTCGTTGTCGGCCGAGGAGCTCGGCTACACCGAGGAGATGGCCGGCCTCGAGGGCGACCGCGAGGTCGAGCGCGTCAACCCGGAGCTGACCGACGGCGCGTACCACGGACCCTCGCGGGGCCACCTCCAGCCCCGGTGGGCCGAGCACGTCGGCATGCCCCGTGGATACGGCTACGGGGCGTCGATGGGAGCGTGGCTGCTCGACTACGTCGCGGGTTGGGCCGGTGAGTGGGGGATGGTGACCAGCTCGAGCTCCCAGTACCGGAACCCCGCGTTCACCGGCGACGCCACGTTCCTCTCGGGCGAGGTGAGCGGCGTGCGGGTCGACCGGCGGGGCCGTCACCTGGTCGACGTGGCCGTGACGATGCGGAACCAGGACGACGCCGTCATGGCCACCGGCCGGGTCGAGGTCCTGTTGCCCTCCGAGGCGAGCGTGTCCGCCGGGGTCGTGCGCGACGGCCAGGACGAGGGGAGCATCCGATGAGCGACCTGCGGATCCTGTCGACGGCGCCACTCCGGGGTGAGGGTCTCGAGCGACTCGGTGGCCTGGGCGAGGTGGTGGTCGATCCGTGGATCGACCACGAGCCGCTCCGTCTGCTGGGCAGCGAGCAACTGGCGGCCCGGGTCGCGGAGGAACGGGCCGACGTCCTCATCTGTGAGGCCGACTCGTGCAAGGGGCCGGTGTTCGAGCTCGGACTGCGGGCGATCGGTTCCACCCGCGGTGATCCGACGAACGTCGACGTCGAGGGTGCGACCGCGGCGGGGATCCCCGTGCTCCGCGCCCCGGGCCGCAACGCCGACGGCGTCGCCGAGCTGGCGGTCGCGCTGGCACTGGCGGCGACCCGCGGGGTGGTGCGGGCCGACCGCGACGTGCGTGAGGGGCAGGTGTACCGGGACGGCACGATCCCCTACCAGCGGTTCCGGGCCTGGCAGCTCGCGGGTCGGACGGTCGGCATCGTGGGTCTCGGAGCGGTCGGGCGGGCTGCGGCCTGGCGGTTCGCCGGCCTCGGCATGCGGGTCATCAGCGCGGATCCGTTCGCTCCGGACGCCACCCACGACCTGGACGACCTGCTGGCCGAAGCCGACCTGGTGTCGGTCCACGCGGCGGTCACCCCCGAGACTGTCGGGCTCATCTCCGCCGATCGGATCGCCTCGATGCCACCGGGATCGGTCTACGTGAACACGGCGAGGGCGGCGCTCCACGATCTGGACGCGCTCACCGACGCCCTCGTCTCGGGCCACCTGGCCGCAGCGGGCCTGGACCACTTCGAGGGGGAGCACCTGCCCGTCGAGCACCCGCTGGTCGGGCTCGGCAACGTGGTCCTGACCCCGCACATCGGTGGTGCGACCTACGACACGGAGTCGAACCACACGGTGTCCATGGCGGACGGCCTGGAGGCCCTGCTCCGTGGAGACGTCCCGTCCAACCTGGTCAACCCGGAGGTGCTCGACCGTGACTGATGTGAACTCGCCGACGACCACGCCCGAGGAGGTGCTCGACGCGGCCCGGACGATGCTCGACCGGGGACTCGTCGAGGGGACCTCCGGCAACATCTCCGGGCGGCTGGAGGGCGGCCTGGTCTGCGTCACCCCATCGTCGGTCGACTACGACACGATGACCCTCGAGGACCTGGTGGTGGTCGACCTGGAGGGTCAGGTCGTCTCGGGGACGCGTTCACCCACCACCGAGAAGGACCTGCACCTGTCGGTGCTGCGCCGCTACCCCGAGCTCGGCGCCGTCATCCACACCCACGCCGTGTACGCCACGATGTTCGCGCTCGCCCACGAGCCGATCCCGGCCGTGATCGAGGAGGTCGTCGTCTACGTCGGCGGCGACGTCCCGTGCTGTGAGTACAAGGGGACGGGGAGTCGGGAGCTCGGCGACGAGGTGGCCGACCACCTGGCCGACCGGGGCGCGGCCCTGCTCGCCAACCACGGGCTGGTCACCTGTGCGTCGAGCCCGGAGAAGGCCCTGCACCACGCGGGACTCGTCGAGCGGACGGCCAAGATCATCTGGGGAGCGCGTGCCATGGGCGCCACGATCCATCCGCTGCCGGAGAAGGTGAACACCGACATGGCGGGGGTCTACCGGTTCCTCCGGGAGAACCCGTGACCGTCCGGACCAGGGCGTGGCGGTCCGCCGTCGCCGCGGCCCTCGAGGACGCGGTGCCCGGGTCGGTCGACCTGGGCGCGCTCGTCTACGTCGAGCGCCTGTTGGACGCGCTCGAGCACGATCCGCCCCACATCTGGGCGGCCCCCGGGGTCTGGTCGGGTGGGTTCGGCGATCCGGGGGCGGACGCCCCGCAGTGGCTGGAGCTGGGACCGTGGGAGCGCCAGGCCTGGTCGCAACGGGTGGGGGAGTGGCGGCTCGCGTACGACCGGGTGGCTGCGGGGCTCCCGGAGGCCGACGACCTGCGACTGGTCCACGAGCACGCATGTGAGGCCACCTACGGCGATCCGGCCTACGGCGGCAACGCGGGCGGTGGAGGCTGGGTCCGCATCGGCTTTCCCGAACCACTGCACCCGCCTGCTCGGGGGGATGCGACGTGAGCACGACCGACTGCGATGTCGTGATCGTCGGGTCCGGCCCGGGTGGTTCCACCGCGGCCGAGGTCCTGTGCGGGGCCGGGTGGAGCGTCGTGCTCCTGGAGAAGGGCCGGAACCACCTGGTGTCGACCACCCCACCCCATGAGCCCCTGCGGCACTTCGCCAACGACGAGATCGCAGCCCACCGCCGGCACCTGCTCGGCCCCGACCCCCTGCTGGAGCCCCGGACCTACCGCCGCTCGGTCGAGGACGGTGACCACCTCCTGGTGGGCGAGGTCAACAACCTCCCCTCGACGGTCGGCGGGGGAGGCGTGCACGCGGACGCGAAGCTGCCCAGGTTCCGGGAGGAGGACTTCCGCCTCCGCAGCGAACGCGGCCCCGTCGAGGGAGCCGACGTCCGGGACTGGCCGCTCACCTACGACGAGCTGGAACCGCACTACGCCGTGGTCGAGCAGCTCTTCGGCGTGGCCGGGGAGACGGGGACCAACCCGTTCGCGGCGCCGCGGTCCTCGCCCTATCCGCTCCCTCCCGGTGACGACATGCCGATGGCGCTCGTCACCTCGGCCGCCGCCGAACGGGCGGGACTGCACCCGTACCGCGCGCCGACGGGGATCAACAGCGTGCCCGCCGACGGCCGTCCGGCGTGCACCGACTGCGGCTTCTGCGGCGGCTACGGGTGCCCGGTCCAGGCGAAGAACGACCCGATCGCCGCGCTGCAACGGGCTCTGCGCACCGGGAACTGTGACCTCCGCGCCGAGTCGTACGTGACGGGGATCGTCCTGGACGGCACGGGTCGTCGCGCCACGGGGGTGCGGTACCTGGACCTCCGGGGGCATCCGGAACCACCGAGTCGGGAGGTCCGGGCCCGGGTCGCGGTGGTCCTGGCCGCCGGGGCGTTCGAGACGCCACGGCTCCTGATCGCCGAGGGGCTGGGTGGTGACCTGGTGGGTCGGTACCTCACGTACCACCACCAGACGTTCACGGTCGGGATCTTCCCCTCGGACCGGTACCCGCAGGGCACCGGTGGTGAGCGGGGCCGGAGCGTCACCCACCTGCACGACGACCTGGTGGTCGACTCCCCGGAACTGCGGGGGGCCGCCGCTGCGGCCGGGCTCCCCTGGGTGCGCGGCGGGGTGGTCGAGCACGGGGCCGGACACCTGCCGGTCGAGGAGGCGATCACCTACGGGCGCGGCGACCACCACCTGTCGTCCATGGTGGACAGTGCCCTGCGCCGACGGATGTGGGCCTTCACGATGCAGGGGGAGGACCTGCCCCAGGCGTCCAACCGCGTCGACCTGGATCCGAGGATCCGGGACGTCTGGGGCCGACCCGCCGGCCGGGTCACCTACGCACCCCACCGCCACGAGCTCGTGGCGTCGGCCCACGCCGCCCCGCTCCACGAGGCGGTGATGCTCGACGCCGGCGCCGAGGTGGCCTTCAGTGCGACCTCTCCGCCCCGGGGTGACGTGGAGCTCCACGCGGCGGCGAACCCGCTGGGTGCGGCACCGGCGTCGCGCCACGTGATGGGCACGACCCGGATGGGCTCCGACCCCTCGACGTCGGTCGTCTCGCCGTCCCAGCGGCTCTGGGACGTGGAGAACGTCCTCGTCTGCGACTCGTCGGTGTTCGTGACGTCGGCCGGCTACAACCCCACCCTCACCCTGGCCGCCCTGGCCCACCGCGCTGCGGTCGAGCTGTGCGGTGCCGATCCGACCGCAGGCGACGCGGCAGCCGGCGCTCAGTCGGACCGGTCGGACTCCCGGGCCAGCGCCTCGGCCGTGGCGGAGCGGAACCGCTCGTAGCGACGGGCGGTCGGCCCGGCCCAGCGGTCGTCGGGCAGGACCCGACGGTCGGTGCGGGCCCACCGGCGGGCGTCCGTGCTGCGTCGCTCCAGTCCGGCGGTGCACCGGGCGCCGAAGGCCGCACCCAGGGCGGCACCCTCGGGCACGGCCGCCACGTCCACCGGCAGCCCGGTGGCGTCGGCGAGTGCCTGCATCCAGGCGGACGAGCGGGTTCCGCCCCCGGTGACGACGAGCCGGCGGGGTGACAGGCCGGCGGGTGCGGCCAGGTCCAGGTGGTGGCGGACGACGAACCCCGTGGCCTCGTAGGCCGCGCGGCGGAGGTGGTCGCACTCGTGGCGCAGCCGCAGGTCGCGGAGCTCGGCTCCCAGGTCGCGCCGGTGCAGGGGCGAACGCTCACCCCGCAGGTAGGGGAGCCACACGGGGACGTCCTCGTAGGACACGTCGGCGAGTTCCCGCTCGGGCGGCACGCCCAGCCACCGGTGGACGCGGTCGATGAACATGCCGCCCGCGTTGCTCGGACCGCCGATCATGGACCGCCCCCTCGCCGTGTGGGGGACGCTCCAGAGCCCGTCCACCTCGGCCCAGTCCCCGAGCACCCCCCACGTGATGAGCGTGGCACCACAGATGACGAGCACGTCGCCGGGCTCGTCGGCCCCGGCGACCACCTGTTCGCCCAGCGCGTCGATCGTGCCGCCACCCACCAGGGCCCCTGCGGCCGGGAGGCCGTCGAGCACGGTCCCGACCGGGTCGGATCCGGGGACGACGACGGGGAGCCGGTCGACGGTCGTCCCGGCGGCGGCGGCCAGGTCGGCGTCCCAGTCGGTCAGGTCGAACAGCGGCATGGCGGTCATGGCTGCGGTCGAGTCGATCGCCCCGATGCCGGTGAGGGCGTGGTTCGCGACCCCCTGCGCTGGCCAGTAGCCGGCGGCCTCCGGGGCGTGCCGGGTGAGCCAGGCCAGGAAGGCGAGGAGCTCACCGGCGTCCCCCGCCTCGTCGGGCCGGTTCGCGTCGGTGACCCCGCGCCGGTCGCCGTAGAGCAGCCCCGGCGAGCAGGACGCACCGGAGGCATCGACGGCTCCCAGCGAGGGCACCATCGCCGAGACGTTCACGGCGAGCACCTCGTGGCCCTCGGCCACCTGACCGAGGGCCACGACGACGTCCCGGCGCCAGGCCTGGTCCACCTCGTGCTCGAAGGCCCCATCGACCGGGCTGAGCAGTCGGTGCGGGACCCGGGTCCGGGCCAGGACGTTCCCGTCCTCGTCGACGGCGAGGGCCTTGACCGAGGTCGTCCCGATGTCGATGCCGACCGTCACCGCCGGGCGCGCCACCATCGATCAGCCGTCCCCGCCGTGCTCGAAGATCCGTTCGGCGACGCGCTCACCGGCCTGTTCCGGCGCACCCTCCCAGGCCACGGCCCCGTGCTCGAGCATGACGACCCGGTCGCACAGTCCGAGCGCATGGGAGACGTGCTGTTCGACGATCAGGAGACTCGTCCCCTCGGAGTGGAGGCGGGCCAGCTGGGCGTAGATCTCATCGACGATGATGGGCGCGAGTCCCAACGAGAGCTCGTCGGCGATGAGCAGGGGCGGCGACTCCACCAGCACCCGGGCCAGCGACAGCATCCGTTGTTCACCCCCCGACAGCGTGCCGGCCGGCTGGTGGCGCCGCCGGTCCAGGCTCGCGAAGGCATCGAACGCCTGCCCCAGGGCTTCGTCGACCCTCGCGGAGCCGAGCGCCCGGCGGAACGACAGGCGCAGGTTCTCCTCGACGGTGAGTGACGAGAACACCGACCGCCCCTCGGTCGCGTGCGCCACACCCGCCCGGGCGAACCGGTACGGGGCGGCTCCCGTGAGGTCCTCGCCGCCGACGTGGACGGTCCCGTCCTCGGGAGCCACGAGCCCGCTGGCGACCCGGGCCACCGTCGTCTTGCCGGCGCCGTTCGCGCCCAGGAGGGCGACGGCCTCTCCGTCCCCGACCTGCAGGGTCACGCCGAACAGGGCGCGGAACGGACCGTACCCGGCCGACACGTCGCGCAGTTCCAGCACGGGGGTCACCCCGGACCACCCCCGGGCCCGAGGTACGCCTCCCGGACGAGGGAGCTCGCCAGCACCTCGTCGGTGGGTCCCTCTGCGATCAGCGTGCCGAAGTCCAGGACGTAGGACCGGGAGGTGAAGTTGGCCACGAGCTCGACGTCGTGTTCGACCAGCAGGATGGCGAACCCCTGGGCCTGCTGGACGGCGCGGAGGGTGGCGGCCAGGTCGGCCGTCTCGCGGCGGTCCAGCCCCGATGACGGCTCGTCGAGCAGCAGGAGGCGCGGGCGGGTCATGAGCGCCCGTCCCACCTCCACGAGACGTCCCTGTCCAAGGCTCAGGTGCTCGATCGGCTCCTCGGCGAGCTCGGCCAGGCCGAGCTGCTCCAGCACCCGGTCGCACGCGGCCACCTCATCCGCGCTCGGCCGGCCACGGCCGAGCAGGTCACGCCACAGGCGACCGTCACCGCGTCGCACCCGTTCGGCGATCAGGAGGTGGTCCCGGACCGTGGACTCGCCGAAGAGCTCGATCCGCTGGAACGTGCGGCCGATGCCCCGCCGGGCCCGCTCGTGGACGGGCAGCGCACTCACGTCCTCGCCGTCGAGCAGGACCTGGCCGCGTTCGGCCCGGAGGACGCCGAGGACGCAGTTGAAGAACGTCGTCTTCCCGGCGCCGTTGGGGCCGATCAGCCCGACCCGCTCCCCGGGCTCCACGAGGAGCGAGACGTCGGACAGGGCCTGCACGCCCGCGAAGGTCTTCGTGACCCCCCGGGTGTCCAGCACGGCCGTCACGCCGTGACCTCCGCGTCCTGGCGCCGTTCACGGACCCGCGCCCGCCACCGCTCCACCCGGGCGTGGGCCTTCCGCTTGCCGTCCTCGACGAGCCCCTCGGGGTGCTTGGCGAACGTGATGGTGGTGAGCCCGAAGAGCACGAATCGCCACTTCGGGGAGATGGGGAAGATGCCGGGGATCCGCTCCTCGCTGCGGAGGATCCAACCGAGCAGCGCGCCCTTGAAGATGAGGGGGTCCATCAGGGAGAAGCTGGCGCCGGAGTACGCCGCGCCCTCCACGGTGCGGGCCCCGAGCGAGACGATGAGCACGAGCCAGAACAGAGCGGCGAACGGGGCGAAGTTCGATGCGTAGTTCACGTTCTCCTGCTGGATGCTGAGCATCGCCCCGCCCAGGCCGGCGAGGAAACCGGAGACCGCGAACGCCGTGACCCGCGCCCGGGTCGGTGAGATTCCGATCGACTCACTGGCGACCTCGCTGCCGCGCAGCGCCGCCAGGGTCCGCCCGACCGTGCCGCTCCGGATGGCCGTGACCGTGTAGGCGCACGCCAGGAACACCACGATCGCGAGCCCGAGGAAGAGCCGGTCGTTCGCGAAGTCGAGGGGCCCCAGGACCGGCCGGGGCACCCGTGTCCCCTGCAGCAGCGAGGTCCCACCACCGCCGACGAAGGGGAGCTTGACGACGACCGCATCGAAGAACGCTGCGAACGCCAGGGTGGCGATCGCCACCCACACCCGGCCGAGGCGGACCAGCGGGAGCGCGAGCAGCGCACTCACGGTGGCGGCGATGACGCCGCCCACGACGGCGGCCACCAGGACCGAGGCGCCGAACCGGTCGGCGAGCTGGAACACCGTGAAGCCGCCGATGGCCGCGAACGCCCCCTGGCAGAGCGAGATCTGGCCGGCGAACCCGGTCAGGACGGTCACCGACAGGTAGATCGTCGACATGATGACGGCCTGCGTGATGAGGAACAGCCACGAGACGTCGGCCCGCGTCACGACCACGACGCCCACGACCAAGAAGAAGCAGACGCCGAAGACAGCCGTCAGGATCGTCAGGAACGGCGTGCGCACCGACGCCGCCGGGACCGGCGGCGGAGGGTCGACCCCAGCGAGCGGATCCGACTGCTCCTGGCTCCGGCGGAGCGCCGGCCACAGGGTGACGAGCGCGAAGAGGACGATGAAGGGGACGGCCGGAGTGACGTTGTCCTGGATCGGTTCGATCCACTCCTGGGCCTCGCTCAGGCGTGGGAGGAACGTGTCGATGAGTGCGATCAGCACGCCCAGGCCGAGTCCGCCGGCCACGGCCCTCGGGATGCTCACGAGCTTGCCGATGGCGGCCGCGGCGACGGCGACCACGACCAGGTTGAAGAAGTCCGGTGCCGCCAGGGTGTTGAACCGTGGGGCGATCAGCACGCCGGCGAGGCCGGCGAAGGCGCTCGACAGCGCCCAGCTGAACGCCGAGACCCGGTCGGCCCGGATCCCGTTCAGCTCGGTCATCCGGGGGCTCTCGACGACCGCCCGCATCTGGAGTCCGATCGGGGTGAAGCGGAACAGCGCGGCGAGTGCGAGCCCGCTGACGATGGCGATGGTGAGGGCGGTCAGCTCGTCACGGCTGAAGGCGTAGAGCCCGGTCGGGTCGTAGAAGACCGTCGCGCCGCCGTTCAACAGGCCCTCCGGCGTCCGGCCCGCGACCGGCTCGAAGCCGACGACCAGCTCGAAGAGGTTGGGGAGCGCGACCGACAGGCCGATCGCGATCACGAGCTTGGCGAGCGCGGAACCCGGAGGCAGGTGCCGGAAGATCAGGCGCTCGAGGATCAACCCGATCGCCGGCGCCACGATCACGACCGCCAGGACGAAGGCGGCCAGGTTGCTCCAGCCCCACTCGTTGCGCGCCTGGAAGTAGAGCCCGGCCGAGATGTAGGCCTGGGCCCCGAAGGCCAGGTTGAAGACGCCCGAGGTCTTGTAGGCGAGGACGAAGCCGATCGCGATGAGCCCGTAGACGGCGCCGGGCGGCAGGCCCTGGAGGACGCCGCGGAGGACGTCCTCGATGAACGTCACGGCGAGCACTGTGGGCGGGGGGATCGTCCGTCCGGTGGCTCAGCCGAAGTTCTTCGGGGTCGGCTGGAAGGCTGCCGGGTCGCGTCCGTCCCAGCAGTACCACGGGGTGTCGGCACCTGCGACGGGCTCGAACTTGCCGCCGACGATCTTGACGTACGCGCCGCACACCTCGGACCCGTCGCGCTCCAACTGCTGGTCGACCGTGTACGGGGTGTGGGCCGTGGTCCAGTCGACCGGCTCCAGCAGGCCGTCGGCGCTGTAGTCGGTGATCGCGTTCATGGCCGCGATGACCGACGCCCGGTCGAAGTCCGGTCCTGCGGCGAGCAGACTGTCGAAGGCGGTCGCCGCGTTGATCCAGCCGACCATGGCCAGCTCGGTCGGCGCGCTGTTCTGCTGGGCCATCCACTTGTTGAACTCGGCCAGTCCGCTCCCGGTGGCGGTGGACTCGAGCGGGCGGTACTGGACGCTCACGATGTCGCCCTCGAAGAGCCCGTCGCTCTCGGCGATGAAGCCCTGGTCGTAGCTGTTCGGATGGAACAGGACGACGTCGTCCATCCCCTGACGTGAGAGTTCCTGGGCGAGAGTCTTCATGCCGTTCAGGTCGATGCAGGTCGAGATGAAGTCCACACCCGCCTCCTTCATGGCGGTGACCTCCGGCCCGATCCCGTTGGCGAGCCCGTAGTCGAGGTCGTCCTTGGTGTAGACCACCTCGACGCCCGACTGGTCCTGGTACTTGGTGAACGCGTCGGCGACCGCCTTGGTGCAGACCTTCGAGTTCTCGCTCACCCCGTAGCCGATGCTGGCCGCCTTCGTGGCGCCCACCGTCGAGGCCAGGTACGGCACGGCGGGACGGACGCAGTCGGGACAGGGGACCGCCAGGCTCGGGAAGATGCTCGGGCGGTTCGCGGCCTCGGTGGAGTGGATGCCCCAGGTGTAGGTCGGGATCCCGGCCTGGTCGAGGTCACCCCACCCCGTCGCGAGCAGGGTCGCCTGGAAGACGCCGAAGACGTCGGCCGAGGAGATCACCTCGAGGGACTTCTGTTGGTTCATGGCGAGCTCGTCGTCGATGACCTCGCCGACCACCAGGTCCCGGCCGTAGATGCCGCCCTCGCTGTTGCGGTAGGCGAAGTAGGCCTCGATGCCGTCCACGTAGCAGTCGAGGATGCAGTTGCCGAGGGGGTTGCCCGTCTTGGTGCCGATCACGGCGTAGGAGATCTCGTCGTCGGTGACGCCGGGGACGCCGGAGATCGGGACGAACTCGTTCCGGGTGGCCTCGCCGCCGCCGGAGGGGGCCTCGGCGGGGGTGCTGGACGTGGTCGTCCCGGCCTCGTTCGAGGAGTTGCCACAAGCGGTGGCCGCGAGGGCCAGGGCCGTCACCACCACGGCGATTCGGCGGAACGAGCTGCTCATGGATCCCCCTCGGTTCGACACGCCCCCGAAAAGGTGACGCAGGTGTTCGATGGCTCGGCACGATAGCCGAGGGTGTCGCCACGTGTCGGGCATCCGGCGGGCGGGGCGGACTGACGCAGACGTCAGGTCGGGCGCCTACGATCCGGTTCGTGGAACGCATCCCGATCGTCGACTACCTGGTCCTGGACCCCGAGCCCCGTCTGCGGGCGC
>CAIYGQ010000249.1 GCA_903925745.1 uncultured Actinomycetes bacterium | reverse complement strand
TGCCATGGAAGCGCTCTCCCAACTGAGCTACGGCCCCGCAGCGAACGGTGACTGTAGCCCCGCCGCACCCAGCCGACGAATCCCATGTGACGGGTGTGGCGCTGCGACGCCCGTCACGCACGCGCCCCGCTCGCCGCGCCCTGTCGTTGCGGATCGGAGGCCCGCGTGGCGGTTCGCCTACGATGCGCCCGTGCCCCGACCGGACACCGAGACACCCTCCGTGGAGCCCGTCGGCCGGCCGAGCGGGCCCGACCGGTACGACCCCCAGTCGATCGAACCGCACTGGCAGGCCTACTGGCAGGAACACGGCACCTACGAGGTCGACAACGACGACCCCCGGCCGCGGGCCTACGTCCTGTGCATGTACCCGTACCCGTCGGGCGCGGCGCACATGGGTCACGTCCGCAACTACACCTTCGGGGACCTGCTGACCCGCTACCGGACCATGCGGGGCGACGCCGTGCTCTCACCGATGGGCTTCGACAGCTTCGGCCTGCCCGCCGAGAACGCGGCGATCCGAACCGGGCGCCACCCGCGAGCGTTCACCGACGAGCGGATCGAGCAGCTGCGCAGCTCGATCACCCGCATCGGAGGGGTCTACGACTGGCGACGGGAGGTCCGCAGCCACGACCCCACCTACATCCGCTGGACCCAGTGGATCTTCCTGCAGCTCTTCCGGGCCGGGCTCGCCTACCGCGGACACGCCACGGTCAACTGGGACCCGGTCGACCAGACGGTGCTCGCCAACGAGCAGGTGCTGGCCGACGGCACCGCCGAGCGGTCCGGCGCCGTGGTCGAACAACGCGACCTGGAGCAGTGGTTCCTGCGCATCACCGACTACGCCCAGCAACTGCTCGACGACCTGGACGGCCTCGACTGGCCCGAGCGGGTCGTCATCCAGCAACGCAACTGGATCGGCCGTTCCGAGGGCGTCGAGTTCGACATGGCGATCGTCGACGGATCGGGGGCGCCCCGATCCGACCTGCCGGGGGATGCCGCCGTCCGGGTCTTCACGACCCGACCCGACACCAGCTTCGGCATGACGTTCTGCGTGCTCGCACCCGAGCACCCGCTCGTCGCGACGATCACGACCGACGACCACCGGGACGAGGTCGACCGTTTCGTCGCCCGCGCCCGGGGCACCTCGGAGATCGACCGGCTCACCGTCGAGGGCGACCTGTCCGCCCGTGGGTGCCGCACCGGGGCCTGGGCCCGGAACCCGTTCACCGGCCGCCCCGTGCCGGTGCTCCTGGCGGACTACGTCCTCGGGAGCTACGGAACCGGCGCCGTGATGGCCGTGCCGGGCGAGGACCAGCGCGACTGGGACTTCGCGCAGGCCTTCGGCCTGCCGGTCATCGAGACGGTCGAGCGGCCCGAGGGCTTCGAGGGAGGCGCGTGGACCGGCGACGGCCGGCACGTGAACTCGCCGGCACCGGCGGACGCCGGACCGGAGCGTTGCGACCTGAACGGGTTGGACGTCGCCGGGGCGAAGCGGGTGGCCGCCGACTGGTTGGTCGAGCGTGGCCTGGGCGAGCCGGTCGTCAACTACCGGCTGCGCGACTGGCTGGTCTCCCGGCAGCGGTTCTGGGGCTGTCCGATCCCGATCCTGTACTGCGATGCCTGCGGGGTGGTTCCCGTCCCCGAGGACCACCTGCCGGTGCTGGCCCCGGACGACGTCGAGTTCACCCCGACGGGCCAGTCGCCGTTGCTCTCCCACGAGGGGTTCCTGCACACGACGTGCCCCGACTGCGGCGGACCGGCCCGCCGCGAGACCGACACGATGGACACCTTCGTCGACTCGTCGTGGTACTTCCTGCGCTTCTGCGACCCGTGGTCCAGCGACGCCCCGTTCCGACAGGACGCCGTGGCCTCCTGGATGCCCGTCGACCAGTACATCGGCGGCGCCGAACACGCAGTCCTGCACCTGATGTACGCCCGCTTCCTGACCAAGGCGCTCAGCGACCTGGGTGTGGCCCCCGGTGACCTCCGTGAGCCGTTCCGTCGTCTGTTCACCCAGGGGATGATCCGGCTGGACGGGACGAAGATGTCCAAGTCGAAGGGCAACCTGGTCGCACCCGAGGAGATCATCGACACCCTGGGCGCCGACACGCTCCGGCTCGCGCACCTGTCGGTCAAGCCACCCGAGGAGGACGTCGACTGGGAGGACGTCGGACTCGAGGGCTGCTCCCGGTTCCTGCACCGCGTGTGGCGTCTGGCGCTGCCCGACGCCGCGGCCACCTGGACCCTGCACGACGGTGCTGCGACCGAGGCCGACGACGCTGTCCGCCGTGCCACGCACCGGTTGATCGTCGACGTCTCCGAGTCCTTCGACCGGTGGTCGTACCACGTGGCCGTCGCCCGGTTCATGGCGTTCGTCAACGAGGTGCAGCGGGCGGCGAGGGAGGAACCCGGCCTGCGGCGGGACACCTTCGACGAGGCGGTCGACACGTTGCTCCTGTTGCTCGCACCGGCGGCCCCGCACGTCGCCGCCGAGTTGTGGTCCCGTCGTCACGGCGGTGAGCACGTCCACGAGCGCGCATGGCCGGCGGCCGACGAGTCCCTGCTGGTCGAGGAGACCGTGACGCTCATCGTCCAGGTGGACGGCAAGGTGCGGGACCGGGTCGAGGTGCCGTCCACCGCCGATGAGGCGGCCTGCGTCGCCGCCGCGCTCGCCTCGCCGAGGGTGGTGTCCCTCCTCGGGGGCGCCGAACCGGCCCGGGTGGTGGCCCGGCCGCCGAAGGTCGTCAACGTGGTGCGCCCGTGAACGAACGCCGCGAGACGCTCGTGTCGAGGATCGAGGCCGTCGCGGAGCGCGACGTCGGTTCCATCACGTTCGTCTCGGGCGACGACCACGAGACGACGACGTGGTCGGCGCTCCACCGGGAGGCCCGGGCGACCGCCGCCCGGCTCCAGGCCGAGGGCATCGGGCCCGGATCCCACGTCGCACTCCTCGGCCCGACGACCCGTCCGCTGGTGACCGCGATCCAGGGGGTGTGGCTGGCCGGGGCGACGCTCGTCACCATGCCGCTGCCGATGCGGATGGGTGCGCTCGAGCAGTTCATCGAGCAGACGAGGAACCGGATCCACCGGTCCGACACCGACCTCGTGC
>CAIYGQ010000248.1 GCA_903925745.1 uncultured Actinomycetes bacterium | reverse complement strand
CGGCGTTTCGGTGCACTCGGCGCCACGTGTGGCGCCCCGTGCACCGAGACGCGGGGTGGGCGGGTGGGTGGCGCGCCTCAGAGGCTGCGGACGACGCCGACCATCAGCTCGCCAGCCTCGGTCGGATTCGCACCCACCTGCACCCCGGCGCCGGTCAACGCCTCCATCTTCGCCGCCGCCGTGCCCTTGCCGCCCGAGACGATCGCCCCGGCGTGGCCCATCTTCTTGCCCGGGGGCGCCGTCTGGCCGGCGATGTAGGCCACGACCGGTTTGGACATGCTGGCGGAGATGAATGCTGCGGCCTCCTCCTCGGCGGAGCCACCGATCTCGCCGATCATCATCACGGCCGAGGTCGCAGGATCAGCTTCGAAGCGCTCCAGGCAGTCGATGAAGCTCGTGCCCGGCACCGGATCGCCACCGATCCCGACACAGGTCGTCACGCCGATCCCCTGCAGCTTCAGCTCGTACAGCGCCTGGTAGGTCAGGGTGCCGGAGCGGGACACGATGCCCACGTTGTGCTGTCCCTCGACGGGGGCCTGGGCGATGTGGCCGGCGGTGATGCCGATGTTGCACTTGCCGGGGCTGATGATGCCCGGGCAGTTGGGGCCGAGCAGCTGGACCCTGGGGAAGTTGCGCTCGAGTTCGTTGTAGAACCAGGCCTCGTCCTGGGCGGGGACGCCCTCGGTGATGCAGACGATGAACTCGACCCCACCCTCGGCCGCCTCCATCACCGCCGAGCGCACCCCGGGCGCCGGGATGAAGATGCAACTGGCGTTGGCGCCCGTGGCGGCCACGGCGTCGGCCACCGAGGCGAAGATCGGGATGCCCTCGACGTCCTCACCGGCCTTCTTCGGGTTGGTGCCGGCCACGACCTGCGTGCCGTAGTCCCGGTTCAACAGGCCGTAGTAGCGACCCTGGCTCCCGGTCAGCCCCTGGTAGACGACCTTGGTGTTCTCATCGACGAAGATGCTCATCTCGCTGGTCCCTTCTCGTCGTGCTCGTTCGTGTTTCCGTCTCGGCGGGCGGCTCAGCGAGCCCCGGCCAGGGCCACGACGGTGCGGGCCGCATCCAGCATCGTCGGCTGCATCTGCAGTGCGTCCGACAGGTGGGGCTCGAGGATCGCTCGGCCCTCCTCGGCGTTGGTGCCGTCGAGGCGGATGACGATCGGCGAGTTGATCTGCACGCGACCGAGCGCCTCGACGATCCCGTTGGCGACCTCCTCACCCCGGGTGATTCCACCGAAGATGTTGATGAAGATCGCCGTGACCGACGGATCGTTGTTGATGACCTCGAGCGCACCCGCCATGACGTCGGCGTTGGCGCCGCCGCCGATGTCCAGGAAGTTCGCCGGTGATCCCCCGACCTGGTTCACGACGTCGAGGGTCGACATCGCCAGGCCGGCGCCGTTGGCGATGATCCCCACGCTGCCGTCCAGCCCGACGTACTGGAGTCCCTTGGCGTGGGCGGCCTCCTCACGTTCGTCGCGCTCCTGGGTGGCCTCGTACTCGTCCCACTCGTGACGGAAGGCGGCGTTGTTGTCGAGCGTGACCTTCGCGTCGAGCGCGTGCACCTCGCCCGTGGGCTTCAGGATCAGCGGGTTGATCTCCACCAGGTCGGCGTCACCCTCGACGTAGGCCCGGTACAGCTTGAGGAGGATCTGCACCGCGCCCTCGGTCGCGTCCGGGTTCAGCGCCGCCGCCTCGACCCACGTCCGGGCGACATCCTCGGTCAGGCCGTCCACCGGGTCGATCCAGATCTTGGCGATCGCGTCAGGGTCGCGTTCGGCGACCGCCTCGATCTCCACCCCGCCCTGCGCCGAGAGCATCCCGAGGTGCTGCTTGGCCGACCGGTCCAACGTGAAGCTCGCGTAGTACTCCTCGGCGATGTCCGAGGCCTCCTCGATCCAGAGCCGCTCGACCGTGTGGCCCTTGATGTCCATGCCCAGGATGTTGGAGGCATGCTCCCGGACCTCGGCGGCGTCAGCGGCGAGCTTGATGCCCCCGGCCTTCCCCCGACCGCCGACCTGGACCTGGGCCTTGACCACCACCGGGTAGTTGCCGATGCGTTCGGCCACGGCCACGGCGTCATCGACCGTGGTGACCACGTCACCGGCCGAGACGGGGATGCCGAATCCGGCGAAGAACTGCTTGCCCTGGTACTCGAAGAGGTCCACCGGGGATCTTCCTTCCTTGCTGGGGTCCGATCGGTCCGACGTGCACGGTCGGCCGTCGTCCGGGGGGCGATACTAAGCCCGTGCGAACCTGCGTCCCATTCCGGAGCCGCGGACCGGTGTCGACCGGGGGACGGGCCTGATGCCCGTCGAGCAGCGGAGCGGGTCCAGCCAGGCCCGGGCGATCACGTTCGGGGTGGTCGCCGTCGTCGTGGCGGTCGGCGTCGCGTGGGCCTTCATCACCTGGGCCAGCCGGGGTGACGGCCCGGTCCAGCTGCGGCTGGGAGACGACGTGTTCACGGCGGGGCAGGCCGAGCGACTGGCGGCGCAGGTGGCCCAGGAGGGCCCCGTGTTGTTCAGCGACGTCTCGGGACGGGGCCAGCTCCAGCCGATCTACGTGGCCCACTTCGGCGACGACGCCCGTCTGCAGTGGTCCCCCGTCTCGGCGCTGGCGCCGGGTGCACAGGAGGGCTGCTTCCTGGCCTGGAACGCGGAGCGCAACCTGTTCGAGGAGCGAGCGAACGTCGACGGCGCCGGCCGTCAGGTGGGCGAGCTGTGCCGTGACACCACGTGGTCGGCCGACGGGAGCGGCGGGAGCGACGGCAGCGCCCTGGAGGTGTTCCCGTGGCGGATCGACACCGAGGGCAACCTGGTGATCGACCTGCGGACGCCCGACGGGCCGACCACCACCACCGGCTGAAACGGACCGCCGTCCGCGCCGTTCGGGCGGGCCGGGCCGGTGGGTTCAGCCGGCGAAGAGCGGTGCCAGTTGCTCCCGCTGCACCTTCCGGGTCCCGGTGCGGGGGAGGTCGTCGACGACGACGATCCTCCGTGGGGCCTTGTAGTGCGCCATGCGCTGCTCAGCCCACGACACCAGGCCCTCGGGCGTGACCTTCGCGTTCCGACGGAGTCGGACCGCGGCCACGGGCACCTCACCCAGGTTGTCGTCGTCGAGACCGACGACGGCCGCCTCGAGCACATCGGGATGCTCCTCCAGGTCGGCCTCGACCTCCAACGGGTACACCGAGTAACCGCCCGACTTGATCACGTGCTTGGAACGCCCCTGGAACGCCACCGTGCCGAGCAGACCGGCGCGCACCAGGTCGCCGGTGCGCAGCCAGCCGTCCTCCGACAGGGCGGCCGCCGTCGCCGCCGGGTCACCCCAGTAGCCCCGCAGGACCCCGGGCCCCTTGAGCTGCAGTTCACCGACGTGGCCGGGCGGCACCGAACGTCCCTCGGCATCCGCGACCCGGAACCTCCAACCGGGCAGGGGCACCCCAAGTGAGTCGCCCAGACCGACGGGCAGCAGCGGCGGCGACACCTTCGCCGCCGCACCACCGCCGATCTCGACCATCCCGTACCCCTCGACGAAGGCCGCCTCGCCGACCGGCCCCACGAACGGGACGGTGAGCGAGGCCCCCATGGACTTGAACTCGCGGGCCAACTCGGGCGGCATGACGTCGGCCCCGCTCATCCAGATGCGCACCGAGGTCAGGTCCCGGTACCCGGCTCCCGCCTCGAGCAGCATCCGGTACATGGTTGGCACGCCCACGAACGCGCTGATGCGGCGCTGCTCGATCAGGTCGAGCACCCGCGAGGCGGAGAAACGGGGGAGGAACGCCGCCGGCACGCCCGCCACCGCCAGTCCGAGCAACGTGACGAACCCCATGATGTGGGCCACCGGCAACGACAGGAGCACCTCGTCGTGACGCAGGAACCCAGGCCACAGCGCAGCGCTCGACACCTGGCCCACGAGCGCCCGGTGCGTCAGCTCGGCTCCCTTCGGTCGGCCGGTGGTTCCCGACGTGTAGAAGAGCGCTGCGACGTCACCCGGTCGGGCGGGATGCGCTGGACCGGGAGTGGTGCGCGACCCCGGGCCGGTGTCGAGTTCCTCGCCACTCCGGAGCACCAGCGAGGCGCCGGAGTCGGCGACGACGTGGTCGATCTCGGCGTCGCGCATCTGCGGGTTGACCGGTGCGGGCAGGCCACCGGCGCGCGCCACGGCGAGACAGAGGAGGAGCTGGTCGTGGCTGTTCGGAGTGGCGACCACGACGGGCTGGCCCACCCGGCTGCGGGCGGCGATGGCGGCCGACCAGCGTGCCACCTGGTCGGCGACCTGGACGTGCGTCAGGGTCCGACCACCTCCGGGTCCGTCCGCGTCGTTCCGGTCGCCGAGTTCCTCGACGGCGACACGGTCGCCGAGCTCCTCGACGGCGACACGGTCGCCGTGGAGCAGCGCCAGGCGATCGGCGAGGTCCGCCAGAGTCGCGTCCCGCCGGACGGCCAGCGACACGCGACGGACCAGCGAGCGGGGGGAGATCACCCTGACAGCTTCTCCAACGGAGCCCACGAGAGCAACAACCGCTTCTCCCCCACCTCCGGGAACCGGACGACGGCCTCGGCCTTCTCGCCGGCGCCCTCGATGAGCAGGACGACGCCCTCTCCCCACTTGTTGTGACGGACGTCGTCGCCGACCCGGATGCCGAGCTCGTGCGCTCCCGTCGACTCCGGAGGGCGCGGGCCGGAGAACGAGGAACCCGAGCCGGAGCCCCCGAGGCCGGAGCTTCCAGCGGGTCCCGACCCCCAGGACGTCGACGACCAGCCACCCCGCGCACCGCGAGACGACCCGGTCCGACTGGCGGGCGACTCCTCGACGAGCGTCGCCGGCAGCTCGGTCAGGAACCGACTCGGCGGGTTGTACTGGGTGGACCCGTGCAGGGTGCGGCACCAGGCGTTGGAGACGAACAGCCGCTCCCGGGCCCGGGTGATGCCCACGTAGCAGAGGCGGCGTTCCTCCTCGAGCTGTGCGGGTTCGGTGAGTGACCGCATGTGCGGGAAGACGCCCTCCTCCATGCCGATCAGGAAGACGACCGGGAACTCGAGGCCCTTGGCGGAGTGCAGGGTCATCAGCACGACACCCGTGTCCGACGGGTCGTCAGGATCGGGCAGCGAGTCGGTGTCGGCCACCAGCGACACCTGCTCCAGGAACTCCTCGACGGTCTCGAACTCCGAGGCCAGACCGACCAGCTCGCTCAGGTTCTCGAGTCGGCTGTCGGCCTCGACAGTGTGTTCGGCCTCGAGTTCGGCCACGTAGCCGCTCCGCTGCAGGAGCTGCTCGAGCACGGCCGAGGGGCCGTCGGCCAAGTGGGTGGACACGTCGTCGATCAGCTCGAGGAAGCTCTCGATCCCGCGGGCCGACCTGGCCGATGCGCCGGCCTGGTCCCATCGACGCAGTGCGTCGACGAAGGTCATCCCGTGGGCCCGGGCGTAGGCGTCGAGGCGGCCCACGGTCTGGTCGCCCACACCCCGCTTGGGGGTGTTCAGCACGCGCTTCACGCTGACCTCATCGGACGGGTTGGCCGCCGCCTGCAGGTAGGCGAGCGCGTCCTTGACCTCCTTGCGGTCGTAGAAGCGGGTGCCCCCGACCACCCGGTACGGGATGCCCGAGTGCAGGAACTGCTCCTCGATGACACGCGACTGGGCGTTGGTCCGGTAGAAGACGGCGACGTCCGACCAGCGGGCACCGTCCTCGTGGGCCTTGGAGATCTCGTGCGCGACCCACTGCGACTCGTCGCCCTCGTCCTCGCCCTGGAAGTGGACGATGGCCGCGCCGGCGCCGGCGTCGGTCCACAGGTCCTTCGGCCGGCGCGACAGGTTGTTGGCGATGACGGCGTTGGCGGCGTCCAGGATGGTCTGGGTGGAGCGGTAGTTCTGTTCGAGCACCACCACGGTGGCGTCGGGGAACGTCGTCTCGAACTCGGCCAGGTTGCGCATGTCGGCGCCGCGGAACGCATAGATCGACTGGTCCAGGTCGCCGACGACGCACACGTTGCGGTGGCGCTCCCCCAGCAGCATGACGAGCTCGTTCTGCACCGGGTTGGTGTCCTGGTACTCGTCCACGAGCACGTGGGCGAACCGCTGCTGGTACCCGGCCAGCACCTCGGGCTGGGTTCGCAGCAGCTCCACGGTCACACCGAGGAGG
>CAIYGQ010000247.1 GCA_903925745.1 uncultured Actinomycetes bacterium | reverse complement strand
GGTCCCTGAGCCCCACGGTGTCGACGACGTGGTCGAACCACGCCGGATCGGGTCGCCGTCCGGCGAGGTCCAGGGGGAACGTGATGTTCTCACGGGCGGTCAGGGTCGGCAGCAGGTTGAACTGCTGGAAGATGAATCCGATCCGCTCACGTCGCAGGAGCGTGAGTCGCTTCTCGTCGAGTCGGGTGGCGTCGACGTCGCCGATGATCACCTGTCCCGACGTGAGACGGTCCAAGCAGGCGGCGCACTGGACCAGCGTCGACTTGCCCGAGCCCGACGGTCCCATGATCGCCGTGAACCGACCGCGCTCGAATCCGACGGTGACCCCGTCGAGCGCCCGGACCGCGGTGTCGCCGGTCCCGTAGACCTTGGTGCCGCCGAGGACCTGGGCCGCCCAGTCGACCGTCGGCACCGTGGTCACGACGGCGACTCGACCCAGGAGATCTCGACGTTCGTGAACCCGGCGGCCTGCAGGAAGGCGGTCAGCCACCGTTCGGTGTTGGCCCGGGCCTGCTCCAGCACGTCGGTCGACCGCGCCGCCTCGGCGAGCTTGTCCTCTGCGGCCTGGTAGACGGGGGCGTCGTCGATCGGGTTGTCGACGAAGGCGTCCTCGATCCGGTCCAGGATCCCGCGGTCGCGTGACACGACGCGCGCCGACCCCTCGTCGATCTCGGGGTCGCTGAGCGTCGGTTCGGGGAGCCGCAGCCGGATCGTCGTCCGGTCATCGGAGACCTGCACGGCGTCGTCGGTGAGCTGACCGAAGTCGACCGTCGCCCGAACGGTGCCGGTGACGATGGCCGTGACACGTTCACCCTGGATGAAGTCCGGCAGCAGGTTCGCGTCCTCGGTCAGGTCCACGTCCTGGGTGAACGTGGCCTCGGCGGCGGTGAACTCCTCGAGCTGGCGAATGCGTTCCAGGACCGACGGTCCGGACCGGTCGACCGTCCGGGAGCCGAAGGGATCCAGGGCCGAGACGATCCCGAAGAGGAGCAGGCCGAGCAGGCCGAGGGCGATGACCGCGAGCGACACGGTGGCCACGGGTGAGAGCGCGACCCGCTGCTTCGGAACCTGGAGGCGACCCACTCCGCCACGGTAACCGCCCCCATCCCGCTCTGTGATGCGCTCACAGTGGCCCGCCACCGTGAGCGCATCACAGAGCGGGCATCACAGAGGTGGGGGATCAGCGGGCGGGAGCGACCCGGGCGGCGATCAGGTCGACCAGCCCGGGGTCGGCGCCGACGTGCTCGTCCAGCTGGATCGTGACCCCCGGGTGGTCCCCCCGGGCGGCCTCGACGATCCCGGGGATGTCCCGGGCCACGTGGTTGCCCGTGTGGAGGAACAGCGGGACCAGCCGCACCCGGTCCGCCCCGGCGGCGACGGCGTCGGCGACGGCGTCGGCGATGCCCGGCTCGGCCAGCTCCAGGTAGGCGGGGTGCACCGTCACACCCGCAGCGGCGCCGACCAGCCCGCACAGGCGCTCGTGGTCGGCCTGCGCCGCAGGGTTGCGGCTCCCGTGGGCGATCAACAACACGGCGTCGGTCACGGCCCCACGGTACGGTCCGTTCCCGTGGCCGCCAACGCACCCCGTGACGAGCCGGGGCCCGTCCCGCCCCACGGGGTCGGTCCGCACCCCCGGCCCTCCCGTGACGAGCCGGGGCCCGTCCCGCCCCACGGGGTCGGTCCGCACCCCCGGCCGTGGCCCGCCGACCCTCGGTTCGACCCCGAACTGCTCGCCCACGGAGACACCCGCAATGTGCTGGATCGCTACCGGTACTGGTCGATCGAGGCCATCGTCGCCGACCTGGACACCCGCCGCTTCACCTACCACGTGGCCATCGAGAACCTGCGACACGACATGAACATCGGCACCGTCGTCCGGAACGCCAACGCGTTCGGCGCCTCGGCGGTGCACGTCGTGGGCCGCCGGCAGTGGAACCGTCGGGGCGCCATGGTCACCGACCGCTACGTGCACGTCCACCACCACCCCGACGCCGTGTCGTTCCGGGCCGTCGCCGACCGGCTGGGGCTCGAGGTGGTCGGGATCGACGTGGTGGACGGCTCCGAGCCGATCGACGCCCGGCCACTGCCCCGGGACTGCGTGCTCGTGTTCGGCCAGGAGGGGAGCGGACTCTCGTCCGCGGCGCTGGCGGTTTGCGACCAGGTCCGTGACATCCCCATGTTCGGCTCCACCCGGTCGGTGAACGTCGGCGTGGCCTCGGGGATCGCCATGACGGCCTGGGTGCGGGACCACGGCCCCGGGCGCACCCGTGCGGGTGGATCAAGTACCCCCTAGGGGTATACTGATGGGGTGAGCGGCTACTCCGACGACAAGCAGGCGTACCTGGTCCGGCTCCGGCGGATCGAGGGTCAGGTGCGGGGGATCCAGCGCATGGTGGAGGAGGACGCGTACTGCATCGACGTCCTGACCCAGGTCTCGGCGGTCACGCGTGCGCTGCAGGGCGTGGCCCTGGGGCTCCTCGACGACCACCTGCACCACTGCGTCGTCGACGCTGCCGCCGACCGGACGGTGCTCGACGACAAGCTGGCCGAGGCCTCCGCCGCCGTCGCCCGACTGGTGAGGTCGTGAGCGCCACCGACCGGGCGGAACTCCCCGGTCTGGACCAACTGGACCTCACCGTCACCGGCATGACCTGCGCCTCGTGCGCCAACCGGGTCGAGGGCCGGCTCAACGACCTCGACGGCGTCGATGCGACCGTGAACTTCGCACTCGGGACGGCGCGCGTCCGCTACGACGCCGCCGATGTGGACGTGCAGCGGATCATCGGTGCGATCGAGTCGATCGGATACGGGGCCGCGCCCGTGCCCGACCGGCACCGCGCGCCGGGCGAGGCCGAGCGGCGTCGGGGAACCACCCACGACGACGAGCCCGGTCACGGCGGGGGAACCGGGTCCGAGCACGGTGGGCCGACCGGACTGGCCCGTCGGCTGCTCGCGAGCCTGGTGCTCGGCCTGCCGGTCGCGGCCATCTCCATGGTCCCGGCGCTGCAGTTCGTCGGCTGGCAGTGGCTCGCACTCGCGCTCACCACGCCCGTGGCGCTCTGGTGCGCCTGGCCGTTCCACGTCGCCGCGTGGCGCAACGCCCGCCACGGCGTGGCGACCATGGACACGTTGGTCTCGGTCGGCGTGCTGGCCGCCTACGGCTCCTCGCTGGTCGGGCTCGCCGCCGGAGCCGACCACACCTACCTGGAGGTGGCCGCCGTCGTGCCGGCGTTCATCCTCCTGGGTCGCTGGCTGGAGGAGCGAGCCAAGCGCCGCGCCGGCGCCGCGGTGCAGGCGTTGTTGTCGCTCGGGGTCGACACCGCGACCCGGTTGGAGCCGGACGGGAGCGAACGCTCCGTGCCGGTCGACGAGCTCCGGGTCGGTGACCGTTTCGTCGTGCGGCCCGGTGAGCGGGTGGCGACCGACGGCGAGGTGCTCGAGGGTGCCTCGGCCGTCGATGCGAGCATGCTCACCGGCGAGAGCGTCCCGGTCGACGTGGCCGCGGGTGACGTGGTCGTCGGGGCCACCGTCAACACCTCGGGTCGCCTCGTGGTCCGGGCGACCCGAGTCGGTGCCGACACCCAGCTCGCCCACATGGCCCGGCTCGTCGCCGACGCGCAGTCCGGCAAGGCGCAGATCCAACGGCTGGCGGACCGGGTGTCGGGGGTCTTCGTCCCGGTCGTGATGGTGCTCGCCGTCGCCACGTTCGCCGTCTGGACGGTCCTCGGCGACCCGGCGCACGGCTTCACCGCTGCGGTGGCGGTCCTGATCATCGCGTGCCCGTGCGCGCTCGGCCTGGCGACCCCCGTCGCCCTGCTCGTCGGCACCGGCCGTGGCGCCCAGCTCGGGATCCTCATCAAGGGCCCCGAGGTGCTCGAGTCGACGCGGCGGGTGGACACGATCGTGTTGGACAAGACCGGAACCGTCACCACCGGCCGGATGACGGTCGTCGACGTGGTCGCGGGTCCCGGTGCCGACGACGCCGAGGCCCTCGCCGTCCTCGCGTCGCTCGAGTCCGCGTCCGAACACCCCATCGCCCGAGCGGTCGTGGCGCACGCGCGGGAGCTCGGCGTCGCGGTCGTGGCGCCGTCCGACTTCGCCAGTTCCGCGGGCCTGGGCGTCACCGGCGTCGTGGAACCACCAGGTTCGCCGGCCCGGCGGGTCGTGGCGGGCCGCCCGTCCTTCGTGGCGGAGGCCGGCCTGTTGGCCCCGCGGGCGCTGCGCGCCTCGATCAGCGAACAGGAGGCGCTCGGACGGACCGTCGTCGCCGCCGGCTGGGACGGTGCCGTTCGGATCGTCGTCGCGGTCGCCGACCGGCCTCGGGATGACGCCCGCGACGCGGTCGACGGGCTCCGGGCGCTCGGACTCACCCCGGTGCTGCTCACCGGCGACGCCGAGGCCCCAGCTCGCGCGGTCGCCGATGAGGTCGGCATCGACGAGGTCGTCGCCGGAGTCCTGCCCCAGGGCAAGGTCGACGAGGTCCGCCGGTTGCAGGACGGGGGTCGGGTTGTCGCCATGGTCGGCGACGGGGTCAACGACGCCGCTGCGCTCGCCACCGCCGACCTGGGCATCGCCATGGGCTCGGGTACCGATGCCGCCATCGAGGCCTCGGACCTGACGCTCGTCGGCGCCGACCTGCACGGCGCAGCCGACGCGATTCGGCTGTCGCGACGGACGCTCGCGACCATCAAGGGCAACCTGTTCTGGGCCTTCGCCTACAACGTCGCGGCCATCCCCGTCGCAGCGCTCGGCCTGCTCAACCCCATGCTCGCAGCGGCGGCGATGGCCGCCTCCAGCGTCTTCGTCGTCACCAACTCCCTCAGGCTCCGACGGTTCCGTCCGCACCGTCGACCGTGAAGGCGACCGCCTGGCCGTGCGCCACCTCCAGGTTGTGGCCGTCGGGGTCGACGATGACGCCGTAGTAGCCCGTCGGCGGCCCCGCATCGGTGGGTCCGAACACCGGCCGGCCCTCGGCTGCGGCCGCTGCCAGTCTGCGGTCCACCTCGTCGCGTGAGTCCACCCCGATTCCCAGGTGTGCCCACCCGCCCAGGGTGTGGGTCACCTCGTGCTCGAGCAGCACCACGACGAACGGTCGGGTGTGGTCGGTGATCCACGCCACCCGGGTCCCGTCGTCCGAGGTTCGCCGGTGCACGGGTGTCATCCCGGCGTGGCGGCGGTAGAAGTCGAGGCTCTCGTCCAGGTCGGACACGGCGAGCGCCACGTGGGTGAACCCGTGGTCGATCCGCTCGGGTGGTGTGGCCCCGTCGGGGGCGGTGGGGCCGGGGTCCTGCGTCGGCGGCACGCTCCCACGCTACGTTGCCCGGCGTGGACGCGTTCCGACTCGACGACCGGGTGGCGCTGGTGACCGGGGCCTCCTCCGGGCTCGGGGTCCGCTTCGCCCGGGCCCTCCACGGTGCCGGCGCCACCGTGGTCCTGACCGCCCGCCGTGCGGACCGCCTGGAGTCGCTCGCCGCCGAGCTCGGTGAACGCGTCGCCGTGGTCCCGGCGGACCTGACCGATGCCGGGGCCCGTGAGGACCTGGTGCGGTCCGCCATCGGGGTGGCCGGATCCCTGGACGTGCTGGTCAACAACGCGGGGTACGGCGAGCCGATCGCTGCCGAGGTCGAGCCGCTCGAGCAGGTCGAACTCACCCTGGCCGTCAACGTGACCGCGCCGTACCACCTGTGCCAGCTGGCCGCCCGCCACATGCTGGAGCGGGGCCGGGGGAGCATCGTCAACATCGCCTCGATCTTCGGGATGGTCGGCTCCGCCCCCCTGAAGGAGGCGTCGTACTGCGTGTCCAAGGGTGCGATCGTCAACATGACCCGCCAGCTCGGCTGTGAGTGGAGTCGGCGCGGTGTGCGCGTCAACGCGATCGCCCCCGGATGGTTCCCGACCGAGATGACCCAGGCGTCGATGTTCGACGAGGAGTCGGGACGCACCTACATCCAGCGCAACACCCCGATCGGCCGGGCGGGCGAGCTGCACGAACTCGACGGACCGCTGCTGTTCCTGGCGAGCGACGCGTCGAGCTACGTGACGGGAGAGGTGCTGGCGGTCGACGGCGGCTGGCTGGCGCGCTGAGCGACGGCGTTCCGGTTGCGCCTCAGGCGTCGGCGGGGACGCCCGGGAACGGCACCGGGTCACCGGGCCGGGGCAGGGGCACCTTGTTCCACGCCATGATCTCGGCGAGGTTGTCGGTGACCGCCTTCCACTCGGCGGGATCCCAGCCGTCGGCCCGTCCGACGACGCTCAGGTCGGTCCCGACGTGCACGAGCGCGGGGATCTCGGTGACGCCAAGTGCGGTGACCGCCTCGCCGTCCGGGTCGGCGAAGGTGAGCACCCGTTCGGCCCACGGGCCCAGGAACGTCCCGGCGTCGACCGCCGGGGCCCGGACCAGCCACGCGACGCGGCAGTCGGCGCCGTGGAAGTTGGTCAGGATCCGCCCGGCGGTCTCGAGGATCCAGGCGCTCTCGTGTGTGTAGGGGTCGATCGCCACCACGACCAGGTGGAACATCGCGGTCTGGTCGCCCATGGTGAGCGGCTCGCCATCGATCGGGTGGAGCTCGACGTCTGCGGAAACGGTGCTCATCGGTCCATGAACGTAGCGCGGCGTACACTCCGACCGTGCACCCGATCGAGCGGCTCCGCTACGTCGCCCGTTCCCGGGGGGCTCCGCCGGAGGTCCTGGTGGGGGAGTCGGCCGCTGCGCTGGTGTCGTTCCGTGGGGACCCGGCGGGCATGGTGGCCGCCTGCCGGCGGATCGTCGACCGCCAGCTCGAGTGCGGGCCGCTCTGGTGGCTGTGCTCACGCATCCTGTGCGGTCTGGACCCCCTGGCCGACGCCCGCGACGCAATGGCCGAGTTCGAGACCGACCCGACCCCCGGGCGCCTGGCCGCCGCCCTCGACGCGCTGGGACCCGACGAGCCCGTGCCCTACCTGGTGCCGGTCCTGGCCGCCGGTGGCGGCCGTGCGCTCGTCGACGCCGACGACGCGGTGGCCGTCCCGGACGCGCTGGCTCGGGGAGAGGCGGTGTGGCTGGTCGCCGGCGTCGGACGGGTGCTGCCCGCCGAGACGTTCGCCGCCCTGGAGCGCCGTCGGGACCAACGCGGTGACCCCTACGACGAGCAGTACGGCGTGATCGCGGTCGACCCGGTGACCGCCGTCGTCCGCCCGGGTGGGGTGCTGGCTGCCGCCCGCGTCGACCGCAGCCCGGACTGCGCGGTCGCCGCCGAACTGTTCCGGCTGGCCGGTTGATCCACCCCGCTCGAACCGGCCGGTCAGTCGAACGACGCGGGCAGGTCGTCGGGAACGGGCCGGGTGTGCAGCTCCCAGCCGTGTCGCCAAACTTCGGACCCGTCAGGGCCGGGGAACCCCAGGGCTGACCGGGCGACCAGCGCCGAGCCGATCGCCGCCTTGGTCGCTCGCAGGTCCGACAGGTCCGCCGCATTGCGTCGCTCGATCAGTCGGTTCTCGATCGACCACGCCCGTTGGCGGAGTCGGATGATCGTGTCGGACGTGGTGGTGAGGATCGGTCGGGTGCCGTCGTCGAGTCCGGCGACGGTCTCCTGGGCGCGGAGCCACCCGTAGTCGATGTCGATCCGCATCCTCCCCGGGTGCACCTCGAAGGTGCCGACGACGAGCATGGTCGGCTGGATCACGGTGTGGACGGTGCCGTCGGGCAGTGGGGTGGCCAGGTTGTCGACCTGGGTGGCCAGGTAGCCGAGCTGCTCGGCGACTCGCACCGCCGCCGGATGATCGGGTGCCCGCACGGGCGAGGCCGCGAGCGTCAGGATCCGGTCGGGCTCCAGGGCGGCGGCCGCGGCGAGTGGGATGTTGGCGAGCACCCCGCCGTCGACGTACTCGGTCGATCCGAGGACGCGTGGCGGGAACACCCCGGGCACGCTCGCCGATGCGATCAACCCGTCGACCAGGTCGAACGACCCGGCGCCCTCGACGGGCGTGCGGGCGTCACTGTCGACGAGCACCGCGTCCTGTGTGACGTAGTGGGTGGTCCGGGACCGGAGGTGGGTCGTGGCGAGCCGCAGCTCGAGTCCGTCACGTGCGACGAGCGCCGGGTCGACCGGGGCCACGCCCACGTCGGTGCCGCCACGCAGCGAGGCCTCGAAGGGATCCAGGTTCAGGATTCCACCGTCGGTGTGGTCGTTGCCCGCCCGGTGCGCTCGGGGGAGGCGCCTGACGAACTCGACGGCATCGGTGAACGGGTGGCCGCCGGCGGCGCCGGGCCCACGGTGCCGCTCGTCGTGTGACCGGTCGTGTGACCGGTCGTGTCGGCCGGCCTGCCGGTCCGCGTGGGTGCCGGCTTCCGGGCCGTCGGCCCCGTCGGCCGGTGGGCCACCCTGGGTCAGCATCCGGCGGATCTGGTCGGCGGCCGCGGTCCCGTCGAGCTCACGGAACCACGGCTGTTCGCCGAAGACCACGTCGATCCGGGTCATCGACATCAGGTCGGCGTCGGCCTCGTCCAGGCGGACGAGCAGCTCGTCACGCGTCCGCGCCTGGGCGGCGACCACCCCGAGGATCGCCCCGGCGGAGGTGGCGGTGATCACGTCGGGGACGACGTCGTGGTGTTCGACCAGGTGGCGGAGGGCCCCGAGTTCGAAGGCCCCCTTGAACCCGCCACCGGCCAGCACCACTGCGGTTCGGGGCCCGCGCTGCGCTCCGGTCCTGTCGTCGTCGGTCACCGTCCCAGTCTCGCCGCTCGTGGCGCGAGCCACCACGGCCACCGGGATCGCCGGTCCGCTACCTTGAGCGCCACGGCGCCCGTCGGCACCCGGACGGGCCACGCTCATGGAGGCAGCGAGTGGGAGAGATGGTCCGGTTCCCGGTGGACGGACGGGAGGGCTCCGGCTACCTGGCGGTCCCGGAGTCAGGTTCCGGCCCCGGCGTCCTGGTCATCCAGGAGTGGTGGGGACTCGTGCCCCACATCCAGGACGTGTGCGACCGCTTCGCCGAGGAGGGGTTCACCGCGCTGGCCCCCGACCTGTTCGATGGCACCACGACCACGGAGCCGGACGAGGCCGGAAAGCTGATGATGGCCCTCAACGTCCAGGAGGCCTCGGCGGACCTGCGCGGCGGCATCGACCACCTGCTCGCCAGCGACGCCGTCAGTTCCTCGGGGGTCGGTGTCGTCGGCTTCTGCATGGGCGGGGGGCTCGCACTGGTCGTGGCCTGCAACGAGCCCGACGCGGTGGCCGCCTGCGTGCCGTTCTACGGCGTGATCCCCTGGGAGCACTCGGCCCCCGACTACAGCCGGCTCCGGGCCCCGGTCCGTGGCCACTTCGCGTCCGAGGACAGCTTCTTCCCCCCGGCCATGGTCCGGGCGCTCGAGCAGGAACTCGTCGAGGAGCACGGTGCCGACGTCAGCCTGCAGGTGCACCAGGGTGTCGACCACGCGTTCTTCAACGACACCCGGCCCGAGGTGTACGACCCTGCGACCGCCGCGACCGCGTGGCAGGAGACGGTGGCGTTCCTCCGGGAGACCGTCCGCTGAGCACCGACGAACGGCGACCGGCCGTGGTGTTGGTCCCGAGGTAGCCCCGTGCGCGTCCTGGTCGTCACCAACGACCTGCCACCGCGCGTCGGCGGGATCCAGTACTACGTCGACCAGTTGGTCCGCGGTCTCGTCGACGCGGGCGACCGGGTCACCGTCCTCGGATCCCGTTCGCCCGGTTGGGAGTCGCACGACGCCGGCGCGCCCTACCGGGTCGTCCGACGCGACACCACGACGCTCCTGCCGACCCCCGGGGTCCGCCGGCAGGTGCTGGACCTGGTCGGGGAGACCGCGGCCGAGGTGGTCGTGTTCGGGGCGGCCTTCCCCCTGGGCCTGCTCGCGCCGGCCGTCGTCGGATCCACCGGGGTGCCGTGCGTCGGCTTCACGCACGGTCTCGAGGTCACCGCGGCGCGGACCTGGCTCGGTCGTCGGATGCTGCGGCGGATCGGGTCCCGGGCGTCGGCGTTGACGTTCGTCTCGCAGTGGTGCGACGACGAACTCCGCCCGGCGTTCGGCGCCGGACCCCGCTACGAACTGCTGGCCCCGGCGGTCGACCCGACGGTGTTCCACCCCGGGGTGTCGGGCCGCCGGATCCGCGGACGCCACGGCCTGGACGGCCGGCCGGTGGTCGTCACCGTCTCGCGCCTCGTGGAACGCAAGGGCCAGGACACCCTCGTCCGGGTGCTCCCCGAACTGCGGCGACGCGTCGGCGACGTCGCACTGCTGGTCGTCGGGGACGGGCCGCACCGTTCGGCGCTGGAACACGCGGCTCGTCAGCTGGGCGTGGCCGACCACGTGGTGTTCGCCGGGCAGGTCGACGACGACGAGTTGCCGGAGCACTACGCGGCCGGCGACGTGTTCGCCTTCCCCGCGCGTGAACGGCACCGCGGCCTGGAGGTCGAGGCGTTCGGGATCGTCGTCATCCAGGCGGCGGCGGTCGGGGTGCCGGTGGTCGCAGGTCGGACGGGTGGTGTCCCCGATGCGGTCGGTGGTCCCGACACCGGGGTCCTCGTCGACCCGGGCTCCGACGAGGAGGTGCTCGACGCCCTGGCGGGACTGCTCGCCGACGAGTCGCGTCGAGCCGCCATGGGCGTGGCTGCGGCCCAGCGGGTGGTGGAGCGCTACACGTGGGCGCCGCGGACCCGGGAGCTGCGGCGCCTGCTGGGCGGCGTCAGCCGAAGCGCCGGTGGAGCCAGTCGACCAGCAGCCGGTTGACGGTCGCCGGGTCCTCCTGTTGGACCCAGTGGCCCGCCCGTTCGACGATGTGCATCTCCAGGTCGTCGCACAACTCGGGCATGCCTGCGGCCAGTTCGGGTCGCAGGGCCGGGTCCCACGCCGCCGAGAGCATCAACGTGGGCAGGTGGAGCGGCGTGGTGCCGAGCCCCGGGAACGCAGCGGCGTTGGCGTCGATGTTGCGGTACCAGTTGATCCCACCGGCGAACCCGGTGCGTTCGAACACCGTGGCGTAGTGGTCGACCTCTCCCGGCTCGACCACCTGCGGTCCGATGGGATCGAGTGCCTCCAGGTGCAGGAACGGGTTGGCGTCGATCGGGGTGTCGGAACCCGACCGGAGCGCCTCGAGCCGCTCCGGCTCCACGCCACCACGCAGGAGCTTCTCGAAGACCATCCTCGCCCGTGGGTCGAGCACCGATTCCGCCACGCCGGGCTCCTGGAACCACAGCATGTACATCCGTTCGTCCTCGCCGAACAGCGCCCGCAGCAGGTCGGTGGTGGGGAACGGGAGGTAGGGGGTGCACACACCGACCACACCGGCGCACCGCTCCGGGTGGAGCACCGGCATGGCCCAGGCCACGAACCCGCCCCAGTCGTGACCGACCAGGACCGCCCGTTCGGCGTCGAGGTGGTCGAGGATGCCGACCAGGTCACCGCAGAGCCGGTCCATGCGGTACGCGCCGATGTCGGCGGGTCGACTCGACGCGCCGTACCCGCGCTGGTCGGGCGCGACGGCGGTGAACCCGGCGTCGGCGACCGCGGTGAGCTGGTGCCGCCAGGAGTAGGCGAGCTCCGGGAAGCCGTGGCAGAACACGACCGGCGGTCGCCGGCGTTCGGGGTCACCGTCTGCGACGTGAACCGACAACCGGACGGCCTCGTCGGCGACGCCGTCGGTTGCGGTACCGGAGCTGTGCTGGTGGACCTCGACGGTGAACGGTTCGGGGAACCCGGCGGCACTCACGACCAGATCGACGACCAGGCGTCGGACAGCCATCGGCCGATCACGTCGCCGACGAGCAGCGATCCGGCGACGAACGCGACGGTGACCAGACCCATGATCGCCCACGTCCGGGGCGGGATCCGGCCCTCGTCCGGGATCCCCGGCACGCGGCGTCGGATCAGGACGATGGTGCGCTCGGCCCACGCGAAGGGCAGCAGGCTGAGCCCGATCACGATCGTGACCCATCCGGGTCCGGGCAGGGGCAGGAGGGCGATCCCGATCCCGATCAGCACGAAGCCACCGACCATCCGGGCGATCCGGACCGCCACACCGCGGCGGAGCTCCTCCTCGGTCTCCTCGGCCCGGCCGGTGCGCCGCTCGGCCTCCAGCGCGGCCGCGACCACCCGGTCACGGGCTGCGTGCTCGGGCCCGTCCTCGGCGGGGTCGGTGTCGGGCCTGGGCTCAGCGGCCGGGTCGGTGCCGGTCCGCGAGGCGTCGTCGGTCGCGTCGTCCACGCCGAGAGCGTAGGCAGTCGGTGGGTCCGATGGGGTGGCGCCAACGGATCGGATGGATCCCGACCTCAGCCGAGCGCGGCGTCCAGGTCGTCGGCCACCCTGCGGACGACACCGGCCAGTTCCGGGCCCAACGCGTCGAGCGCCCCCTCGGGCACGTCGTCGGCGAAGCGCAGTCGCTCGGCGTCCACCGGGGTGTCGTCGTCACGCATCCACGCCGAGTGCAACAGGACCGGGACGCACTCGCGGTTGGGTGCGGCGAGCGTCGCCACCGGGCCCCGTCCGACGTCGGCGGCGTCGAACAGCTCGACCCGGAACCCGTCGTCGGAGAGCACGGGCAGGACGACCCAGCCGTTCTGTCCGCCCCGTGGTGCGTCGAGCCGCGGCACGAAGGTCGGCGACGTGATGTGGTCACCCGGGTCCGGGTAGTCCCACCGGGCGTGCACGTCGAGCGAGCCGCGGGAGAACGACACGAGGGCGCCGGGGGTGTCGTCCCCGGGCAGCGGTCCCAGGCGTTCGCCGTAGAGATGCACGGCCCGCTGGCTGACCGCTCCGGGCCGGTACCCCTGGTAGGCGACGTGGTGCAGCTTCGGATCGGTGAGCGCCTCGACGCTCCAGTCCATGGCCGACAGCTCCAGGTTCCAGGTCCAGTCGTCGCAGAAGACGGCCTCCTGCTTGCTCACGCCCGTGGCGGGGTCGAACAGCACCTCCGAGATCGTGCTCGGCGCCATGGCCGTGTTGTAGAAGCCGACCAGTCCCGGGTCGACGGGACGTCCGAGCGCGTCCAGGTCGTCGGCGCGGAGTCGTTGGCCCAGGTCCATGCGGTCCATGTGTTCGAAGATCACCCGCACGCCGTCGGTGTCGTCCCAGCGGCCGTAGAAGTGCCCGGTGGTCGGTGCGACCCGGAACGGCTGTCCCTCGTGCGGCGTCCCGTTGGGGGACCCGAGCAGCTGGTCCTTGCGCACCAGGTAGACGGCCGCGTCGTCGTCGATCGTCGCCGTCCGGGGACCACCCGCCATCTCGCCGGGGTCGGCCTTGAAGTTGCCGGAGTCGGCGAGCACCAGGAAGTCGCGCGTCTGGCTGACGGTGTGTGACGAGCCGTAGACGATCCCGTTCGTGATCGGCCACACGCGCACCTCGGTGCCGAGGCCGTCCCAGTGGACGACGTGCAGCTGGGTCCCGCCGTCCATGGTGAAGGTCTGCTTGACGGTCCAGAGGCACTGCCGCTCCGGATCGATCACCGGGTGGGCCGTGGAGAAGTAGAACGGCAGCACGCTGGCGCCCGGGAGCGTGGGGCTGCCCCACGAGGACTGCGAGCCGACGTCGCCGCGGAAGGTCAACTCGACGGGGTCGATCTCGACCGGGCGTCCGACGTCCCAGGTGGCGAACAGGCGGCCGTCCCAGGGCAGGGGCGCGGTGTTCGCACAGTTGGGGAAGCCGAACGGCGACAGGTAGCCGGTCGGACCCGGTGCGAACACCTCGGGTGCCGCGGCGTGGAGGCGTTGCGACGGTGAGTCGATGACCCGGGTGCGCCAGGCGAAGCGGTCCCCGGCGGCCCCGTGGCGCCCGCCCTGCAGTGAGAGCCGGCAGACGACGCCGAAGCCGAAGAGCGCGAACGGCAGGTCGTGGGCGACCTGCGGGGCGCTGAACACGGCGTCACCGCGGAGGTCGCTCGGCCACTCGCCGCTGACGAGCCGCAGGTCCAGGTCCTGGTGCTCGGCGGACACGGCGCTGGTGGGGACCGGCATGGTGGGCTCCGTTCGTTCGGCCACGGTCGCGTGCGGACGCAGGGAGCGGACCGGCTCGGCCGGTACCCGATGCCCCACGGTCACCGCACCCCTCCCGTGGTGGGTCGACCGGGGGATCTTTACACCGTTCACTCACCGGGTCAACGGCGGGGTGACGGCCCGGCCGACGGCGGGTGGCCAGGGGTCACCGCCATCTCCGGGAATGAGTGCTAAATGAAGTTGTTGTGCAGGGTGTGACCGACACCGCCACTCGCAAGCGCACCTCGCAGGATCCCGTGGGCCTCTACCTGGAGGAGATCGGCCGCCACCCGCTGCTGACCCCCGAGGGCGAACGGGACCTGGCCCGGACCATCGCCGCCGGCCAGCGGGCCGAGGCCGAACTGGCCGACGAGTCGTCCCGACCGTCCCCGTCCCGGAAACGGGCGCTGCGACGGCAGGTCCTGGACGGGCGCCGCGCGGCGGAGACGTTCGTGAACTCGAACCTGCGACTCGTGGTCTCGGTGGCCAAGCGCTACCAGTCCTCGGGCGTCCCGCTCCTGGACCTCATCCAGGAGGGCAACCTGGGGCTGATCCGGGCGGTGGAGAAGTTCGACGCCGAGAAGGGATTCCGGTTCTCCACCTACGCCGTGTGGTGGATCCGCCAGTTCATCTCACGTGGCATCGCCGGCAGCCGGTCGTCGGTACGCCTCCCGTCCCGGGCGAACGACGAACTCCTGCGGCTCCGCGAGACGACGACGTTCCTGGAGCAGACGCAGGGTCGGGCGCCGTCCGCAGCAGAGCTCGCCGAGGCGGCCGGACTCACCGAGGAGCGCGTGCTCGAGCTCCAGCGGGTGTCCGCCGACCCGGTGTCGCTGTCCGGCACCGTCGGCGACGACGGCACCGCCGAGCTCGGCGACTTCATCGAGGACGAGCGGGCGACGGCCGAGGTCGAGGGCGTGGCCTCCCGGCTGCTGCCCGAGGAGTTCGCCGAGATGATGTCGGTCCTCGACGACCGGGAGCGCAACATCCTCAGCCTCCGCTTCGGCTTCGGGGACGGTGAGCCACGGTCGGTCGCCCAGGTGGCCGAGGAGATCGGGCTGTCCCGGGAACGGATCCGCCAGCTCGAGCACCGGGGCCTCGCCAAGCTCATGCACCCGTCGTGGCGGGCCATGGGCCGCTTCCTCGACGGGTGAGCCCCGTGGTCGCCGAGACGATCTCGCTGCGGGAGGTCGCCGACCGGCTCGGGGTCCACTACATGACCGCGTACCGGTACGTGCGCAGCGGCCGACTCCCGGCCCACAAGGTCGACGACGAGTGGCGCGTCGACGCCGCCGACCTGGCCGCCCTGCGTCCCACCGCCAACCGCAGTGGAGCCTCCTCCCGGTCGACCGGTCGCCGAGGTGCCCCCGACCGGGACGCCATGCGGCGCCGTCTGGAGTCGCGCATGGTCGTCGGCGACGAGGTCGGAGCCTGGGGGGTGGTCCAGGCGGCCCTCGGGGCCGGCGCCCCGGCCGAGGAGGTGCTGACCGGGATGATCGCCCCGGCGCTGCGGAGCATCGGCGCCCGCTGGGCCGAGGGGAGCATCCAGATCGCCGACGAACACCGCGCCTCGACCGTGGCGACCCGGCTGGTCTCCCGCCTCGGCCCGTCGATCCGCCGGCCGGGCCGCAAGCGCGGCACCGTCGTGCTCGGGTCGGTCGCCGGTGACCGTCACGGCCTGCCCACGGCCATCATGGGTGACCTGCTGCGGGGCGCCGCCTTCGACGTGATCGACCTGGGCCCCGACTCGCCGGCGGAGTCCTTCGTGGCCACTGCGTCCGGTCTGGACCGGGTCGTGGCGGTCGGGGTGTGCGTGTCCTCGGTCGACCTGCTCGACGGCGTGGCCGGGTTCGTGGAGGAGCTCCGCTCCGGCCTGCCGGGGGTACCCGTGCTCGTCGGTGGTGGCGCGGTCGACTCGGCGGACCTGGCCGAGCGCCTGGGTTCCGACGGATACGCCTCGACTCCGGAGGAGGTCGTCGGCCTGTTCGCCTCGGTGGCCGCCGCCGTGGTGGACTGACCCCCATGACCTCGGAACGTTCGGCGCTCATCGCGTCGGTCACCCAGGAGCTCCTCAACGACGTCGTGCTGTTCGCCGTCGGTGAGGGGATCCCCGTCGAGCCACTCGAGCAACCGGTCGCGCTGCCCGGCATGGGAGAGGTCGACCTGTCGCTGGCCCTCACCGTGACCGGCGGCCGGGTGGACCTGCGGCCCGACGACGGCGGCCGGGTCCGCGCCGTGGCGTTCGGCGTCGGTGTCGTGGAGGTGCGGGCACGCACCTACACGGGCGAGGAGGCCGGTGCCGACGCCCTGGGTCTCCCGCAGGTGCCCGCCCCGATCCCGGTCCGTGTCGAGGCCCTGCTGGACCCGGTCGTCGACCTGCGACCGGACCACACGGTCACGGTCGGCATCGACCTGGCCACAGCAGAACTGGTGTCGCTGCTCGTCGACCCCGACGCAGAGGTGCCCGAGGGCCTGGACCCCGACGCGTGGACGTCCCTGACCCAGATGGTGCAGGTGCTGTTCCACTCGATGGGGTCCGACCTGTGGGCCGCGCTCGGCGAGCACGTCGGCCACCTGGGCGCCGAGCTCGGCGAGGACGTGGGTGGGTTGCTGCAGCAGCTGGGGGTGGCACCCGGTCGGGCCGCGGTGCGGGTCGGCTCCGGGACGCTCACGCTCGCCTTCGCCGCCGGCGACCACTGCTCGGGTCGGGCCGAGCCGGTGCCGGTCGCCGGCAAGCGGCTCGGGGTCGGGCTGTGCGCCTCGGGCCTCGACCACCTGGGTCGGCTCCTCCTGGAGCGGGCGCTCGGCGGGACCCGGCTGCCCTTCGAGATCGAACTCGACCTGGGCGAACAGCAACTCGGTGGCCGGCTGCGCAACGCCCGGGTCTTCGACCGGTTGCCCGACCTGCGCCCGGCGCTGCGCACCGAGGTCCGACCCCGCCTGCTGGAGGGTCGTCTCGAGCTCGCACTGCAGGCGGCGTGGGTGGAGCTGCCAGCGGTCGTGCCGTCGATCGTGAACGACCTCAGCCGGCGGGTCGGCGGGCTGGTGTCGCTCGTGCCGGCCCGGCTGCGGTTCCCGGCGACGATCCAGTTGCCGGTGATCCCCGACTCCGACGACACCCTGCCGATCCACGTCGAGGAGCTGCGCGTGACCTCGAACGGTGTCGGCGTGTCGCTCTCGCTGGACTGACGCTCCGTGCCGACCGCAGCACTGCGCCCGATCCTGGCCCGCGACGGCATCTTCAACGTGCGCGACCTGGGCGGCACCCCGGTGGGCGAGGGCGTGGTGCGGGACCGCACGTTGATCCGCGGTGACGCCCTGCACCGGGCCTCGGAGTCGGCGATCGACGGTCTGCGCGGCCACGGCGTCCGGGCCGTGGTCGACCTGCGCGACGGATCCGAGCGGGAGCGGGAGGGATCGTTCGCCGCCGACGGCATCGACGTCGTGCACGTCCCCGTGCTGGACCCGCACTACGAGTGGTACGACGGGGCGGCCGGGATGCCCGACCGCTACGTGGAGATCCTGGACGCGTTCGGGGATCGATTCGTCGCCGCGGTGGAGGTGGTCGTCGACTCCGACGGAGGGGTCGCCTACCACTGCGCGGTGGGCAAGGATCGCACGGGCCTGCTGACGGCGCTCCTGCTCGGGGTGCTCGGCGCGGAGGACCAGGTGATCGTGGACGACTACGCCCGTTCGTCGCTGGCGACGACCGTCCAGTCCACCTGGGCCCTGATCTCGGGCGTCTACGACCGGCCCGTGACCGATGAGGACCTGTCGACCGGTGTCTGGTCGGCCCGCCCCGAGACCATGCGGCACGTGCTCGACTGGCTGCGCACCGCCCACGGCGGCGCCGAGGGCTACCTGGTCGCCGCCGGACTCGACCCGGCCGCTCCGGCCGAGCTCCGGGGTCGGCTCGTCGCCGATTCGTCGGCGTGAGGTCGCGGCCGTCGGCCTGAGGACCCCGGCGACCGGCCTGCTACCGGAATAGCGGGCGGCGGAGCGGGGTTGGCACCGGCATGCTCCAGACCGGCGAGACCGTCCCCGACTTCACCCTGCCCGACCAGCACGGGACCCCGACGTCCCTGGACTCCCTGCTGGCATCCGGGCCGGTGGTCCTGTTCTTCTACCCGAAGGCCATGACGGCCGGCTGCACCAAGGAGTCCTGCCACTTCCGGGACCTGGCCGGCGAGTTCGCCGAACTGGGCGCCCAGCGGGTGGGCATCTCGGCCGACCAAGTCGACAAGCAGGCCGCCTTCGACGCCAAGCACTCACTCGGCTACCCCCTCCTGTCCGACCCCGACCGGACCGTGGCCCGGATCTTCGGCGTCAAGCGTCCCGGCCCGATCATGAACAAGCGGGCCACGTTCGTGATCGGGACCGACCGCCGCGTGCTCGCCGCCATCTCGTCGGAGATGAACATGGACGTGCACGCCGACCAGGCGCTCGACGTGCTGCGTCGCGCGACCGCCAGCTGAGCGCGCTCGGCGCCGGCGGGACGACCCGCTGGGTCCTCTTCGACCAGCTCGACGACCAGCTCCCGGCGCTGCTCGACGCCGACCCCGACACCGACGCGGTCCTGTTCGTCACCTCGGACCGGCTCGTCTCCACCCGGCCGTGGCACCGCCAGCGTCTGCACCTGCTGTTGAGCGCGGCCGCCCACTTCGCCGCCGAGCTCCGCGACCGGGGCTTCACCGTCGACGAGCGGACCGCCCCGACACTGGCCGACGGTGTGGCCGCGCACCGGGCCGAACGGGCGCCGGTCGAGGTCGTCGCGACCGAGGCCAACTCGCCGGCCGGCCGGCGGCTCCAGGAACGCTGCGGCGTCCGGACACTGCGGTCCACCCAGTTCCTGTGCCACCCAGACGAGTTCGCCGAGTGGGCGTCGAGCCGCTCCGGTCGGCTGCGCATGGAGGACTTCTACCGTCACCAGCGGGTCCGACACGACGTGCTCGTCGACGGTGACGAACCCGTCGGCGGCTCCTGGAACCTGGACGCAGAGAACCGTGAACCACCCCCCAAGGACGGCCGGTCGTGGCCCCGGGTGCCGCCCATCGAACTCGACGACATCGACCACCGGGTCATCTCGTCGCTGCCCGAGTCCTGCGTCGGCGCCCCGCCCGACGGCCGCTGGCCGGTCACCCGCGCCCAGGCGGTCGCCCGACTCGAGGCGTTCATCGACGAGGGGCTCCCGGTGTTCGGCCCCCACGAGGACGCCATGCTGGCGGCCGAGTGGAAGCTGGCGCACTCGGCGCTGTCGTCCAGCCTGAACCTTGGGCTCCTGCGTCCGATGGAGGTCGTCCGTGCTGCCGAGGCGGCCCACCGGGACGGTCGGGTGCCCCTGGCGTCCGCCGAGGGCTTCATCCGGCAGGTCCTCGGCTGGCGGGAGTACGTGTGGGGGCTGTCGTGGTACTGGGCCGACGGACCCGACGGCGGATGGTGGGCCTGGAACGGCCTGGACGCCACCCGGGACCTGCCCCCGGTGTTCACCGACGGGGCGACCCGCATGGCGTGCGTGGCCAGCGCGTGGGGCCACGTGGACGACCACGCGTACGCCCACCACATCGAACGGCTCATGGTGCTCGGGAACCTGTGCCTGCTCGCCGGGGTCCGCCCCGACCAGTTGGTCCGGTGGATGTGGGAACGGTTCGTCGACGGAGCCGAGTGGGTCATGTTGCCGAACGTCGTCGGGATGTCGCAGCACGCCGACGGCGGCCGCATGGCGACCAAGCCGTACGCGAGCGGCGGCGCGTACATCCACCGGATGAGCGACCACTGCCGCGGGTGTGCCTACGACCCGAAGCGTCGGACGGGCGACGACGCCTGTCCCTTCACCACGCTGTACTGGGACTTCCTGGCCCGCAACGAGGACCGGCTCCGGGGCAACCACCGGATCTCGACCCAGCTCGGCGGGATGCGGCGACTGGCCGACCTGGAGCAGACTCGGGAACGCGCCCGGGAGGTCCTCGGGTTGCTCGACAGCGGCGAGCTCTGAGCCCGGGTCGCACCGGTGCCCGGGCCCGCGGGCCGGGGGTCGGAGTGGGGGAGCGACGCACACGGGTGGAGCGGTACGCCGCCGACCTGGCCGCCGACCTGGGCGACACCCCCCTGGACCCCCAGGCCACCTCCTCGCAGCGACTGGCGGCCCGACCGCTGCTCGTGCCCTGCCCGGACGTCCGCACCGCCCGGATGATCGACGGCACCGACCCGGCGACCTTCGGGGCCTCGCCGTGGTGGCGCAGCCTGGACGGCACCTGGGACCTGGAGGTCGTCCGTTCCCCCGGTTCCTCCGCCGGGGCGGATCGGATGCCGGTGCAGGTTCCCGGGGCGTGGACGTTGCAGGGCCTGGACGCGCCCCACTACACGAACGTCGTCATGCCCTTCGACACCTCGGAGCCCGGCACGGAGCCGCCGTGGGTCCCGCCCGACTCGACCGTCGCGACCTACCGGCGCACGGTCCCGGTGCCACGCAGCTGGCGAGGCCGTCGGGTGGTCCTGCGCGTCGGTGCGGCGGAGTCGTTCCACGCGGTGCACGTCGACGGGGAACTGGTGGGGCACGGCACCGACTCGCGACTGCCGTCCGAGTACGACCTGACCGGCGTCGCTCGACCCGGTCGACGGGTCGAGCTCGCGATCACCGTCTGGCGGTTCTCGGCCCAGAGCTGGGTCGAGGACCAGGACCAGTGGTGGCACGGGGGGCTGCAGCGGAGCGTGGCGCTGTGGTCGCCGGCCGAGACGTGGTTCGAGACGGCCGCGCTGGCCCCCGGACTGGACCCCGACGACCCGACGGTCGGCACCCTGCGCGGCGAGGTCGTCGTCGCCGGCCCGGCGCGACGCGACCCCGGCTGGACGGTCGAGACGGTCGTGGAGTCGATGGGCGGTCGTCGCCGGGCGACGACCGGACGCCGCGACATCCCCGCCTGGGACGGTTCCAGCGAGGGGGCGGCGCTCGTCTCCGCCACGTGGACCCGGCCCGGGGTCATCGGGGTCGACCTGCGGATCCCGGGCATCCGGCCGTGGTCGGCCGAGACCCCCGAGCGCTCACGGGTCCTGCTGGTCCTGCGCGACCCGACGGGCTCGGTCGTCGAGGTCACGGCCTTGCGCACCGGGTTCCGCTCCGTCGCCGTCGCCGACCGGGAACTGCGGATCAACGGGGTGCCCGAGCTCATCTGGGGGGTCAACCACCATGAGCACGACCCCCGGCGGGGTCGGGCCGTCCCGCCCGAGCTGACGCGCCGCGACCTGTGCCTCATGAAGGCCAGCAACCTGAACGCCGTGCGAGCCAGCCACTACCCGCACGACGAGCACTTCGCCGAACTCTGCGACGAGCTGGGGTTGTACGTGGTCGACGAGGCCAACGTCGAGTCGCACGGCCGGCAGACCTCGCTCTGCCACGACGAACGCTACGCGCGCACGATCATCGAACGCGTCGAACGGATGGCCCGTCGCGACGTGCACCACCCGAGCATCGTCGCGTGGTCGCTCGGCAACGAGTCGGGCGACGGGCCACCGCACGCGGCCGCTGCCGCGTTCCTGCGTCGCTTCGACCCGACACGCCCGGTGCAGTACGAGGGCCCCTTCATGCACGACCTGTTCGCGGCCGCCCCCGTCAGCGACATCGTCTGTCCCATGTACACCTCGGTCGAGGACATCGTCGGGTGGGCCGAACGCACCCGGGACACCCGCCGCCCCCTGATCCTCTGCGAGTACAGCCACGCCATGGGCAACTCCAACGGTTCGCTCGCGGAGTACCGGGCCGCGTTCGAGGAGGTCCCGGGCCTGCAGGGCGGATTCATCTGGGAGTGGCTCGAGCACGGGATCCCGATCGGGACCTGGGACGGACACACCGTCTGGGGGTACGGCGGGGACTTCGGTGACGAACCCAACGACGGCAACTTCGTCTGCGACGGACTCGTCTCCGCGGACCGCAGCCCCCACCCGGCGCTCGCCGAGGTGCACCACCTGGGCCGCCCCGTCCGGGTGCGGGCGCTGGGCCGCGACCGCCTGCGGATCTCGAACCACCGGTGGTGGACCGACACCTCGGACCTCGTCGCCCGGTGGGAGCTGCGCATCGACGGCGTCGTGCGGCGACGTGGCCGCCTGGCGCTCGATCCCGTCCCACCCCGCGGCCGTCGTGACGTGGGGCTGCCGGTGGCCCGGCCCGAGCTGTCCGCCGGGTCCGAGGCACACCTGGTGGTGTCGTTCGCCCAGCGGCGGGCGACGCCGTGGGCGGCCTCCGGGCACGTCGTCGCGACCGAGCAGCTCGCCCTCGGCCGGGGTCGTCCCGACCGGAGCCGCCCCGGTGGTGCCCCCACCGTCGGCATGGAACCGGCGACGTTCCGGCCGGTCGCGTTCCGGGCGCTGGTCGACAACGACGCCATCCAGACCTCGTGGATGCGGGAGTGGCAGTCGCGGTTGGACGACCGGTGGAGTCCGGGCCTGGACGCCACGGTCGAGCTCACCCCGGCCACGGACGGCTGGTGGGACCTGCGGGCCACGTTCCACCTGGATGACGACCACGCGGATCCACCCCGCCTGGGCGTGGTCGCCGAGCTCCCGGCGGCCTTCAGCGAACTGGAGTGGTTCGGTGACGGACCGCACGAGTCCTACCCCGACCGACGGTCCTCCACGACGGTCGGCCGGTGGTCCTCATCGGTCGCCGGGCAGTACGTCCACTACGCCTTCCCCCAGGAGCACGGCAACCACACCGACCTCCGGTGGCTGCGGGTGCGCGACCCCCGGTCGGGCGAGGTGTTCGAGGTGCGGTCACTGACCCCGCACCTGGACGCCGGGGTCCGCCACCACACCGACGCGGAACTCCTGGCCGCGCGGCACCCCGACGACCTGACTCCGCTGCGCCGACCGCGTGTCACCCAGGTGTTCCTCGGGTTCCAGCGGGGGCTCGGCACGGCCTCGTGCGGGCCCGACGCACTGGAGCGGTACCGCATCGGCTCCGGCACCCACGTGGTCGCCGTCCGGGTGCGCCGCCACGTCCCGCGCTGAGCGGGCCGGCCGGTCAGCCGATCGTGGCGGCCGCCGCCTCGAGCTCGGCCCGGGCATCGGGGTGCGCGATCCGCGCGAGCGCCTCGGCCCGCTCCCGCACCGACATCCCCTGGAGCTCGGCGGCACCCCACTCGGTGATCACGACGTCGACCTGGTGGCGGGGCGTGGTGACCACCATCTCCGGGCCGAGGTTCGCCACGATCCGCGAGACCCGACCCTCGGGGCGTTCCGTCGACGATCGCAGGCACAGCAGCGACGTGTCGTCGAGCTGCAGCCCGGCGCCGGCCAGGAAGTCCTCGTGTCCGCCGGCACCCGAGTACTGCCGACCGCCGACGGTGTCGGCGGCGACCTGACCGTGGAGGTCGACGGCGGTCGCGCCGTTGATCGAGACGAAGCGCCGGTTGTCGGCGATCATCCGGGCGTCGTTGACGACGTCGACCGGCAGGAACCGCACCTGGTCGTTCCCGTGCAGCCAGTCGTACAGCTCGGGCACCCCGGCGGCGAAGGTGGTGACCGAGAAGCCGTCGAACTCGCCCTTGTTGGCGTTGGTCACCTTGCCCGCCTGGTGCAGCCGCATGAGACCGTTGGTGAACATCTCGGAGTGGACCCCGTAGCCTCCGCCGTCGCCCTCGGCGAGCATCGTGGCGATCAGTGACGGGATCGCCCCGATCCCGGTCTGCAGCGTGGCCTCGTCGGGGATGAACCGGCGGGCCTCGTCGGCGATCGCCCGGTCGACGTCATCGGGTTCGGGGTCGGGCAGGTTGACGGGTGCCGCGTCGCTCTCGACCAGGACGTCCACCTCATCGACGTGCAGCCGGTGGGTGTGCTGGGGTGGCAGGCCGAGCGTGGTCGGGAACGCCGGGGAGTACTCGGCGACGAGCACCCGCTCCGGATCCGCTCCGCAGCGGTGCCACTCGTCGACGAGCGCGCCCGCGTGCAGCGACAGACTCATCCACCCATCGGCATCGGGCGGAGCGCATGCGGTCGCCATCACCCGGGGAGCCAGGCGCTGGACGATCGGCTCGAAGCGGCGGAAGTCGGCGGGCACGTACTCGATCGCAGCGCCGCTGTCGCGCAGGAACCGCTCGGCCGGTCCGAAGAAGCCGCTGCGGTACTGCACGTTCGGCCGCGTGAACACCTCGTACAGGTCGGTGAGGAGTGCCCCGAACACCCGCAGATCGGTCCAGTCGGTGCGGTCGCCGAGCGCGTGCAGGAAGGCGCCGGGGTGGGCAGGTCCGAGTCCGATCGCCAGGGAGTCGGAGGGGCGGACGATGGAGGCGGCCTCAGCCGCGGATCGGGCCTTCAGCGTCGGCATGGCCGGACCGTAGCGTCCCGGCCCAGCCCTGGAGCGCCCGTTCCAGCTCCGACGCCCGCTCCGGCAGGGCATCGAGCGTCACCGGGCCCGAGATGTGGAACCCCTGCACGTAGTCGCAGCCCACCTCGGCGAGCAGGTCGAGCGACGCGCCGTCGGCGACGCCCTCGGCGCCCACCGACAGCCCGAGCTCGTGGGCCAGCTCGACGGTGGCCCGAACGGCGACCAGGTCCGCGGGGACGGCGGCCAGCGTGGAGATGTAGCTGCGGTCGACCTTGATGCCACGGACCTGCAGGTTCTCCAGGGTGGTCGTCGAGGTGTAGCCGGTCCCGAACCCGTCGATCACGACGCGGATCCCGAGCGAGGCGATCCGGTTGACCACCTGCTGGGCGCGCACGGGGTCGTCGGTCAGGTCCGACTCGCTGAGCTCGACCTCGATGAGCGCCGGGTCCAGCTCACCGGCGGTGACCATCAGGTCGACGAAGGTCAGCACCTGTGACTCGGCGAGCTGCGGGAGCGGCAGGTTCACACAGACCCGGACCGGGTCGGGTGCGGCCGGCATGGCGGCGGCGGCCCGGGCGGCCTCGCCGAAGACCCACCGGGTGAGCTCCTGGATCAGGCCGGACTGCTCGGCGAGCTCGAGCAGCTCCGAGGCCTGCCCGCGACCTTCGGTGTGCTGCCAGCGCAGGACGGCCTCGACCTTGGCGACTCGGCCCGAGCGGAGCTCCACGATCGGCTGGTAGCGCAGTTCGAGCTCCTGGTCGGCGAGGCCCCGCCGCAGCCGGGTGATCAGTCCCTCGGTCGGCGCGTCGTCGGACGGCTCCGTCGGATCGAACACCCCGACCGGGTCACCGGCGCCCCGCGCCCGCTGCAGTGCGATCTCGGCGGCGTGGACGAGTGTCCGGGCGTCGGCGCCGTGCCCGGGTGCCAGGGCGACGCCGACGTGGGCGTCGATGCCGGTGAGGTGGCCGTCGACGTCCAACGGCGCGTCGAGCGCCTCGGTCACGGACCGGGCCCGCTCCATGGTCTCGGCCTGCGTGGCGGCCGGCCTGGTCACGACCGCGAAGTCGCTGCTCCCGACGCGTGCGACCAGTTCCGCGCCGACGACGTTGCGGGCGAGTCGGTTGGCGACCTCGACCACGAAGCGGTCTCCGTGGTGGTGACCGAGGGCCGCGTTGATCTCGGCCAGCCCGTCGACGTCCACGAGGACCAGCGCCACGTGCTGGTCGCCGACGAGTTCCGAGGTCAGGACCCCGAGGCGTTCCTCCAGCAGCGCGCGGTTCGGCAGTCCGGTGAGCGGGTCGTGGCTCGCCCGGTGGCGGAGTCGTTCCTCTGCCACCACGTGGCGGGTCACGTCGGTGAAGGTGGCGGCGAGCGACCCGTCGGCGAGGCGGTCGATCCGGACGTCGATCCACGAGTCGGGGATCTCCGCGAACGTCAGCCGCTCCGCCGTGAGCGACTGGCCGGTGTGGGCGACGTCGAAGGCGACCGACCCGACGAGCCTGGCCGAGGTCCGCTCGAAGAGTTCGTCCAACCGTGTGCCGTCGACCGAGTGGTGCTCCAGGTGCAGCATCCGACGGGCCGCCGGGTTGGCGGACCGCAGCACCGTCGAGTCGGGATCACCCAGGTCGGCGAACTCCAGCACCACGACGCCGTGCGGCGCGTGCTCGACGCTCTCCGCGTAGCGGCTCGTCTGCGTGAGGTGCGACCGGTGGTGGGTCAGGTCGACCAGGAGCTCGTGGTCGCCGGCGCGGCGCACGAGCACCTGTCGGTGGGACCCGTCGGCGGCGAGGATCCGGACGACGGCGTCGGCCTCGGGTTCGTCGTAGGCGGCGACGTCGTCGACGTGGACCAGGCCCCGCAGCGTGCCGGGCACGTGGAACGACCGGTGGTCCCACCCCAGGACGCCCGTCATGGACGGCGAGACCGACTCGCCCCGCACGACCACGATGCCGCTCCGGTCCAGGAGGGCGTCCTGTTCCTCACGGGCCTGGGAGGCGGCGGCCTCCACCAGACGCCGGCGTCGCGCACCGAAGCGGGCCATGACCGCGGAGGGTAGTGATCATCGACGCTCCGGGCGCGGATGCCTGTCAGATCCGTCACACCCCGGTGTCGCGGTGCCGTCGTGGCGGGGCCGGTGTGTCCCCGGCCGGAACAGGCCGCATCACTACGCTCGGCGGCGTGCCGACCCCCGTCGCCCCAGCGCCAGCACCGGTGGCGTCGTTCGGCCTCGACTTCCGGGCGGTGGCCGACAGCACCCCGCACCAGGCCGTCGTGATCCCGCTGATCCTCCTCGGCGCCTGGTTCGTCAACCTGGGGCTCAGGTGGGCGATCCGGCGCCTGGGTCTGCGGATGATCTCCAGCGCCGACCGACTCGGCGAGTTCATGCCCGACCAGTTCCGCTCCGGTTCGTCGACGAACCGCATGCAGGCCCGGACCGAGACGATCACCGCGATCGCCCGGTCCCTGGCCTCGATCATCGTCGTCGTGGTCGCCTCGGCGCTGATCCTGGCCGAACTCGGAGCCAGCCTGCCGGCGATCCTGGCTTCGGCGGGCGTCGTGGGCGTGGCGCTCGGGTTCGGGGCCCAGACGCTGGTGCGCGACATGCTCGCCGGGTTCTTCATCGTCGTCGAGGACCGCTACGGCGTCGGCGACATCGTCGACTGCGGAGCACCGGTGTCGGGGGTCGTCGAACGGGTGACGCTGCGCTCGACCCGGGTCCGTGACATCAACGGGACCGTCTGGCACATCGCCAACGGAGAGGTGCTCTCGGTCGGCAACAAGTCGCAGAGCTGGTCGCGGGCCGTGGTCGACGTGGTGGTCGCGCCCGAGGCCGACGTCGAGCGGGCCGTCGCGGTGCTCGGCGAGGTCGGCGAACGGCTGTGCGCCGACGTCGACTGGGCGGACCGCATCACCGGATCGCTCGAGGTGCTCGGCGTCATCCTCATCGACCCCACCGGCATCACCGTGCGGGCGCTGTGCGACACCGAACCGGCCGCACAGTTCGAGGTCGAGCGCGAGTTCCGGCTGCGGGTGCTGCAGGCCTTCGACGCCGAGGGCATCAAGTTGGCCCACACGCTGGTCTCCGGCGCACCGCCCGCCTGATCGCGGCGTCCTACAGGCGCCGACCGGACCGGTGGCCCTCAGGTGTCCGACGGGGGAGCCACGGTGCACTCGACGCCGAACTCGTCACCCTCGACCAGGTCGAAGGTCGTGACCCGGCCGGCCCGGCCGACGTCGTCGAGCACCGAGCGCAGCAGGTCGAGTCGATCGGCGGTGTCGGTCACCCGCGCGAGTTCGATCCCGGCGCGCATGCCGACCTTGGCCGCCGACTTCGCCCCCCGCAACTCGCCGAGCACCGCCCCGGCGACCTCCAGCGCCGCCGGGTCGCCGCCGGCCGAAGCGGCCCGGACCGAGTCGCCGTCCGGCCAGGCCGCCAGGTGCACGGACCCCTCCATCCACCACGACCACGCCTCCTCGCAGGTGAACGGCAGGAACGGTGCGAGCAGTCGGTGCAGCGTGCTGAGCGCCACCTGCAGCGCAGCCCGGGCGCTCGCGGTCGATCCGTCGACCGGTGCGCCGTCCTCTCCGTAGGCGCGCGTCTTGACCAGCTCCAGGTAGTCGTCGCAGAAGCGCCAGAAGAACGTCTCGGTCCGCTCGAGCGCCCGGGCGTAGTCGAAGCCGTCGAAGGCGCGGGTGGCGTCGTCGACCAGGTCGGCCAGCGTCGCCAGCGCCGCGCGGTCGAGCGCCTCGGTCACGGGGGTCGACGGGTCGACCGCGCCGAAGCCGAGCGCGAAGCGCGACGCGTTCAACAGCTTGATGGCGAGGCGACGCCCCACCTTCATCTGCTGCTCGTCGAACGCCGTGTCGGTGCCCGGCCGGCCTGAGGCCGCCCAGTAGCGCACGGCGTCCGAACCGTGCTGCTCCAGCAGGCCCAGCGGGGTGACGACGTTGCCCTTCGACTTCGACATCTTCTTGCGGTCGGGATCCAGGATCCACCCCGACAACGCCACGTTGCTCCACGGAACGCAGCCGAACTCGTCGTGGCTGCGCAGCACGGTCGAGAAGAGCCAGGTCCGGATGATGTCGTGGCCCTGGGGTCGGAGGTCCATGGGGAAGGTGCGCTCGAACAGGTCCGCGTCGTCCTCCCACCGGCAGGCGATCTGTGGGGTGAGCGACGACGTCGCCCACGTGTCCATCACGTCGGGGTCGCCGACGAAGCCGCCCGGGGCGCCCCGCTGGGACTCCTCGAAGCCGGCCGGGCACTCGGCCTGCGGGTCGACGGGCAGGTCGGCCTCGTCCGGCAGGATCGGATGGTCGTGGTCGACGGTTCCGTCGGCGAGCACGGGGTACCAGACGGGGAAGGGGACGCCGAAGTACCGCTGGCGCGACACCAGCCAGTCGCCGTTCAGGCCCTGCACCCAGTTGTCGTAGCGGTGCCGCATGAAGTCCGGGTGCCACACCAGCTCGGCGCCGCGGGCGACGAGTTCCGCTCGGAGCTCCTCGGATCGTCCTCCGTTGCGGATGTACCACTGCCGCGAGGTCACGATCTCGAGCGGCTTGTCGCCCTTCTCGAAGAACTTCACGGCGTGCTCGATCGGCCGGACGTCGCCGATGAGCTCGCCCGTCTCGGTGAGCAGCGCCACCATCTGTTCGCGGGCGCCCCCGGGCGCCTTGCGGGCGATCCGGCCGTACCGCTCGCGGGCCAGGTCGGTCGGGAGCCACTCCGGCGCCTCCTCGCTGAAGCGCCCGTCCCGTTCGATCACCGCGCGGGTCGGCAGGTCCAGTTCCCGCCACCAGACGACGTCGGTCGTGTCACCGAACGTGCAGATCATCGCGATGCCCGTTCCCTTGTCGGGCTCGGCGAGCGGGTGCGGGTGGATGGGGACCTCGACGCCGAACACGGGTGTCGTCACCGTCGAGCCGAACAGCGGTCGGTACCGCTCGTCGTCGGGGTGGGCGACGAGCGCGACGCAGCTCACGACGAGCTCCGGCCGGGTCGTGTCGATGAGCACGTCGCCGCCACCGTCACTCCGGTGGAACGCCAGCTGGTGGTAGGCGCCGGACCGTTGCCGGTCCTCCAGCTCGGCCTGGGCCACCGCGGTCTGGAAGGTGACGTCCCACAGGCTCGGCGCCTCCTGGGAGTACGCCTGACCGCGGGCCAGGTTCCGCAGGAAGGCCCGCTGGCTGACCCGGCGCGACCCCTCGTCGATCGTGGCGTAGGTCGATGACCAGTCGACCGACAGGCCGAGCCGCGTCCAGACGTGCTCGAAGGCCTGCTCGTCGACCACGAGGAGCTGCTCGCACAGCTCGATGAAGTTCGGCCTGCTGACCGGCACGAAGTCCCGGCGGTCCGAGGGTGGCTCGGCGGGTGGGGCGAACGCCGGGTCGTAGGGGACGCTCGGGTCGCAGCGCACCCCGTAGTGGTTCTCCACCCGGCGCTCGGTGGGCAGCCCGTTGTCGTCCCAGCCCATGGGGTAGAAGACCTCCATCCCCCGCATCCGCTGGTAGCGGGCGATGGTGTCTGTGTGGGTGTAGGAGAACACGTGGCCGACGTGCAGCGAGCCGGACGCAGTGGGCGGGGGCGTGTCGATGGAGAAGACCCGGTCCCGGGTGGCGGACCGGTCGAACGCGTAGGTGCCCTGTTCGGCCCAGGCCGGGGCCCAGCGGTCCTCGAGTCCGTCGACGGTCGGCTTGTCGGGTACGTCCCGGGTCGGCTTCGGTCGGGGTTCGTGGGCGGCCATGACGACGACAACCTACCGGGGTGCCCGCTACGGTCCCGAACCCGGGGCGCGCGCACGGACGTGGTGGAGCGGGCCGACTCGTCGAACGATCGGGGAACGGCGTGAGCGACGCAACCAGCGGGGCCGACGGGTCCGGCGAGGCCGCAACCGGCGGGGTCGAGGCCGATGGCCGCTCGGTGCTCGACGGCCCGGTCGTCGTGACCGGTGCCGGCGGCACGATCGGCACGGCCCTGGCCGTGACGTTCGCCGCCCTGGGGGCGCCCCTCGTGCTGAGTGACTACGACGATGGAGCGGCGGCCGTGACCGGGGCGCAGGCGATGGCCGCCGGCGCCCCCGAGGTCCGCGTCGTGATCGGGGACGCCGCCGACCCCGACGTCGCGGACACCCTCGTGGACGCGTGTCGGGACTGGGGCGGGCCCGCCGTCGCGGTGTTCAACGCCGGGATCTGCGTGCCGGGCCTGACCTGGGAGCAGCCGATCGAGGTGTGGCGTCGCCAGGTGGAGGTCGACTACTGGGGTCCCGTCCACGGGGTGCGGGCGATGGTACCGGCCATGCTGGAGCGCGGGTCGGGCCACGTGGTCGCCGTGTCGTCGGGCGCCGGGCTGGTCGCTCCGCCGGGCATGGGTGCCTACGTGTCGTCGAAGCACGCCGTGGTCGGCCTGATGGAGTCGCTGCACCACGAGCTGGCCCGACTCGGCGCCCCGATCGGCGTGTCGGTCGTGTGCCCCGGCAACGTCCTGTCGAACCTGGCCGACAACTCGTTGCGTTCGATGAACGTGGACCCCGAGGATCACGAGCTGGGGGGTGTCGCCGCCGAGATCGACGCCGTAGTGCGCGCCGGGGTCGACGCCGGTGCGGCGGCACAGACGGTCGCCGACGCCGTGGTCCGGGCGGTGCGTGAGCGACGCTTCTGGGTGCTGCCGCAACCCGAGGTGGGGCTCGGTGCGCTGGACCGCTACCAGCGCCTGGCCGACGGCCGCCCACCCCTCGACCTCCTCCCCCCTCCCCCGATATAGGGGTCGCGCGCGGGGTACGTGTCGCGCCCCGGAGCCACAGATCGGGAGTGGACCCGGTGCAGTGCGACGCGGGTCGCCGTCCCCGGTGACGTGGGGGTCCCGTTGGGTTTCGATGGCCGGGTGAGCGACCCCGAGCGACAACTCCTCCACTTCGCCGAGCAGCACCACGGTCTCTACCGGACCAGGGACGCGTACCGGTTCGGGCTGAGCTACCACCAGGTCCGCCAGCGTGCCGCCCGGGGACTGGCCGAACGGCTCGGCGGCGGCGTCCACCGGATCGTCGGCGTCGCCCCGACCCGCCGCCAGGAACTGCTCGCTGCCGTGTGGCGCACCGACGGCGTGGCCTCGCACCGTTCCGCCGCCGAGCTGCACGGCCTGCTCGAGCCCGGCGACCACGATCCAGAGGTGACCATTCCACCCACGGGGGGCCACGAGGTCACCGGAGTCATCGTGCACCGGTCCCGTGACCTGGAGCGCTCCCACGTCGACGAGGTCGACGGAATCGCCGTCACCGGCGTGGCGCGCACCCTGGTCGACCTGGGGGCGGTCGTGACCCGTCGACGCCTGGAGGAGGCGGTGTACCGGGCCCGCCACCTCGGTGTCGTCGACCTGGACGGGCTGCGGCAGGAGTACGACCTGCTGTCCGCACGGGGACGCAACGGCTGCGGGCCGATCGGTGAGCTCCTCGCCGACCAGCACGTGTCGATGGCCCCCACCGAGAGTCGGCTCGAACTGGAGCTCTTCCACCTGCTCCGTCGTGCCGGGCTGCCGCTCCCCGTGCGCCAGCACCCGGTGCAGGTCCTCGGGAGGTCGTTCGTCCTCGACTTCGCCTACCCCGACGTCCGCCTGTTCCTGGAGGGCGACGGATTCGGCGTCCACGGCACCCGGAGCTCGTTCGAGGGCGACCGCGACCGCCAGAACCTCCTGGTCGTCGCCGGGTGGCGACCCCTGCGCTTCACGTGGAGGCAGGTTCGCAGGAGCCCTCAGGTCGTCGTCGGCCAGGTGCGCGCCGGACTGGCCGGCGTGCAGGCCTGATCACCCGGGTCGCCGCCGGGAGCCGGCCAGCGGCCGCCGCTCGCTAGGGTTCGGCCCGTGATCCGCCTGCACGACACCGCCCGTGGCGAGGTCGTGCCGCTGGTGCAGCGGAGGGCCGGAGAGGTGTCCATGTACGTGTGCGGGCCGACGGTCTACGGGCCGCCGCACCTGGGCCACGGCCGTTTCTCGCTCGTTTTCGACATCCTTCGGCGGTACCTGACCTGGTGTGGCGAACGGGTCGTGTACGTGTCGAACATCACCGACATCGACGACAAGATCATCGACCGTGCCGCAGCCGAGGGGAGGCCGTGGACCGACGTGGTCGAGGAGTTCGAGGCGGTGTGGTGGGCTGCCATGGATGCCATCGGGGTGCTGCGCCCCGACCATGATCCCCACGCCACCGCCTACGTCGACCGGATGGTGTCGTTGATCGCGAACCTCATCGCGGACGATGCGGCGTACCTCACCGACGACGGCGTCTACCTGTCGGTCGGGGAGGTCGACGGGTACGGCCTGCTGGCACACCAGTCGATCGAGGACCTGGTCGCCGGCGGCGGCGACCGAGAGGTCGTCGGCAGCGCGCAGAAGCGCCACGCTGCGGACTTCGCGCTGTGGAAGTTCGTGAAGCCCGGCGAGCCGTCGTGGCCGGCGCCCTGGGGTGACGGGCGCCCGGGATGGCACACCGAGTGCGTCGTCATGAGCCTCGACCTGCTGGGCGACGGCTTCGACCTGCACGGCGGTGGCCTGGACCTGGCGTTCCCCCACCACGAGAACGAACGGGCCCAGGCCGTGGCCTCGGGGCGGGACTTCGCCCACCACTGGATGCACAACGGGTTCGTGGAGGTGGCGGGGGAGAAGATGTCGAAGTCGCTCGGGAACTTCACGACGCTGACCGAGCTGATCGACCGTCACGACCCCCGGGCCTACCGCCTGCTGGTCCTGCAGGCGCACTACCGCTCGCCCGTCGAGGTGACCGTCGAGACGATCGCCCAGGCCGAGGCGGCACTCGGACGACTCGACGCGTTCGCCCGGCGGACCGGGTCGCTCCCGGATGCCGAGCCCGACGCCAGGGCGCTCGACCGCTTCCGGGCGTGCATGGATGAGGACCTGGACACCCCGGGCGCGCTGGCCGGTGTGTTCGCGCTCGTCACCGAGGTCAACCGGTTGCTCGACGCCGACGACCCGGCTGCGGCGGCGCCGCTCGCCGCCGCGGTCCGATCCACGCTCGGTGCAGTGGGACTCGACCTCCGTGACCAGTCCGCTGAGCTCGTCGACGACGGGGCCCTGTCGCTCGCCCGGGCCAGGGACGAGGCCCGAGCGGCGCGTGACTTCGCGGCGGCGGACCTGATCCGGGACCAGCTCGTGGCTGACGGTTGGGTGGTCGAGGACACGGCGGAGGGAACGGTGCTCCGCCGGGCGTGATCCGGTCTCCCGGCGATCTGTGGCTCTGGGACGCGACACGTACCCCGCGCGCGACCCCTATAACGCTGGATCAGGGTGGTTTGGGGTGGCGGAGATGGTTACCGGTGGGTAACCTACCCGGAGTAACCACGGGACCGGCCGAGCCGGCCTGACGGATCGGCGCTGCGGCGCCCACCCACGGAGGTGACCAGTGAGCGGCGAATTCTCCCTCGAGTTGAACGAGGACCAGATTCAGATCCAGAAGTGGGTCCACGACTTCGCCGAGGACGTGATCCGTCCGGCAGCCGAGGAGTGGGACGAGAAGGAGGAGT
>CAIYGQ010000246.1 GCA_903925745.1 uncultured Actinomycetes bacterium | reverse complement strand
GGGTTCGCCGAGCGGTTCCCGGGACAGGAACTCCCGTGCGACGAGCAGGGCCGGGTCAGGTCGCCGTGAGCCCTGCTGCCGATCGGGGGATCGGCGGCTACAGTCGCAGCCATGACGAAGTGGGAATACGCAACGGCACCGGTCCTCATCCACGCAACCCAGCAGATCCTCAACAACTGGGGGCAGGACGGCTGGGAACTCGTGCAGATCGTTCCCGGCCCCAATCCGGAGAACGTCGTCGCGTACTTCAAGCGCCCGGTCGCGTGAGTTCCGCGCTGCAGCGCCTGGCACAACTCGGGCTGACCCTGCCGCCGGTGCCCGAGCCCCTCGCGTCCTACGTACCGGCAGCAGTCATGGACGGGTGGGTCTACACCGCCGGCCAGTTGCCGCTCATCGAGGGCGTGCCGCTGGCCACCGGCGTGGTCGGCGAGGGTGTGACGGTGGAGGAGGCGGCGCGCTGCGCCCGCCAGTGTGCACTCAACGGACTGGCTGCGGTGGAAGCCGTCGCCGGGGACCTCGACCGGATCAGGATCGTCAAGGTGACGGGGTTCGTGGCCGGCGCCCCGGGGTTCACCCAGCAGCCGGCGGTCGTCAACGGTGCCAGTGAGCTGCTGGGCGACGTGCTCGGTGCCGACGGGGTGCATGCTCGGTCGGCCGTCGGGGTGGCCTCGCTGCCCATGGGGGTACCGGTCGAGGTGGAACTGATCGCACGGATCCGGCTGTGAGCCGTCGCCCATGAGTGTGCGGCCCGAGCGACCGAGTCTCACCATGCCGGAGGAGTTGACCCGACGTGCCCGGGCGGTAGCGGTCGGCGACGACGAATCGTGGACGGTCCCGGACGCGGTCGATGCGGCCACCGTGATCCTCCTGCGGGACGGCCCGGCGGGTCCCGAGGTCTTCCTGCAGCGCAGAGCCGGTGGCATGGCCTTCGCGCCCGGAGCCTACGTCTTCCCCGGCGGCCGGGCCGAGGGCTCGGATGCCACGCTCCCCTGGGTGGGTCCGGACTCCGAGCCGTTCGCGACCCCCGAGCCGATCGCGCCGACGGCCTCGTTCAGAGCGTTGACGACCGCCGCCGCCAGGGAGGCGTGGGAGGAGTCCGGCGTGGTCATCGTCGACGCCCCCGCGGGCGACGCGCCCGGTGACGAGGGCTTCGGGCCGTGGCTGAGGGGCGGGGGCCACCGGGTGGCCGGTGACAGTTTCGCGCCGTGGAGCCACTGGATCACGCCCGAGGTCGAGCGGCGCCGATTCGACACCAGGTTCCTCGTGGCACGCATGCCCATCGGCCAGGTCGCGGTCGATCTGGGCGTGGAGTCCGACCACTCCTCCTGGTTCCGCCCCCAGGATGCCGTCGACCGGGTACGGCGGGGAGCTATGACGATGTTGCCGCCGACGGTCCATGCGCTCGACGGCTTGACGCTCTTCGGGACCGTGGCCGACGTGCTCGACGATGCCCGCGGACGCTGCCCCCGACCGCTGCTGCCCCGCCCGACGGTGAGATCGGGGAACGTCGAGTGGCACCTCGTGG
>CAIYGQ010000245.1 GCA_903925745.1 uncultured Actinomycetes bacterium | reverse complement strand
GTGATCTCCTCGACCTTCCAGTCCTGGTTCGGACCCCACAGCACGGCGGCATTGGTCTTGGTCGGCATCGTGTCCCCCTGGCGGTCTCGGGCCCGTGCTCCCGTGCACGGTTGCGCCCGGTTCTACACCACGCACCGGGGGCGGTGTAGCCGGAGCGGGGCCCCGGGGTCCGGTCCGCAGGGTACGATCCGCCTGCGGCGCCGCGACTGCGGTGGCCGACGGATCCCGGCGTCGCACCGACGGCGTCGGCCGGAACGGAGGGTGGCCACCGTGCAGACGACGACGCAGACCACGCAGACGGCGAACGGCTCCGGGGCCGGGTCGGACGACGCCGGGTCGCCGCTCGACACTCCCCCCGGACCGGACGCGGTGGACACCGGTGCCCTGGTGGCCGAGGAGCTCCTCGTCGAGGAGGTCTCGATCGACGGGATGTGCGGCGTCTACTGACGTCGTCGCCGTCCGACACGTCGACCGAGCGCGCCACGTGGCCGTCCGCCCCGGGGACCGGCTGGTCCTCCACCCCGACGTCGCCCTGCGACCCGAGCGCTTCGGTGCGCTGGCGTACCACTTCGGCAACCGACGCCTCTCGTTCCTGAAGCACCCCGACCTGGTCGCGGTCGTGGAGTCCCTCGACGGCGAGCGGACCGTCGCCGAGGCGTTCGACGTCGTCGGCGTGGAGGAGGCTCGCCGGTCCTCGTTCCTGTCGGCCCTCGAGACGTTGCGCAGCTCGGAGATGGTCCGTGCCGCCTGAGGTCGTCCACCAGCCACCCCCGGCGACCCGGCCGCTGGTCGACGAGTTCCGCCTGGGCCTGGACGCGCCCATCTGCCTGACCTGGGAGCTGACCTACGCCTGCAACCTGAGCTGCTCGCACTGCCTGTCCAGTTCGGGGCGCCGCGACCCCCGGGAGCTGACGACCGAGGAGTGCTTCGCCGTCGTCGACGAACTGCAGCGGCTCCAGGTCTTCTACGTCAACCTGGGTGGCGGGGAGCCGATGCTGCGCCCCGACTTCTTCCCGATCGTCGAGTACGCGATCGACCACCAGGTCGGCGTGAAGTTCTCCACCAACGGCACCTACCTGGACCGGGACGCCGCCCGACGCCTGGCGTCCATGGACTACCTGGACGTCCAGGTCTCGCTGGACGGCGCCACGGCACCGGTCAACGACGCGGTCCGGGGCCGGGGTGCACACCGCGCCGCCCTGCAGGCCATGGAGCACCTGGCCGATGCCGGGTTCGGTGCGTTCAAGGTGAGCGTCGTCGTGACCCGGGAGAACGTCGACGAGCTCGACGAGCTCCGCGCCCTGGCCGAGTCCCACGGCGCCCAGCTGCGTGTGACCCGGCTGCGTCCGTCCGGCCGTGGCGCCGACACCTGGGACCGCCTGCGACCGACCCAGGCCCAGCAGCGGCAGCTCTACGACTGGCTGCTCGGCCGGGACGACGTGCTGACCGGCGACTCGTTCTTCCACCTGTCGGCCTTCGGCCAGGCGCTCCCCGGGCTCAACCTGTGTGGCGCCGGGCGCGTCGTGTGCCTGATCGATCCGGTCGGCGACGTCTACGCCTGCCCCTTCGTGATCCACGACGAGTTCCTGGCCGGCAACGTTCGGGACCCCGGGGGGTTCACCCGGGTGTGGCGCGACTCCGAGCTGTTCGAGTCGCTGCGTGAACCGGACAGCGAGGGCGCCTGCACCTCGTGTGGCAGCTACGACGCATGCCAGGGCGGGTGCATGGCGTCGAAGTTCTTCGTCGGGCTCGACCTGTCCGACCCGGACCCGGAGTGCGTGCTGGGCAACGCCGAGGACCTGCTCGGCCGGGTGGACGCCGGCGTCGGCGCCCACGGCGACCCGGTTCCCCGGCCGACCGCCGACCACTCCCGTCCCGGCGTGCCGGTCCCGTCGCCGGTGGCACTCCGGCCGACGCGTCGGCGGAGCGCCTGAGCCGACCGCCTCAGGCGCGGAACGCCTTGCCGTCGAAGCGGTCGACGGTCGTGAAGGACTCGACGGGGTTGCGGCGCAGGCGCCGGACCTGTCGCACCGGATGCCCGAGCAGGACCATCGCCGCCAGCGCGTGGTGCTCCGGCAGCCCGAGGGGTTCCGCCACCTGCGGCTCCACCCGGGCCAGGAAGGTCGTGACGACGCCGCCCAGCCCGCGGTCGCGTGCGGCCAGCAGGATGTTCTGGACGAACGGGTAGATCGAGCAGCCGGCGACCACCGAGTGACGGTCCAGGTCCGCGTCCGACACCGCGAGTTGTCGCAGGTCGACCGCGACCACCAGGACGACCGGCACCGACTCGATGTGCTCGAAGGCGGGGACGTCGTCGGTTCGTCGCCGGGCCCGGTCCAGGTCCGCCGCCGTGGGCGCCACCACCGAGAACGGTGTCTCGCCCAGCTCGAGCTGCGCCACGTACTCGCCCCAGACCGGTCGGCAGGCGTCCGCCAGGGTGCGCCGGACGGCCGGATCCCGGACGACGGCCACCCGCCACCCCTGGCGGTTGCCGCCGGAGGGCGCGAACCGTGCGTCGTCGAGCACCTCGGCCACGACCCGGTCGTCCACCGGCTGTCCGGTGAACTCCCGCACCGCACCGGTCGTGCGCATCACCTGGCTCGTCTCCACCGCTGCCTCCCATCGGCCGGCACGCCGGGATCGTAGGTCGGAGGCCACTCCGGCCCGTCGTGGGCCCGACGGTTTTCGCCCGACGGTGCCCCGCCGCGGCAGCATGTCGCCGTGACCTCGCTGCTCGACCCGCTGCAGGTGGGCCCGCGGACCGCGCGGAACCGTGTCGTGTTCGGGCCGCACGAGACCAACCTGGGTCGGGACCGGGCCATCTCGGACCGACACGTGGCCTACTACCGGCGTCGGGCCGCCGGGGGTGCCGGTGTCGTCGTGACCGAGGAGGCGTCGGTCCACCCGTCGGACTGGCCGCTCGAGCGCGCCCCGCTGGCCAGCGACTGCGGGCCCGGTTGGTCGGCGGTCGCCGAGGCGTGCCACGCCCACGGTGCGCTCGTGCTCGCGGCGATCGGCCACAGCGGCGGGCAGGGAACGTCCCACTGGAGCCAGCGGGAACTGTGGGCCCCCTCGCCGGTGCCCGAGGTGAACACCAGGGAGGTTCCGAAGGTCCTGGAGGGCGACGACATCGACGAACTCGTCGAGGGGTTCGCCCGGGCCGCCGCCCTGGCGGTGGCCTCGGGGTGCGACGGGGTGGAGGTCAACGCCGGCCAGCACTCCCTGGTCCGGCAGTTCCTGTCCGGTCTCACCAACACCCGGGACGACGAGTGGGGGAGCGACCGGACCCGGTTCGCCCGGCTGGTGCTGGCAGCCGTGCGGGACGCCGTCGGCCCCGATGCGGTCGTGGCGCTCCGCCTGTCCTGTGACGAGCTCGCACCGTGGGCGGGCATCACCCCGGAGCAGGCCCCGGAGCTCGCGTGCGAGCTGGTCGGCTCCGACGCGCGCGTCGACCTGCTCACCGTGGTGCGCGGTTCGATCTACTCGCTCGGCGCCACCCGGCCGGACGGGCACACGCCGCCCGGATTCAACCTGGACCTGTGCCGGGCGGTGCGCGCCGCCGTGGTGGACGCCACCGGCGGACGCGTGCCGGTGGTGGCGCAGGGGTCCATCGTCGACGTCGGCCAGGCCCAGTGGGCCCTGGACGACGGTGTGGCCGATGCCGTCGAGATGACACGCGCGCAACTGGCGGACGCCCGCCTGGTCGACAAGCTCACAGCGGGCGAGGCCGACCGGATCCGGCCCTGCGTGCTGTGCAACCAGCAGTGCGCGGTGCGCGACAACCGCAACCCGATCGTCAGCTGCACCGTCGATCCGTCGACCGGCCACGAGCTCGACGAACCCGAGCTGGTCGCACTCGACGATCCGGCGACGGATGCCCGGACCCCGACGGGACCGGACGGGCTCGTCGTCGTCGGGGGCGGCCCGGCCGGGCTCGAGGCGGCCCGGGTGGCCGCAGCCTCCGGCCGGACGGTCCGACTGGTCGACCGGGGTGACCGGCCGGGTGGCCTGCTCGACACGGTGGCGGGCCTGCCCGGGCGGGACCGGTTCGCCCTGCTGGCCGACTGGTACCGCCACGAGTGCGCGCGCCTGGGGGTGGAGGTCCGCAGCGGCGAGGCTGCCGACGCCGACGACGCCGAGGCCTGGACCCGGGAGGGACTCGACGTCGTGGTCGCCGTCGGCGGAGTCGATGGCGACGTCGGCGTGCCGGTCGATCCGGCCACCCGGTGCTGGACCCCGGGCGAGGTGCTGGCCTCCGGTGGCGACGCGCTGCCGGACGGCCCCGTCCTGGTGTGGGATCCGATCGGTGGACCGATCGGCGTCGGAGTCGCCGAGGTGCTCGCCGCAACCGGACGGAGCGTGCACCTGGTGACCCAGGACTTCATCATCGGCAACGAACTGGCCCGGTCGGGTGACCTGGCCCCCGCCAACGCCCGGCTCGCCCAGGCCGGCGTCGTCCTCCACCGCCGGAGCCTGCTGCGGGAGGTCGGGCCCCCGGGCGCCACCATCGAGGACCGCTTCACCGCCCGACGGTCGTCGATCGAGGTCGCCGCCGTCGTCGACGCCGGGCACCGGTCGCCCACCACGACGGCGTGGCCACCCGGTGCGAGCCGGGTGGTCGTGGTGGGCGACGCCGTGGCGCCCCGGACCGTCCACGAGGCCATCCTGGAGGGCCGCCGGGCCGTGGCGCTCCGCTGAGAAAGACCAGCCCAGGCCTGTTGCCGGGCCCCGGAGGCGGGTATCGTGAGACGGGTTGGGCGGGTTGGTTCGGTTCCGTTCCTGATCCATTCCTGATCGGGGTCGGTCCGGATCCGCCGGCAGCAACGGGAGGGTCGGAGCGACGCATCCCTGCGGCGTTCCCGGAGCAGCACGACACGGCGAGGCGGCGACGATGTTGAACACGACCAAGGAAGTGCTCGAGCGGACCATCGCCCAGGCGGTGGACCTGGCCAAGGCCGCCGACTCGGCGTTCCGGACCCACGACGACGTGGCCGTCGCCCTGCCGGGTGGTCTGTACGGACACGTGCGCAACGGGAGACTCGTCGGGTTCGGGCTCGAGCCGGTCGGGGACGTCTTCGTGGACCGGGAGCGTCGCGTGATCGACCTGCCCGACGGCGGCCCCGGCCACTTCCTGTGGGGCCGACTCGTGGCCGTGGCCGGCGGTGCGGCGGCGGCGGCCTCGACGGTCGCCGGTGTCGCGACGGCCGTCCTGCGCGGTCGGCGCCGTCCGGCCTGAGCGGTCCGGCCTGAGCGGTCCGGCCCGACCACACCGAGCCGTCTCCGGCTTTCCGGCGAACTGGGCCGGGTCGTAGCCTGCGGACGTGGCCGATCAGCTCATCTGGTCGCCGCTCCAACTGGGGCCGGTGACCGTCAGGAACCGGATCGTCTTCTCGGCGCACCTGACCAACTACGCCCGCGACGGCCTGCCCACCGAACAGCACGCCGCCTACTACGGGGCCCGTGCCGCCGGGGGCGCCGGACTGATCATCACCGAGGAGCACTCGACCCACCCGACGGACTGGCCGTACGAGAAGCTCATCCACGGGTTCCACCCCGAGGTGATCCCGGGGTACCGGCGGATCACCGATGCCGTCCACCGGCACCGGGTGCCGATCCTCGCCCAGATCAACCACAACGGCGGCCAGGCGAGTTCGATGTACTCGCGGCTCCCGGTCTGGGCGCCCTCCCCGGTCGCCGACCCGCTGTTCCGTGAGGTGCCGAAGGCCATCGACGCCGCCGAGATCGCCCAGGTCGTCGCCTCCTACGGACTCGTGGCGGGGCACTGTGCAGAGGGCGGCTTCGACGGGATCGAGCTGCAGTGCTCACACAGTTCGATCGTCCGGGGGTTCCTCTCGCCGGCCACCAACCACCGCACCGACGGGTACGGCGGACCGCTCGAGCACCGCGCCCGGCTCCTGCTCGAGATCGTGGCCGAGGTGCGCCGCGTGATCGGTGACGACCTGGCGCTCGGCGTGCGTCTGTGCGGTGACGAGCTGATCGAGGGGGGCACCACCATCGATGAGGCCGTGCAGGTCGCCCGCATGGTGGAGGCCACCGGACAGGTCGACTACATCAACACGTCGATCGGTGTGGCGACGGCGTCGTTGTTCATGATCGAGGCGTCGATGCACATCCCGCCCGGCTACTCGATGTTCATCCCCTCAGCGATCCGCGAGGCGGTCGACCTGCCCGTCGTCGGCGTCGGCCGGTTCAAGGACCCGCTCCAGGCCGAGCGGGCCCTGTCCGAGGGGCAGTGCGACCTGGTGGGTGTCGTCCGGGGGCAGATCGCCGACCCCGAGTTCGTCGCCAAGGCCCGGGCGGGCTACACCGACGACACCCGCCTGTGCCTGTCCTGCAACCAGGAGTGCGTGGGGCGGATGGGGCTCAACCGCTGGCTCGGCTGCATCGAGAACCCGGCCGCAGGCCGCGAGTCGCTGGGGGTCGGCCGACCCCGGCCGGTCGCGCTCGGCCGGAGGGTCCTGGTGGTGGGCGCTGGACCCGCCGGACTGCAGGCGGCGATCGCGGCGGCCCGCAACGGCCACCACGTCACGGTGCTCGAGCGGGAGCAGGTGGCCGGCGGCCAGGTCCGCCTGGCGGCGAGTGTCCCGAACCGCGCCGAGTTCGGTGACCTGGTGCGCAACCAGCTCCACGAGTGCGGTCGGCTGGGCGTCGAGGTCGAGTACGGGGTCGACGTGACCGCCGACGAGGTCGAACGGCGGCGGGCCGACACGGTGGTGGTCGCGACGGGCTCCGCGCCCTCGAGGCCGTGGTGGGCACCCGGCGACGCCGAGTGGATCGTCGACGTGCGCGACGTGCTGCGGGGGGAGGTCCACCCGACGGGTGTGGTCCTGGTGCTCGACGAGCTCGGGTTCCACCACGCCACCTCGGTCGCCGAGCTGCTCGCCGACCGCGGCTGTCAGGTCGAGGTGGTCAGTCCCGGCATGGTCGTCGGCCAGGACCTGGGCATCACGCTCGACCTGGAGAACTGGTGGATCCGCGCCGAGTCCAAGGGGATCGTCCAGTCGACCGAACTCGTCCCCATGGCGGTCGACGGCCGCACGGTCACCCTCCAGCACCATCCGACGGGCACGACCCGGACCCGGGAACCGGACTGGCTCGTGCTCGCCGTTCCCTCGGCGCCCGTCGACGACCTGTACCACGAGCTGCGCTCACGGGGCGTGGATGTCCAGCGGATCGGCGACGCCCTGGCGCCCCGTCGGGCGCACGCGGCGGTGGTCGACGGCGAACGGGTCGGTGCCGCCATCCCGTCGGCCGATCCGGCACGCGTGCCGGTCGGATCGTCGGGGTCGGCTCCGGGGTCCCGGTGACGGCGGCTCCGCGCGCGGTCGCCGTGGTGCCCGTCCGGGACGGCACGCCGCCGTCGGGCACGATCGACGCGGTGCGCACCGCGGCCGGACACGTCGTCGTCATCGGCGACGGTGCGGCCCGCGCCGCCGCCTCGCTCGGATCGCTGGCCGTTGACGTGCGGGCGGTCGAGGCCGTGGGGTTCGCACCGGGTCGCTGGGCGCCGGCGCTGGCGGAGCTGGTCGCGGGGTCGGACGTCGTCGTCCTCCCGGGATCACCCGACGGACGTGACCTGGCACCTCGGCTCGCTGCGGCGCTCGACCGGCCGCTCGTCGCCGGCGCCGTCGAGGTGCAGGCCGACCGGATCGCCACCTCCCGCTGGGGTGGGGCGGTCATGGTGGACGTCCCCGTCACCGGCCCCGTCGTCGTGACCGTCCAGCCCGGGGTGGCGACGCCCGAGGCGCACGACCACGGTGACGGTCCCGATGTCCGGGCGATCGAACTCCGGACCGTCGACCGGCGTGACGCCGAGGTCGTCGAGGTCCTGGGTCCCGACCTGGCGACGATGGACCTGGCCGAGGCGCCGCGACTCGTCGGCGGCGGGGCGGGTCTGGACTCCCCCGAACGCTTCGAACAACTCGCCGGGTTCGCCGCGGCGATCGGGGCGGCGACCGGTGCCACCCGGGTGGTGACCGACCGGGGTTGGGTGGACCACGCCCGCCAGATCGGCACGACCGGGGTGGTGGTCGATCCGTCGCTCTACCTGGCCTTCGGCATCTCGGGCGCGGTCCAGCACACCGCCGGCCTGGGTGATCCCGACCACATCGTGAGTGTCAACACCGAACCCCACTGCCCGATGATGTCGATGGCCGACCTGGCCGTGGTCGCGGACGCCAACGAGACGCTCGAGGCACTGCTCGACCTGGTGGCCGACCTCCCGTCGACGACGGCGGTGACCGCTGATCCGCCGACCACGAGCCCGGGAGTGGAGGTCGCCCCGTGAGCGACTTCGACGTGGTCGTCGTCGGCGCGGGTCCGGCGGGTTCGGCGGCGGCGATCGAGCTGGCCCGTGCCGGTCGGAGCGTCTGCCTGCTCGAGCGGGGTCCGTCGCCCGGTTCGAAGAACATGTACGGCGGGGTGGTCTACGGACGGATCCTGGACACGCTGGTGCCGGCCTGGTGGGAGCAGGTGCCCGTGCAGCGTTGGGTGACCAGGCGCAGCACGATGCTGATCCACGACGAGCAGGCGCTCACCGTCGACTTCCGCAACCCGGGGTGGGGTGCGGCCCCCTTCAACGGCGCGACGACGTTCCGCCCCGACTTCGATGCGTGGCTCGCCGGTGTGGCCGTCGACGCCGGGGCCGTGCTCGTGTGCAGCACCACGGCCACCGGGTTGATCCGTGAGGGCGGCCGGGTCGTCGGTGTCCGCACGGACCGCCCCGACGGCGACCTGCGGGCCCCGGTCGTGATCGCGTGCGACGGGGTGAACTCGTTCCTGGCGAAGGAGGCGGGGATGTACCCGCACACCGGCGCCGAGAACTTCACCGTCGGGGTGAAGGAGACGATCGCGCTGCCGCGTGAGGTGATCGACGAACGGTTCGCCGTCCGGGGCGACGAGGGGGTCGACATCGAGATCCTCGGGTGCACCGGGGACGTGCCCGGCGGCGGGTTCGTCTACACGAACGCCACGTCGGTCGCGGTCGGGCTCGTCCTGTCGCTCCCCGCGCTCGCCGCGGGTCCCGACCGGCCCGAGGAGCTGCTGCGCCGACTGAAGGCGCACCCGGCGGTGGCGCCGCTCGTCGAGGGTGGCGAGGTGCTCGAGTACTCGGCACACGTGATCCCCGAGGCCGGCTACCGCATGATGCCCGAGCTCGTCGGCGACGGGATCCTGGTCGCCGGTGACGCCGCCGCCATGTGCCTGGCCGCCGGCATCTGGTTGGAGGGCGTCAACTTCGCCATCGGGTCCGGCGCCGCGGCCGGTCGGGCGGCCACCCGGGCGCTGGCCCGCGGTGACGCCTCGGCGGCGGGGCTCGCCGCCTACCGGGAGATGCTCGAGTCCGGCTTCGTCCTGGCGGACCACCGGAGGCTGCGTGATGCGCCCCACCTGGTCATGGGCGACCTGGCCCAGCGGGGCCTGCCGGCCGTGGCGTGCGGCGTCATGGAGGACCTGTTCACCGTGCGCAACCCCGAGCCCAAGCAGGGGGTGCGCCGGATCGTGCGGAACCGCATGCGCCGCAACGGGATCCGGGTCCGCGACGCCGTCCGCGAGGGCCTGCGCGCCGTGAGGACCTTCGGGTGAGCGATGCTGGAGCGGTCGTGAGCGCGTCGTCCTACCCCGAGATCAGCTTCGAGGCCCGCATGGCCACCGTCGAGTTCCGCATCGACGAGGACCGCGCGCACATCACCGTCGACGACACGATCTGTCGCGACTGCTCGACCCGCGGCTGCATCACGGCGTGTCCCGCCAACCTGTTCGTGCCCACTGCCGCCGGGGGGATCCTGTTCAACTACGAGCAGTGCTTCGAGTGCGGCACCTGCTACCTGGTGTGCAACCGAGAGGGTGCGATCACCTGGACCTACCCCGAGGGCGGCCACGGGGTCGTGTTCCACCGGAGCTGACGGTGCTCGTCGCCGCGTGCGTGAAGCTGGTCGACCTGCGACCGCAGGTCGACCGGGTGAGCGGCGCCGTGACCCCGTCGGCGACCCCGGGCTGCTCGGCGGCGGACCGGGCGGCCGTCGAACTGGCGCTCACGCTGGCGGACTCGTGGTCGGCGTCGAGCGCCGTCGTGTGCTGCGGGCCTGCTGCGGCGGATCCGGTGCTGCGCGAGTTCGCCGCATCGGGCGCCGGTCGGCTGGTCCGCCTCGACGTGGACGGCGCTCCCGACTCGTCGATCGTCGGTCGGTTGCTCGCAGGGGTGCTCGGCGACCTGGGCGCGGACGTCGTGGTGTGCGGTGACTACTCGACGGACCGGGGGTCGGGCTCGGTGCCGGCCTGGGTGGCGGACGGCCTGGGCGCCGCCCAGGCGCTGGGGTTGGTCCAGGTCCGCTCCGAGGGCGTCGGATCGCTGCGGGCGACCCGCCGACTCGACGGGGGACGCCGGGAGCGCCTGGTCGTGGACGCGCCGTGCGTCGTCTCGGTCGAGGGTTCGTTGGCGGAGCTGCGCCGCGCCCCGCTCGCAGCGGCGCTCGCAGCCCGTGACCTGCCGATCGAGGTGGTGGACGCCCCCGGTGTCGTCGTCCCCGCCCCGCTGGCCACCCGGCCCTGGGTGCCGCCGACACGGGTCCAGCCGGCGCCCACCGGCTCGGCCGCGCTCGAGCGCGTCGTGGAGCTGACCGGCGCGTTGGTGGAGCGGACCCCGCCGCGCACCGTCGAGCTGCCGCCCCGACAGGCCGCTGAGTTGATCCTGGAGCAGCTGCGAACCTGGGGCTACCTGGACGCGGACGACTCGACCCCGGGTGGGACCGCCGCCACGTGAGCGAACTCGGCGGGCTCACCTGGCCCGAGGTGCCCCACGACGCGCTGCTCGTGGTCCCGATCGGCAGCTGCGAGCAGCACGGGCCCCACCTCCCGTTCGACACCGACACGCGGGTGGCCGTCGCCCTGGCCGGGTCGCTGGCGGAACGGGCATCCGACGTGGTGGTGGCGCCGGCGGTCACGATCGGCGCCTCGGGCGAGCACCGGTCCTTCCCCGGGACGCTGTCGATCGGCACCGACGCACTCGTGGACGTGCTCGTCGAGCTCTGTCGGTCCGCGCTGCCTCCGGCGGACGACCCTGGACCCCGGCCGTTCAGCGCCGTGGTCGTGGTGAACGGCCACGGCGGCAACCTCGAGGCGACCACCCGGGCCGACCGGCTGCTCAGCGACGAGGGTCGACCGGTGTTGTTCTGGCACCCGCGCGTACCCGACGGCGACCCGCACGCCGGCCGCAGCGAGACGTCGATGCTGTTGCACCTGCACCCCGAGGTGGTCCGGACCGACCGCCTCCGGCCCGGATCCAGCGCCCGGTGGCGGGAGATCCGGGACCGGGTCGAGTCGGGCGGCCTGGCGCAGGTCAGCCCGTCCGGGGTGCTCGGCGACCCGACGGCTGCGTCGGCCGCAGAGGGGGAACGGATCCTGTCGGCGCTCGTCGAGGACCTGCTCGACACGGTGCGGACGTGGCGTGCGAACCTGTCCGATGTGGCGGATCCCGAGGACGCATCGGCCCCCGACTCCCGGGTACGTCCGTGACCGCGCCCGTCGCGCTCGTGACCGGCGGAGCCCGGGGCATCGGCGCCGCGGTGTGTCGCCGACTGGCCGCGACGGGTCACCGTGTCGTGGTCCTCGACGTCTGCGACACCGACGAGGTGCTCGAGTACCCGCTCGCGACCATGGCGGACCTGGAGGCGACCGTCGACGCGTGTGGTCCCTCGGCAGAGGGGGTGGTCTGCGATGTCCGTGACGGTGAGGCGATCGCCCGGATCGTCGCGGACCTCGACCGACTCGACGTCGTGGTCGCCGCGGCCGGCGTCGTCTGGGGTGGCGTGCCGCTCTGGGAGACCCCGGACCGAGCGTGGGAGACGGTGGTCGACGTCAACGCCCGCGGCGTGTTCAACACCGTGCGCGCCGCCGTGCCGGCCCTCATGGAGCGGCCGGCGCCGCGTTCGGGTCGGATCGTCGCGCTGGCGTCGGCGGCCTCGACCCGCGGACTCCTGCACCTGGGCGCCTACAGCGCAGCCAAGCACGCCGTCGTGGGGCTCGTCCGGAGCCTCGCCGCAGACCTGGCCGACAGCGGCGTGACGGTCAACGCCGTGGCCCCCGGCTCGACCGACACCGAGATCCTGGCGGCATCCGCGTCGGTCTACGACCTGGGGTCCCCCGGCGAGTTCGCGGCCCACCACCCGATCGGTCGCCTGATCGACCCCGACGAGGTCGCGGCCGCCGTCGAGTGGCTGTGCGGCCCATCCGCCTCGGGCGTCACCGGTGCCGTGATCGCCGTCGACGGTGGCATGGGCGCGGTCTGACGCTGGTCGACCGTGCGGTTCCGGGTCGATCCGTCCCTGCGGCGCCTGGACGGCGACCGGGTCCTGCTCGGGGGCTCACCCCTCCGGGTCCTCCGGCTCACCGACGCCGGTGCCCGATGGTTCGGGGGCGTGGTCTCCGGGGCCGACCAGCCGGTGTCGGACGACGGCGACGGAGCGACCGCGCCCGGTCTGCTGCGCCGGCTGCTCGATTCGGGAGTGGTGCACCCGGACGTGTCGGTCGGCGCACCCTCGGTCGGGTCCCCGCCGTGTTCCGTGGTCGTCCCGGTCCGTGATCGACCCGAGGACCTGGAGGCCCTGTTGGTGTCGCTCCGGGACGCCGGTGGTGTCGACGAGATCCTGGTCGTGGACGACGGATCCCGTGACGCCGGAGCGCACCGCCGGGTGGCCGAGCGTGCCGGCGCGCGCTGCCTGCGTCGGGAGGCCCCCGGTGGTCCCGCCGTTGCGCGGGACGCCGGGATCCGGGCCGCAGCGCACGACACCGTCGTCGTGGTGGACTCCGACGTCCGGGTCGCCGACGGTTGGCTCGCCCCACTGCTGGCCCACCTGGAGGATCCGAGGGTGGCAGCGGTGGGGGCGCGGGTGCTGAGCGGCCCCGGCCCGGGAGCGGTCGCCGCCTACGAACTCACCGGATCCCCGTTGGACCTGGGGCCGGATCCGGCCCGGGTCGCGCCCGGCACCCGGGTCGCGTACGTGCCGTCGGCGACGCTGCTGATCCGTCGGTCCGCCTACCTGGAGGTCGGGGGATTCGACGGCGACCTGCGCTTCGGTGAGGACGTCGACCTGGAGTGGCGTCTGATCGCCGCCGGCTGGTCGGTACGCCACGAGCCGTCCTCGGTCGTCACCCACCGGCCCCGGCCGCACCTGCGCGCGTTCCTGCGCCAGCGTCACGAGTACGGGACCTCGGCCGCGGCACTCGACGAGCGGCACCCCGGCTCGGTCCCACCGTGGCGGGCCTCCCGCTGGAGCCTGCTCATCTGGGTGCTCGTCGCGATCGGGCTCCCCGGGGTGGCCGCACTGGTGGCGGCCGGGACGGCCGTCGTGTTCGTCCGTCGACCGACGGGCCTGCCACCGGCGACCGCCGCCGGTCTGGTGGTGCGCGGCCACCTGGGCGCGGGTCGCAGCCTGGCCCGGGCGCTGGTGCGCACCTGGTGGCCGGTCGCCCTGGCCGCGTCGCTGGTGTCCCGGCGGGCCCGCAGGGCGGTGGTGGCCGCGGTGGTGGTCGCCGTGGCGGATCGTTGGCGGGCTGCGGGCACACCCGCTCCGCTCGGCACCGTTCCGTTCAGCACCGTTCCGCTCGGCCTCCTGGACGACGTGGCCTACGGAACCGGGGTGTGGACTGGCTGCTGGAGACGTCGCCGTTGGGGGCCGCTGCTCCCCGTTCTGGACCCCTGATCCGGACGAGCGCCCTGCACCGGTCGGGCCCTGCGCCGGACGGACGTCACCCCGGGTACAGACTCAGGTCCCCGGCGGCGGGTGCCGATACCACCCCGTGCCGCCCGGAGATCCCGGAACCGCACACGAGGGTCCCCATGCCACGTCACCGTCTCGTCGCCACCATCCTGCTCCTGGCAGGGGCCGCGGTCGTGGCCCCCCACGGCCTGGTCGTGGACGTCGGCGCCCAGACGGCGCCGGCTCCGACCGGCGGCTCCAGCGCCACGGCCACGCCGATGGCCTCGGCGGTCCAGCCCCGCTTCACCCAGTCCTGGACGCAGCGGATCAACCCGGCGCAGGCCGTCAGCACCTCGTCGCCGGTACTGGTGGACAACGGCGGGGACCCGTTCGTCGTGGCGGCCGAGGTGGGCGGCAACCTGCGCGCCTACGACCTGGACACCGGGGTCGCCAAGCCCGGGTGGGGTTCGGTCAACACCGGCTTCCCGTTCAACCGGGCGCCGCTGTCGTCGGACGGGTCGAACGTGTACATCCCGGTCGCCCAGGACGGACACACCCGCTACCCGCGCTACCTGAAGTTCGACTCCGCCGGTCGGCGCGTGTGGGACTCCAACCCCACGACCAACCTGCAGGGCGCCGGGTTCATGATCTCGGGGGTGTCGCTCGCCCGCATCGGGGGTGCCTGGCAGGGCTTCGCCGGCTCGTCGTCGATGCAGGTCCACTCGATCAACACCGCGACCGGCGCGCAGAACTGGGGCTTCCTCAACGCCGACTCGACGATGGCCACCCCGGCGTTGGCGGACCTGTACGGCATCGGCACACCGCAGGTCGTCTTCTCCTCCGACACGACCTCGTCGGGCGTCCCGGGCGACCGAAACGGCGGGATCCTGCGGATCCTGACCGCCGACGGCAAGCAGGTCTGCAGCGCGATCCAGTTCGCGAACGGCGACACCTACAAGTACTCCGGCTACAACAACTCGACCCCCGCCGTGGCCCAGGTGGACGGCCGCCCGGTGATCGCCTTCGGGTCCACCGGGCCCGTGCAGACGGGTGCGGGTGCCAACCAGGTGCTCGGCTACGACTCGGCCTGCCGGATGCTGTGGGCCTCGCCGCCGCTCGCCGGCCGCGTCGACACCGCGGTGTCGTTCGCCGACCTGACCGGCGGTGGCCGCCCGAGCGCCCTGGTCGTCGTCGGCATCCCCGACGGCGAGTTCACCTACCCGAGGGTCTATGCGATCGACGCCGCTACCGGTGCGATCCAGCGCGACTCCGGCACGTCGTTGCGGTCCTACGGGGCGCTCATCGCCTACACGAACGGCTCCTCGATCACGACGGCGGACGTGGACAACGACGGCGGCCAGGATCTGTTCGTCCCCTCGAGGGAGGGTGCCTTCGTCGTGCTGGACGGGTCCACGTTCCAGGTGATCACGACCATCTCCACCAACATGGCGGTGCAGAACTCACCGATCGTCACCGCCACCCCGACCGGCGTGCGCGTCACCATCGCCGGCTACAACGGGCTCGGATCGCAGATCAGCTCCTACGTCTCGAACACCGGGTCCCTCGGCCAGCGGGGCTGGCACCACTTCGGCTCGAACCCGCAGCTGACCGGGGTGATGGGCACGGTCAGCGGTCCCCAACGTGACCTGCTGGAGGGCCAGACCCTGGCCGCTGGTCGATCGCTGACACACGCCGGCGCCACGCTCACGATGCAGACCGACGGCAACCTGGTCGCACGAGCCCCCGGTGGTGCCATCCGCTGGGCCAGTGGCACCAACGTGCCGGGTTCCCGGATGGTGCTGGGGGTGGACGGCAACGTCGAGGTCTGGTCGTCCGCCAACGCGCGGCTCTGGCAGTCCGGGGTCGGCCTGGGCGGGGTGGAACGGCTGGTGCTGGACGCCGACGGCTCGTTCCGGGTCACGAGTGGCTTCTGGGGTCCCGGCCGCCAGCTGTCGCAGTACACGACGATCTGGGTGTCGAACGGGCCGCAGCCCATCGTCGACGGGCTCTGGTACGGCCAGGTGCTCCCGGCGGGCCGCGCCCTGTTCTCGGCGGATCGCAGCCACGAACTGCTCATGCAGACCGACGGCAACCTGGTGCTGTACCGCCGGCGCGACTCCCGCGTGGTGTGGACCTCCGGGACCTCCCACCCCTCGGGCCGGGCCGAGGTGGCGTTCGGTCAGTTCGGCGAGATGATCATCCGGGTGCCCGGCGGGCCGGTGCTCCGCGACTTCGGCACTGGGTTCAAGGGGGCGGACCGTCTCACCGTGCGCAACGACGGTCGGCTCACCGTCACCTCGCCGTTCGGCGCCACGCTCTGGGAGTCCACGGCTCCGCCGCCGGCAGCACCGGTCAAGTGACCGGCGACGGAACCGGTCGAG
>CAIYGQ010000244.1 GCA_903925745.1 uncultured Actinomycetes bacterium | reverse complement strand
GGCAGCCGGTGGTCACGATCAGCCCCTCGGAGTGCTCGGCGAGCAGGTCCCAGTCGACCTTGGGCTTGCGGTAGTACCCCTCGAGGAACGCACGCGACGAGAGCTGGATCAGGTTGCGGTAGCCGGCCTGGTTCTCCACCAGCGTGGTCAGGTGGTAGTAGGCCTTCCTGCCTCCCTCGACCGCGCCGCCCGAGTCGTCGACGCGGCTGCCCCGCTGTTGCAGCCGCTCCGTCCGGTCCTCGTAGGCCATGTACAACTCGCTGCCGATGATCGGCTTCACGCCCTGCGAGTTGCACTCCTGGTAGAAGTCGAGGACCCCGTACATGTTGCCGTGGTCGGTGATCCCCATGGCCGGCTGGCCGTCCCTGGCCGCCGCCGCGACCACGTCTCCGATCCGGGACGCGCCGTCGAGCATCGAGTACTCGGTGTGTTGGTGCAGGTGGACGAACGAACTCGGCACCCCGGATTCCCCTTCTCGCTCTCGCTCTCGGTCTCGCGCTCGCTCTCGGGCCCGGTCCCCGTGCCCGGCCGGTCACGGGGTGGCCCCTGACCACGACGGTGGTCGAACCACACCGGTGTGATTCGGCCTCCGAGTATCGCGCGCGATCGGCGGGCCGTGCTCCGGTTCCGCGGCCGGTCACTCCCCCCCGGCCAGGTGGCGCCGGAGCAGGCCCAGGAGCGTGATCACGCTGAACTCCCGGATCTGGCGGCGACCCCCGGGGAGCCGCACCTCCAGGTGGCCGACCACGGGTTCCGGGTCCTCGGTGCGGTCGGCGGGGGCGGACCCGAGCCGGCCGCCCGAACCCGGGGCACCCACCACCACCGCCATGCAGACGGTCCCCACGGGTCGACCCTCCTGCTCGTCCGGACCCGCCACGCCCGTGACGGCGATCCCCACGTCGGCACCCAGGACCCGGCGGACACCCCGGGCCATGGAGACCGCGGCCTCGACGCTGACGACCGGACCCTCGGGCACGCCGAGGACCTGGTGCTTCACCTCCGAGGAGTAGGACACGACCCCGCCTCGGAACACCCCGCTCGCGCCCGGGACGTCGCAGAGCCGGGATCCCACCATCCCACCGGTCAGCGACTCGGCCGTCGCCAGCGTCAGGCCCCGGTCCCGCAGCAGTCCGAGGGTGACGGACTCCATCGTGTCGTCGTCCACCCCGAACACGAGCGACCCGAGCAACGCACGCACCCGGGCCTCCTCGTCGGCGAGCAGCCGGTCCGCCTCGTCCCCGGTCGGCGCCTTGGCGGTGATGCGGACCTTCAGGCCCTCGATCCCCGAGGCCAGGAACGCGAGCGTCGGGTTGCCCAGTTCGTCAAGCTCCCGGATCCGGTCCGCGAGCAGTTCCGCCAGGCCCGACTCGGACTCCCCCCACGTCCGCAGCGTCCGACTGCGGATCGCCGCGGTGATCCCGGCCCGGCGCTGCAGGTCGGGCAGCACCGTCCCGGTGACCATCTCCCGCATCTCCCAGGGGACCCCGGGCACGGCGTAGACGACCAGGTCGCGGTCCTCGCCGGACCCGCCCGTCCGCCGGATCGGGCAGATGAGCCCGGGCGCCGTGCCCGGCATCTGCTCGATGAACTCCGCGCCCTCGGGCCGCTCCGCCTGCCGCAGGTTGTTCGCCGGCATCCGACGGCCCCGCCCCGAGAACAGGCCGATGATGTGTTCCTCCATCGCCTCGTCGGGCACCAGGTCGACCCCCATCACGGTCGCGAGCGCCTGGCGGGTCAGGTCGTCCTGGGTGGGCCCCAGCCCCCCGCAGCAGATCACGGCGTCACTGCGCGACAGCGCCAGCTCGATGGCGGCGACGATCCGGTCCAGGTTGTCCCCGACCTTCGTCTGGAAGAACGAGTCGATGCCCGCCAGCGCCAGCTGCTCGCCGATCCACGACGAGTTGGTGTCGGTGATCTGACCGAGGAGCAGCTCGGTCCCGACGGCGACGACCTCACAGCGCACGGCGGGACGCTACCCCCTGTGCAGCTCCGCGTTCGCCGACGAGATCAGACCGAACCGGTCGTCGACGTCGCCCGGGAGCCCGCCCGCACGTACTGGACCGCGCTCACCCACGCCACCACGACCGCCGCCCACAGCACGGAGTCGGCCAGCCACGTGAGGTCGGTCGTCGGAGGCAGCACGACCAACGACACCGAGGAGAACTGGAGGAAGGTCTTGAACTTCGCCACCTGCGAGGCCGGCACCGACAGGCCCCGGCGCCCCCAGTAGCTGCGGAACGCGCTGATGAGCACCTCGCGCAGCGTGATCAGCGCCACCGGCAACCACCAGAACCGTCCGGCCAGCACGACGGTCCACAGACCACCGAGGGCCAGCACCTTGTCGGCGAGCGGGTCGAGGAACGCACCCGACCGGGTGGTGCCCTGCCGCCGGGCCAGGTAGCCGTCCAGACTGTCGGAGGCCGTGATCCCGAACCAGAGCACGAACACCAACCACCCTGCGCCCCGCTCGGCGATCAACCAGAAGACCACGGGTGCCAACAGCAGCCGGACCGACGTGATCGCGTTCGCAGGCGTCAGCAGCGCCGACGGACCGAACGTCGTGCCCCGCTCCGGCTCGGGCGGAGCGCCGCTCACGGGACCGCCCGCAGGTCGGGGCCCTCGGCGGCCACGACCCGGACCCGGTGGAACCCACCGACCGCCAGGGACCCGGGCACGTGGACGACACCGTCGATCTCCGGCGCCTCCCGGTGACTCCGCGCCCGACCGGGGGCGTCGACCAGCACCTCCACCTCGGCGCCGACCAGTTCGTCGCGCCGGGCCGCCGTGATCCGGTCCTGCAGCTCGCCGAGCTCGCGCAGCCGCAGGCTGACCAGCTCGTCGGGGACGCGGCCCTCCAGGCCCGCCGCGTGCGTTCCCTCCTCGACCGAGTAGGCGAAGAAGCCGCACCAGTCGAGCCGGGCGGCCCGGACGAAGTCGAGCAGGCGCTCGTGGTCCCGCTCGGTCTCGCCCGGGTACCCGACGATGAAGTTCGACCGGAGGGCGGCGTCGGGGCGGAGACCGCGGATCCGCTCGATCCGCTCGAGGAACCGCTCGCCGTCACCCCACCGCCGCATGGCCCGGACCAGCGGCGCCGAGACGTGCTGCAGCGACAGGTCGAAGTACGGCACCGGGCCGGAGGCCACCGACTCGAGGAGCTCGTCGGTCAGCTCCGAGGGGTACAGGTACAACAACCGGACCCACGGCACCCGCTCGGCGACGGCGCGGACCAGCTCGACGATCCGACGCTCCCCGGGCCGCTCCGAGGTGCGGTCCCGGCCGTAGGCGGCCAGGTCCTGGGCGACCAGCACGACCTCCTGGACCTGCAGGCGCTCGACCTCCTCCAGGATGTCCCCGATCGGGCGCGAGCGCTGGGCGCCGCGGAACGACGGGATGGCGCAGAACCCGCAGGACTTGTCGCAGCCCTCGGCGACCTTCACGTACGCCCAGGGCCGCACCGATGGGCCGCGCAGCACGTGCGACAGGTCGAGCGCCGGCGCCACCGCTGCCGTTCCCGTCCGACGCACCGGAACCGCCACCGGTGTCGCCGGTGACGGGCCGGTGGATCCGTCACCGGCCGAACCCTCACCGCCGAGTCCGACCTGGCCGGCGAAGCCGACCACGGCGTCCACCTCGGGCAGCGCGTCGGCGAGCTCGTCGCCGTACCGCTCCGCCATGCACCCCGTCACGACGACGCGTGCGCCGTCCCGCCGTCGCTCGGCCAGGTCGAGCACGACCGACACGCTCTCCTCCCGGGCCGCCTCGATGAACGCACACGTGTTCACCACCACCAGGTCCGCCTCGTCCGGCGACGACGCCGCATCCATGCCGTCGCGGCGCAGGGACCCCTCGATGACGTCGGAGTCGACCTCGTTCTTGGGGCACCCCAGTGTCTGGACCCAGTACGACGGCACGGACGCCGAGGTTACGGGGCGCTGCGGTCCGTGCGGTGCCGCTCAGGTGTGGGCGAGCCGGAGACCCGGACGGGGCCACTCCCCCGCCACCAGTCGTCCGGTCGCGGAGCAGGTGACGTACACCGTGCGCGCCCCGTCCCCCCCGAAGGCCAGGTTGGTGACCAGCGGGTCGTCGAGGGGCACGTGTTCCACCCGGGCACCGTCGGGATCGACCACCGTGATCCCGCCGTGCTGGAGCGTGCCCACGCACACGAGGCCGTCGGCGTCGACCGCCAGCGAGTCGAGCAGCTGGGCGCCCGGCAACCCGACGAGCAGCTCGCCGTGCGGCTCGAGGAGTCCGCCACCGACCGCCACACCGGGCTCCGGGACGTCCCAGGCCCAGAGTCGCCCGGTGTGGGTCTCGGCGACGTAGAGGCGGTCACCGGCCGGCGACAGGCCGATCCCGTTCGGTGCGTCCAACGGGAACAGCACCTCGCGGCACCGCGACCCGTCGGCGAGCGCATAGTGCACACCGGTGCGGTCGCTGGAGCGACCCTGACGGACCCCGTGGTCGGTGAACCAGAAACCGCCGTGACCGTCGAAGACCAGGTCGTTCGGGGCCCGCAACGGTCGGCCGTCGCTGTGGGTGTAGACGGTGTCCACCCCACCGGTGGACGGATCGACCCGCTGGATGCAGCCACCACCGGACCACTCCGGCGCGGTCGGCCCCGGCAGGAGCAGGTCGCCGAACTCGATCCACGTGAAGCACCCACCGTTGTTGGTGATCCACACGGTGCCGTCGGGGCCGAGTGCCGCACCGTTCGGACCACCCCCGCAGTCGGCGACCACGTCCACGGTGCCGTCCGGGGCGACGCGGCTCAGGGTGCCCCGGGCGATCTCCACCACCAGCACCGACCCGTCGGCCAGCGGCACCGGGCCCTCGGGGAAGCGGAGGCCCGTGGTGACGGTCCGGAAGTCGAGGTCCATCCCGACCCTGCCTGCGCCCCTCAGCCCTGGAAGCCGGAACGCTTGTGGGTCCCGTCGCACACCGGCTTGCGGGCCGACCCACCGCAGCGGCACAGGAAGACGCGGTCACCGCCGGCGAGCACCTCACCCTCGGCGGAGAGCACCTGGACCGGACCCGTGACGGCCAGCGGGCCCGCCGGCTTCACGTGGATCGTGAACGCGTCCGCCGGAACCCGGACTCCTGCGTCCTCGGAGCGACGGGCGCCGGGGCCGTCAGGGCCACCGTCGCTGCGGGTGTAGGTGAGCGCCCGGCTCGGGCACGCGTCGACCGCCACGGCCAGGTCGTCAGCCGGTGTGGCGCCCGGCCGGATCCACGGCCGGGCCGCGGTGTCGAAGACCTCGGGCAGGGCCTGCAGGCATCGACCCGAGTGGATGCAGAGGTCACTGTCCCAGTGGATCGTGAGCCCCTCGGCGGAGTAGTCCTTCCGCGGCACGGGCCTCAGTCCGGCCCGTCGCCGACGAACGGCGACCCGGGGTCGGGGTCATCTCCGTCGTCGGCACCGCCGGACGGAGCCGGTCCCCCGCCGGACGGAGCCGGTCCCCCGCCGGACGGAGCCGGTCCCCCGCCGGACGGAGCCGGTCCCCCGCCGGACGGAGCCGGTCCCCCGCCACGCATGGTGGCGAGCTCCTCGGGCGTGATCAGGACCGCCCGCGCCTTCGACCCCTCGGACGGACCCACGACGCCGCGCTGCTCGAGCAGATCCATGAGACGACCGGCCCGGGCGAAGCCCACCTTCAACCGCCGCTGCAGCATGGAGGTGGATCCGAGCTGCTCACCGACGACGAGGTCCATGGCCTGCTCCAGGAGCGCGTCGTCGTCCCCGGCGGAGCCACCACCGCCGGACCCGCCGGCGGCGGCCGGAGCGTGCTGGTCGCCCTGCACCTCGTCCGAGGCCGACGTGTCGACCGTCGGCGACTGCCTCCGCCAGAACGCCGCGATCGACGCGACCTCCTTCTCGTCGACCCAGGCGCCCTGGATCCGGTGCGGGACCGAGGATCCGGAACCCAGCAGGAGCATGTCGCCCTTGCCGACGAGCCGCTCGGCGCCGGGGCCGTCCAGGATCACCTTCGAGTCGGTCGCCGAGGCCACGGCGAAGGCCAGGCGAGCCGGGATGTTCGCCTTGATCGTGCCCGTGATCACGTTGACCGACGGTCGCTGGGTGGCGATCACCAGGTGGATGCCGACCGCCCGGGCCTTCTGGGCGATCCGGCAGATGGCGTCCTCCACGTCGCGGGGGGCGGTCATCATCAGGTCGTTCAACTCGTCGACGACGATCAGGATGTAGGTGAGGCGACGGAACTCCCGATCCTCACCGAGGCCGGGCACCAGTTCCCCGGCGTCGAACGACGCGTTGTAGCTGCCGATGTCCCGGGCCCCGACCTCGGAGAGCAGGTCGTAGCGCCGGTCCATCTCCTTGACGGCCCAGTTGAGCGCGTTGGACGCCTTGCGGGGATCGGTGACGACCTGGGTCAACAGGTGCGGGATCCGGTTGTACTGGGTGAGCTCCACCCGCTTCGGGTCCACCAGGATCATCCGCACCTGCTCGGGCGTCGACCGCATCATCACCGAGGTGATGATCGAGTTGATGCAGCTGGACTTGCCGGCGCCGGTCTGACCGGCGATCAGCAGGTGGGGCATCTCGGCCAGGTTCATCAGCACGGCGCTACCGGTGATGTCCCGGCCGACGCCGACCTCCAGGGGATGGTCGGCGGCCTTCGCCTCGGGTGAGGAGAGGATGTCGCCCAGGTTGACGACCTTGCGGTCCTCGTTGGGGACCTCGATCCCGATCGCCTGGCGGCCCGGGATCGGCGCCAGGATCCGGACGTCGGGCGACGCCAGGGCGTACGCGATGTCCTTGGCGAGCGTGGTGACTCGGGCCACCTTGACGCCCACCCCGAGCTCCAGTTCGTAGCGGGTCACCGTCGGGCCGACGACCATGCCGACCAGTCGGGTCTCCACCCCGTGCTCGGCGAGCGCCGCCTCGAGCTGCTGGCCCCGCTGCTCGACCGCCCGGGTGTCCACCGTCGACCGCGGCGACAGCGACAGCGAGTTCGCCGGCGGGAGCTTCCAGGCGGAACCGGCCGCACCCGGGGGCAGGTCGATCTCGAGTTGCTCAGCGGGGCCGGCGGGCACGGGCAGGGGCGCCGGAGGGGTCGCCGCTGCCGCCGGGGCCGGGTCGGGTGAGGACCCGTCGGCGGGCTGCCCCGGCGCACCGTCGTGGCCGTCGTCGACGGTCGCCGCGTCGACGGCGCGACCCGGTCCGGACCGGTCCCGGCGGGGACGGGACGGCCCTGCCGCCTCGTCCTGGTCGTAGAGGCTGATCGCCGGCGATCCCGCGTCCGCCGCCCCACCCACGACGAAGAGCTGGCGCACCCACGCCACGACCGCGCCGACCGCCGGGCGGAACCCGCGGGCGACCTGACCGGCCAGCTGCCGGATCGGACGGCCACTCAGGAGGGCTGCGGCGAGCACCGCCAGCGCAACGAGCACCGCCCAAGCTCCCCACGGCCCGACGACGGCGAGCAACGGGGCGCCGATGGCGGCTCCGAGCAGTCCGCCGGCCCCGGCGAAGGCGTCGACACCGTCGGCCTCGATCGTCGGTCCCTGTCCGGCGACCAGGTGTGCGACGCCGAGCAGCACCACTGCGGCCAGGACGGCACCTGCGATCCGGGCCGGGGTGCGGTCGACGGGCAGGTCCATCACGGCCGTGCCGTCCGCGGCCCCGGAGGCGGGCTCCCCCTCGTCGGCGGTGCGACGCGACCGACGGTCCGAGCCGGGCACGGTCGGGCCGTGGGACTGACGGCCCCGGATCAACAACACGCCGACGCCGACGAGCACCAGCGGGACGACCACCGCGTACACGCCGACCAGGCCGCGCGTCAGCGTCTCGAGACCCGCTCCCAGGGGACCGGCGGCACCGAGCCAGACGCCCAGGGCCACGAGCACCGCCACCAGGAGGCACAACACCCCGAGCACGTCGTGGCCGTGTCCGTCGAACAGGTACGACCAGGGGGTCGAGGAGTTGCGCGGGGCCCGACCCGCCGGAGCCCGGCGGGTGCCCCCCTTGGCGGGCGCAGCGCGAGAGGAACCGGTCCTGGACGAGGAACGGGGCGGCTGGGATCCGGTCCGGGACGACCTGCCCGAACTGGATCGGGAGGAACGACCGGAGGACCGTGATGACGGGGGGGTCTTGGTGGCCACGGCCCTCCCACGCTACCGGGCGACGAACCCACGATGGCGGAGCCCCTCCCCGCCCACCGACCCGGGGCGGTCCAGCGCCGCTGCAGGACGCTCAGCCGACGGTCTCGAGCTCCCGTTCGGCACCGTCAGGACCCTCACCGCCGCCACCATCCGTGGTGGACGCCGCCGGCCCCTCGACGTGCAGGCGCGGCAGCACCCGGTCGAGCCAGCCCGGCAGCCACCAGTTGCGGTCACCGAGCAGTTCCATCGTCGCCGGCACGAGCAGCAGCCGGACGATCGTCGCGTCGAGGAGGACGGCCAGGGCGAGTCCCAACCCGAAGAGCTTGATCGCCCGGTCGTCCTCCAACAGGAACGACCCGAAGACGAACACCATGATCGCCGCGGCCGCCGTGATGACCCGGGCGGTGGCGGCCAGACCGTCGGCCACGGCCCGGCTGCTGTCACCCGTGCGCACCCACTCCTCACGGACCCGGGACAACAGGAACACCTCGTAGTCCATCGACAGCCCGAACACGATCGCGAAGAGCATCATCGGGATGAACGGTTCGATCGGGGCGGGCTCGACGCCGACCAGGCCCTTCATCCAGCCCCACTGGAACACCGCCACCAGCACGCCGTACGCGGCGCCGATGCTCAACAGGTTCATGACGACGGCCTTCAGCGGCACCAACAGCGACCGGAACACGACCATGAGGAGGAGGAACGACAGCGCGAGCACCACGCCGAAGAAGAGCACCAGTCGACCCGCCAGGTAGTCCGAGAAGTCGACGGTGACCGCGACGAACCCCGTCACCAGCACGTCCGCACCGCTCGAGCCGGTGGCCACCGGCAGCACATCGGAGCGCAGCCGCTGGACCAGTTCGGTGGTCGCCTCGTCCTGTGGCGCGGTGGTCGGGAAGACCCGCCACACCAGCGCCGTCGGCGCGCCGGGGTCGTTCGGGATCCCCGGTGTCGCGAACGCCACCCCGGGATCGGCCGCCACGGCGGGGGTGACCCCCGACAGGTCATCCGGGGTGGCACCCGGGGGGAGTTCCGCAACCAGGGTGAGCGGACCGTTGAAGCCGGGTCCGAATCCGGTGGCGAGCAGTTCGTAGGCCTGCCGGGTGGTCGACTCCGGAGGGTTGTTGCTCTCGTCGGCGAACCCGAGCCGCAGGCTGAGCACGGGGACCGCGAGCAGCAACAGGACGAGCGTCGAACCGGCGGCCATCAGCCACGGCCGGCGCTGCACCAGACGGCTCCAGCGGTACGCCACGGTCTGTTCGAGCGGCTTCGCCGGTGGCGTCGGCACCTCACGCCGGAGCAGCGGCACGAACAACCCGGCGACCATCACGACGACCGCCAACGGGAAGGCGACGAGCAGGGGCTGCACCGACAGGCCGGCGCCGACCATGCCGAGTGCCACCAGGCCCGCCGCCACCAACCCCCGCCAACGGGTCCGGTCGACGCGGTCGCCGGCGAAGCCGAGGAGGGCCGGCAGCAGGGTGAGCGAGGCCACCATCGTCACCGTGACGACCACCGCCGCGCCGACACCCAGGCCGGTCACGAAGCTGACGTTCATCAGGACCATGCCGAGCAGCGAGATCACGACGGTCAGGCCGGCGAACGTCACCGCCCGACCCGAGGTGTCGATGGCGATCGACACCGACTCGGCCACCGAGTGCCCGGCACGCAGCTGCTCGCGGTGACGGGTGACGATGAAGAGCGCGTAGTCGATGCCCACGCCCAGTCCGATCATGACGCCGAGGGTCGTGGCGAAGTCGGGCATCGACATCAGGTTCGACAACAGCATCAACAGCACCGTGCCGACTCCGATCCCGCCGAGCGCCACGCCGATCGGCAGGCCCATGGCCAGCACGGATCCGAACGCCAGGATCAGGATGACGACCGCGAAGGCCAGCCCGAGCAGCTCGGAAGCCGGTGGCTCGAAGGACGCGAACATCGCCCCGCTGAACTCGACCCGCAGCCCGTCGACCTGGGGGGCGAGCCCCGCGATCTGCTCGCCGAAGTCCTGGGCCTCCTCGCGATCGAGTTCGCCCTCGACCTCGACGGTCGCGAAGGCGATCGTCCCCGCCACGCCCGGCAGCGGCGAGACCTGCAGTTCGCCGCCGGGGGCGAAGGGCGAGACGACGGTCGTCCGGTCGAGCGCGTCGACACGTCCCAGGAACTCGACGGCGGCCGCCCGCTCCGCGTCCGAGAACCCGTCGTCGGACTGGAACACGATGTTGCCGGTCTCGCCGGCACCCTGACCGGCGAAGGACTCCTGCAGGACGTCGAAGCCGGCCCGGCTCTCGACGTCCGGCAGCCCGAACTCGCTGCGGAAGTCGTCCCCCACCGCGCCGACCGCCACTCCGCCGAGCACCAGGGCGACCAGCCAGGTGACGACCACCCAGCCGCGGCGACGAACACAGAACCCACCGAGCCGAGCGAACACTGGCACCTCCGACGATCCGGGACCCGCGGGTCCGGCCCGTCAGCTCCGGGCGTCAGGTTCGCCCACGGCGGACCCGACGGCCAACACCGGCGGAGTGACATCCGTCGCCCACCTCCACACGGCTCTGTGATGCGGTGAGGGCCCTCTGGGCCTCTCACCGCATCACAGAGTTGGAGTTCCGATCCGTTCAGGTGCGCAGGACGACCGGGACGATCACCGGCCGGCGCCGGGTCCGCTCCGACACGAACGATCCCGCGGAGCGCCGAACGACCTTGGCCAACTCCTGGTCGTTCGGTCGGCCACCCGCCAGGGCGTCGCGGACCGCACCCGCCACCCGGTCCGACAGCTCACCGATCAACTGGGCGGAGTCGCCGGCGTGGACCCAGCCCCGCGTGGCGACCTCGGGACCCGCGACCAGCCGGCCGTTGCCGTCGACGCAGACGATCACCGACACCAGACCCTCACGCGCCAGCACCTGACGGTCGGCGAGCACGTTGGTGCTGACGTCGCCGACGGTGCCGTGGACGTACACGTAGTCGGCGGGCACGGTGCCGGCCTTGCGCAACCCCTCGTCGTCGAGCACCAGTCGGTCGCCGTCCTCGGCGACGAGGACGTGGTCGCTCGGCACACCCATGAGCTCGGCGATCCGGGCGTGGGCGACCAGGTGGTGGTACTCGCCGTGGACCGGCACAAACCACTCGGGCTGCACGATCGACTGGTAGAGCTTCAGCTCCTCGCGCTTGGCGTGGCCCGTGGCGTGCACGTCCGAGATCCCCGAGTGCACGACGTCGGCGCCGAGCCGCATCAGGTTGTCGATCACACGGGTCACGGCGTGCTCGTTGCCCGGGATCGGATGGGAGCTCAGGATCACCGTGTCCTCGTCGGTCAGCGCCAGGAACCGGTTGTCACCCGTGGCCAGCTGGGCCAGCGCCGACATCGGCTCACCCTGGGAGCCGGTGCAGATCACCATGACCCGAGCCGGATCGTGGTCACCGATGTCCTCGGCGGGGATCAACGCCGAGTCCGGGATCCTCAACAGCCCGAGCTCGCGGGCCATCGTCACGTTGCGGCGCATCGAGCGCCCGAGCGGGGCCACCACGCGCCCGAAGGCCACGGCGGCGTCGGCGAGCTGCTGGATCCGGTGGATGTGGCTCGCGAAGCAGGCCACCACCACCCGACGGCCCTCCTGGTGGTGCATCAGGTTGTAGAGCACCTCGCCCACGCTCGTCTCCGAACGCGAGTGACCCGGCTGGTCGGCGTTCGTCGAGTCCGCGAGCAGCAGCCGGATCCCGTCGGTGTCGGCGAGCGCACCGATGTGCGCCAGGTCGGTCAGCCGACGGTCGACCGGCGTCAGGTCGATCTTGAAGTCACCCGAGTGGAGGATCGTTCCCTGCGCGGTGTGGTAGGCGGTGGCGAACGCCTGGGGCACCGAGTGGGTCGTCGGGATGAACTCGACGTCGAACGGGCCGATCTCCCACACCTCGCCGTCGGCGACCGGGGTGAGCTCGGTCCGCTTCAGGAGCCCGGCCTCCTCGATCCGACCGCGGGCCAGCCCCAGTGTGAGTTCGGAGCCGAACACCGGGAACTCGACCTCCCGCAGCAGGTAGGACAACCCGCCGACGTGGTCCTCGTGCCCGTGGGTGGCCACGCAGCCGACGATGTCGTCGGCCCGCTCGAGCAACCAGGTGAAGTCCGGCAGGACGACGTCGACACCGAGCATGTCGGTGTCGGGGAACATGATCCCGCAGTCGATCAGGAGCAGGGAGCCCTCCTGTTCGAGGACGGCGCAGTTCCGGCCGATGTCGCCGAGACCGCCGAGGAACGTGATGTTGACGGGTGCAGCCATGACTCAGCCCAATCCGTCCAGCACGGCACGCGCCCGGGCCACCAGACCGTCAGGGGCCGGCCCCATGGGCGGTCGGCACTCGCCGACGTGCAGTCCGAGCACACCGAGCAGCGCCTTGGTGGGCACCGGGTTCGGGGCGTCGTCGCCGGTCTCGAAGTCGAACGACGGGATGAGCTGGGCGTTGATGCGGCGGGCCGTCGCCAGGTCGCCGCGTTCGGCGGCGTCGAACATCTCGCCGAACTGGCGGGCCACCCAGTGCGACGCGACCGAGATCACGCCGACCGCACCCACGGCCAGCAGCGGCAGCGTGGCGGCGTCGTCGCCGCTGTAGAGCTCGAATCCGGCCGGGGCGAGCGACATCAGCCGGGCCGTCTCGGCCGGATCACCCGCCGCGTCCTTGACCCCGACGACGTTGGGGACCTCTCGGGCCAGACGGACGATCGTCCCGGTCGCGACCTTCCGGCCGGTCCGGACGGGGATGTCGTAGATCACGACCGGCAGGTCCGTCGCGCCGGCCACGGCCCGGAAGTGCGCCTCGATCCCGGTCTGGGACGGACGGTTGTAGTACGGGGTGACGCTCAGGATCCCGTCGATGCCGGTCTCGGCGGCCCGGCGGGTCAACTCGACCGCGTGCGCCGTGGCGTTCGACCCGGTGCCGGCGAGCAGCGGCACCTCGACGGTCTCCCGCACCCGCCGGAACAGCGCCAACGCCTCGGCGTCGGTGAGGGTCGGGCCCTCGCCGGTCGTGCCGGCGAGCACGAGCCCGTCGGATCCGGTGGCGACGAGCCAGTCGGCGAGCTCGGCTGCCGCGTCCAGATCCAGGTCGCCGCGCTCGTCGAACGGCGTGACCATGGCGGTGACGACCCGCCCGAACCGGGCGCTCACGACCACACCCCGGCCCGTGGCCGATGTGGTGCTCTGGCTGCGTTCACGATCACTCCTGCGTCTCCTCGACACCGGTCGACCCGGCATCGGACTCCCCGGGGTCGTCGCCCCGTTCCTGGCTGCGTTCCCGGCCGAGGGTGGCCAGGAGGTCCTCGTGCAGCTCGAACCACACCGTGTGGTACGAGTCGATCGACGGGGTCGTGATCCACTCGAGGTCCCCGGCCCGCACCCGTTCGTGGGCGGCCTCCAGCCGCCCCGTGTAGCCACGGAACCGCCAGAGACTACCGGCCAGCGCGTCGGTGATCGGCACGACCCGCTCGTGGAGGTCGGCGAGCCGCTCCAGGACCTCCTGGTCGCGGCCCGGATCCGAGTGGTCGTTCACGACCGGGCCGTCGGGCGAGTCCACGACCTGCCAGTCGGTGCACACCGCCAGCAGCCGGGGGTTGAGCTCCAGGAAGTCCGAGTAGGCCGCTTCGACCTGCTCCCGCAGACCCGACGCATCGAGCTCCTCGGCCAGGAGCCGTTCTCCGAGCGAGCGACCCGACGAGGTGAGGCGCCATCCGCTGAAGCGACCATCACGATGGGTGACGCAGCCGTCGTCGGCCAGCGACCGCAGGCTGGCTGCGACCCGGTCGGGCTCCAGTCCGTAACGCTCCGCGACGACGTCGACCTCGGCCAGGTTGCGCAGCCGCAGGGCGTGCAGCACGAGCATCGCCCGGTCCGGCTCGGCACCGTGGCCCGCCGGACCGACCGGACCGGAGGCACCCGATGGCGTCTCGCCCGGGGTCCGATCGTCGGTCACGGGCGGACCCTAGGCGCGACGACGCCGGGTCGCAGGACCCGGCGTGTCGCTGACATCGTTGAGGGCGCCCGCCCGTCCCCGGCGCCAGCAGCGCGGGGAGCGGATCGGTGCCGTCAGCCCTGGGCGGGCTGCAGGTCGTTGCCGAGGGCGAAGTTCTCGTACTCGTCGGACGTGTCGGCCCAGTCCTCGAACTGGATCACGCCGATCTCCTCGAACCGGTGCCGCAGCCACTGGTCGTTGCGGTCCAACAGGCCCAGCTTCTTGCAGTTCGGGACGATCTTGGAGAACAGCATCATCTGGAACAGCTGCCGCGTCGGGGTCCGCATGACGAGCTCGATCGCCTCCTTGACGGGGACGTCCATGCGCTCCCAGACCTCCTGTTGCATGAAGCGGTCCCGCATGCGCACGGCGGCCTCGAAGGCGAACTCCTGGCGCTCGAGCATCTCGGCGTCGGACAGCTGCTCGTAGAACTCCTTGAGCGACAGGACGCCGAAGGCGACATGTCGGGCCTCATCACTCATCACGTAGCGCAGCAGCTGCTTGAGCAGCGGTTCGGTGGTCATCTGGTGCATGAAGCCGAAGGCGGCGAGCGCCAGACCCTCGACCATGATCTGCATGCCCAGGTAGGTCATGTCCCACCGGCTGTCGCTGACGATGTCGTCGAGGAGCATCTTCAGGTGGGAGTTCACCGGGTAGTACCCGGACAGCTTCGTGTCGAGGTACTTGGCGAACACCTCGACGTGCCTGGCCTCGTCCATCACCTGCGTCGACGCGTAGTACTTCGCGTCGATCCACGGCACCGTCTCGACGATCTTCGCCGTACAGATGAGCGCACCCTGCTCACCGTGCATGAACTGGCTCAGGGTCCAGTTCTGCGACTCGATGCCGAGCCGGATCCACTGGTCCTCGGTCCAGGACTCGAAGGGTGTGCCGCTCACGTCGAAGTCGGCCAACCCCAGACCCTGGGCCGCGTTCTGCTCGGCGTTGACGACGACGAGCTGCTCCTGGTCGACCGGCGTGTCCCACGGCAGGTCGGTCTCGCCGTTCCACATGGAGACCTTGGCCTTCTCGTAGAGCTTGTCGAGGGACGGCCGCGCCCCCTTGGTGTAGTCCCAGGTGAAGATCGCCTCGGAGTTCTGGGCCACCGCCGAGATCACGGCGTCACGGTCGGTGTTCGTGACGGCGAGGATGGCCTCCAGGTCGTTCACGTCGGCTCGGCCGATCATCTCTTCGTAGGTGCTCACGGGGTGACCTCCTGGTCCGGCGTGGTGCCCGCCGGTTCGGTGGGTGGATGGGGTGATGGGTTGCTGGACTGACTGGACTGACTGGACTGACTGGCGGTACCGCAGCCCTGCGGCGCGAAGCCGGGCAGGAGGAAGTCGCGGACCAGCCCGCCGGCGACCTCGGGGTCACCCAGGTCGTCGGCGGTCGGATCGGTCAGGTACGACACGAGCAGGCGGGCCGCCCACACCGAGGCGGCGGCACCCCGATCGGGCGAACCGGCGAAGGGGGCGAGCGCCGGGCCCATGGCGCCGGCGGCGGCATCGAGCACCTGGTCGAATCCACCGAGTGCCAGCTGGGCCTGCACCGAGGCGGGGTCGCGCTCCAGGAGGAGCTGGAGGACCTCGTCGTCGGAGAGGAAGCGGCGGGCCGAGACGATCGCCCGGGTGAGGGCGTCGCCCAGGTCGACCGCACCGTCCAGGTCGGCTGCGACCGCATCGGCGAGCTGGGTCACCATCCGTCGGGTGCCCGCCTGGACCATGGCGGCCTTGCCCCCCGGGAACAGCCGGTAGAGCGTGGCTCTGGAGATCCCGGCGGCCCGGGCCACGTCGTCGACGGTCGTCTTGGCCATGCCCCAGCGGAGGACGCACTCGACGAGGGCGTCGAGGGCCCGGTCCTCGTTGGAGACGGCCGCCCCGGCCGGAGCGGGGTCGGGAGTGGGCCCGGACGCGTCGGCCGGTTCCACGGGTGCTGCGCTGGAGCGCTCGGTTCCCCCGATGGCGATGGCCACGAATGGAACAATAAGACCGAATCCGTCTCACTGACAACGCACCCCCGCTGTGACATCCGACCCCCGGCCGTGGCGCCCGCCGCCCAGTCGCCGCCCAGTCGCCGCCCAGTCGCCGCGTTTCGGTGCATCCGAGGCCACATCGTGGCCCGGATGCACCGAAACGCGTTCGGGGGCAGGCTCAGGTCGGGACGATGCCGCCGAGGAACTGGGTGCGCACCAGCTCGGTGGTGGCGTCCCGGTCGCCCAGGTCGACCCCGGCGGGACTCGACAGGACCGACAGCGTCATGCGGGTCAGGTAGTCCGCCGCCCGGTCCAGGTCCACCCCCACTCCCACCCGGCCAGCGTCCTGCTCGCTCGCCAGCATGCGTCGCAGCGAGTCGCGGATGACCCCGTGCACCAAGGGGTCCGAGGGCCGGAGCGCGACGGCGAGCTCCTCGAGTTCGGCCTCGCCGAGGTTCGACATGATGCGGCTGCGGGCGATCATGTCGGCGCCGACCATGATCCCGGTGACGAGCCGGTCCTCAAGCGTCGCCTCCTGCGCCACGGCGCGTCCGACCCGCCGCCAGAACCGGGCGACCTCCCAGGTGGCCGCCTCCTGGACCAACTGGTCTCGACCGCCCGGGAACTGCCGGTAGATGGTCGTCCGCGACACCTCCGCCTCGGTGGCCACGTCCTCGAGTGAGAACCGGCGCACACCGCTGCGTTCGGCGCAGCGGACGGCGGCGGCCATGATCCGGTCGCGGACCGTCGGAGCCGGACGGTCCGCCTCAGCCGCCACCCGACTCCCGGTCACCGGCGGCGTCGAGCGAACCGGACGGCGTGACCGCGTCCGGGACCCGGTCGTCGTCGACCGGAGTCTCGCCGCCGATCGCCTGGGCCCGGGCCTGGCGCCGCAGCACGAGCACGTAGCCGCCGGCGGCGATCGCGGCGAACAGCCACCACTGGAACATGTAGGACAGGTTCTGGGTCGACGACGGGACCTCGACCGCGACCCGGGCGGGCAGGCGCGTGGTCTGCGGTGGCTCCTGGGCGTCGAGCAGCACCCACGCCGGCTCGAGCGGGTACGGGAGCTGGTCGGCCAGTCGATCCAGATCGACCCGGCTGACCACCTCGAGTCGCCCCTCGGCCGGATCGGCGGTGCCGAAGTCGCCCCGGGACTGGCTGAACTGGAGGACACCGGCGATCGACACGGGGCCACCCGGGGGCTCGGCCCCGGGGAACGGCGGACCGGGTGGGTCGGGGTCGACGGTCGGGACCCACCCCCGTACGACGGCGAGCGCCGTGCCGTCCTCCTGCACCAACGGCGTGACCACCCAGGAACCCGGTGCCCCCGAGTACGAGCGGTTCCGCACGTACACCTCGGCCGGGGCGTCCCAGGTGCCGGACGCGCTGATCCGCGTGAACTCGGCGGACTCCGGCAGCGAACCAGCGGTCGATCCCGGCGGGACCACCTGGTCCAGCGGCACCGGCGCCGCCGTGGCCCGCTGCTCGATGCGCTCGGCGATGTCGCTGCGCTCGACCCAGCGGGCGCGCTGCCAGAACCCCAGCACGACGAGCGCCACAACACCCAGCACGACGAGCACGTGACTCACGATCCAGGCGGGCCGGCGGGCGAAGTCGTACACCGACGGGAACCCTACGTGGAGCGGGTCGCCGCCACCGCAGCACCCGCGCCGTAGGTTGGCGTCGTGAGCGACTCCCCCACCTCTGTGCACCCGAACTCCTCGCCGGTCCCCCCGGTCGACACCTCGCCGGAGCGCCTGCGGGGACTGTGGCGTTGGAACGTCGGCCTGACCGGCCTGCACGCCGTCCAGGCGGTGCTGATCCTGGTGCTGAGCGGCGGCTTCGCCATCTCGATCACCTCCACCTTCCCGACCGGGCCGCCGGGCAGTCGCCTGAGCGACCCGCAGCCGCTGTTCGACCTGCCCATCGGCATCGCGGTGGCCGTGTTCCTGGCGCTCGCCGCGCTCGACCACCTGCTGACCGCCACCGCCGGACGGGCCACCTACGAGGCGGACCTGGCACGCGGCATCAACCGGTTCCGCTGGGTCGAGTACTCGTTCAGCGCGTCCCTGATGATCGTGCTGATCGCGGCGTACTCGGGCGTCACGGACATCACGGCCGTCGTCACGATCGTGGGCGCCAACGTCGCCATGATCCTGTTCGGCTGGATCCAGG
>CAIYGQ010000243.1 GCA_903925745.1 uncultured Actinomycetes bacterium | reverse complement strand
CTGCTCGACCCGACCGGGTGCACGGCGCTCAGCGTCACGGGCGGCTCCCAGCTCACCGCCGGTGCCGAGGCCACGGGCAGCACTCCCGCCATCCCCGGACTGATCGCCGTCGACTCCGATGGATCCTCGTGCTCGTCGAACCAGGTGACGATCTCGGCGAGCGGCACCGGGTCGAAGCTCCAAGCGGTGCCGTCGAGCGGCGACACCCCGGGTCAGGTGACCCTGTTCGCCCACCCCCCGGGCTCGACCACCTGCGCCGCCCCCGCCTGTGACTCGTCCGACGTGCTGAACGGTCGGCTGTCGCCCACTCCAGCCAACCAGGCGTCCCGGTCGACCAGGGCGCCCGTCGACTGGCGGTTCAACTGCAAGTCGTCCTATCCGAACTACCTCTCCATTGCGATCGAGGGCTGTCCGACCGAGGCGGCGCCCTACCTCGACAACCTGCGCACCGCGATCGGCACGAGCGGCCAACCCTCAGGGTTCCAACGGTGGCGCGCGTCGCAGAGCTGCAACCCCACCGGCACCGTCACCGTCACCGGGAACTGGTGGGTGGACTGTCCGAGCGGACTCTCGATCGGCAACGGGACCACGGTCACGTTCTCCGGGGGCAACGTGGTGATGGACAAGGCGATCTCCATGACCGGTGGGGCACTCAACTTCAACACGGCCAACCCGACCTCGTCGCTCTCGGCGTCGTGCACCCCGCCGCTGGTGACGACGCCGTGCACCACCTCGTCGAGTTCCCAGGCCGCCTGGATCTACCAGCGCGACGGCGAGTGGAAGGTGACCGGCGGCGACCTGAACGTGAACCGTGCCGCGGTGATCATGAACAACGGCGACCTCCAGGTGACCGGCGGTGCGCCGCCGAGGTGGCTCGCTCCGACCGAGGGGCCGTTCTCGGGTCTCGCCTACTGGTCGGAACTGTCGAGCAGCAAGTTCGCCATGGCGGGCGGGGCCGGCGTGACGCTGTCCGGTGTGTTCTTCACCCCGAACGCCGACCCGTTCAAGCTCACCGGAGGCGGCACCTGGGGCCAGCAGTCGGCCCAGTTCATCTCCTACCGACTGACGGTCAGCGGCGGTGGGACCGCCACGCTCGTCCCCGACGAGCGACTCGTCGGCCGGGTGGTCGAGAAACCCGGCCTGCTGATCCGCTGACGGGGTCGGGTCGACCGACCGCTCAGACCGGCAGGCGGCGGAGCCGCTGCGAACCGCTGGCGGCGGTGAAGCGGATCAGCACGTCGGCCGCAGAGGTCGGCTGGCGGACCGTGCGGGGCGATCGGGCCTCGGCGGTGACCGAGCCGGGGGTGAACTCGGCGAGCACGTAGCCGTGGCGGTCCGATTCGAACCAGCGGAGGTGGTTGGAGTTCGACAGGTTCAGGAACGGGACGGTCGACTCGTCGCCCGGGTACCCGTTCTCGTCGGCGTTGTTCGAGGTGATCGATCCGGTGCCGAACTCCAGGATCCGTGGGGTGGAGCCCACGACGTCCACGTCGGAGCTGACCTCGGCCGCCGAGAAGAAGTGGCTGTCCCCGGAGAACAGCACGGTGTCCCGGGTGTCGGCGGCGTCGAGCGCGTCCAGGATGTGGTGCCGTTCGCCGATGTAGCCGTCCCACTGGGTCGTGTTGAAGTACACGCCCGACCCGCGGGGCTGTCCGGGGAACCGGCCGACCGACCGCCACGGCCAGAACATCAGCTGACTGCCGACGACCTTCCACCGGGCGCTCGACGTCGTCAGTCCGTCGACCAACCAGTCGCGCTGGTCGATCCCCAGCATGGTGCGGGACGGATCCAGCATCCCCGGCTCGTCGGTGGTCGACGTGCCGAGCGGCGTGGCGTCCGGCAGCGTCGGTGACCGGAACGACCGCTGGTCGGTGACGAACACCTCGGCCAGGTCGCCCCAGCGCAGCGACCGGTCGATCCGACCGGGGAGTCGGCGGCGCACCGGCAGGTGCTCGTCGAACGCGGCGAGCGCGCCGGCCGTCTGGGGGTCGCCCGGTTGGAACAGTCCGTCGTGGTTGTCGAAGACGTGGACGACCGGGTAGGCGGCGTGCATGGCCTGCAGGCCCGGGTCCGAGCGGTACATGCGGTACTTGGAACGGAACTCGTCCTGGGTGACCGCCTGTTGGATGGGGTCCTCTCGTCCCGGCACGTAGACCCGGTCGGCGTAGCCGGTCTCGTAGACGTAGTCACCCAGTGACAGCACCAGGTCGACGTCGGTGTCGGGGTCCTCGGCGAGCGATGCCAGGTCGCTGTGGGCGGTGAAGAACCCGTGGGTGAAGCGCTGACACGAGAACGCCGCGACGCGGAACCGGTCGACCGGGCCGACAGGGGCGGTGCGGGTGCGGCCGAGCGGACTCGTCTGGGCGTCGTGGCGGAACCGGTACCAGTACGTCGTGCCGGGCTCGAGCCCCGTGGCGTCGACGGTGACGCAGTGGTCGCGCAACCCGGTGGCGAGCGCCGTTCCGGACCACACGACGTTCGCGAACGACGGGGTGGTGGCGACCTCGACGGTGACGGGCACGCCGGTGCCGCCGTCGCGTTCGGGGTGCACCCGGGTCCACAACAGCACCGAGGTCGGCGTCGGGTCGCCCGAGCCGACGCCCGACGGGTACGGGCCGATGCCCTCGAAGGCCAGACCCGACTGTGGCGGATAGCTGGGTGACGGCGGGGAGCAACCGGCGAGCAGCAGCCCCCCTGCGCCGGCGGCCGATGCCGTCAGGAACGTGCGCCGATCCACCTCGCCCTCCCGTTCATCGCGCTGTTCGTCCCGGACCGCCGGGTCCCGTCGGCGCCGTGAGCCCGGGTGGGGCCGCAGGCCCCGCCGGTTCGTACGGTACCGACCGGATGGTGCGCCGACCAGCGGTCGGGGTGAACTCCTGGTGAACCCCTGCGCGTTCAGCCGCCCACGCCGAGCAGGGCCTCCATCTTGGTGATCTCGGCCTGCTGGGTGTCGATGATCCGCTGCGCGAGCGCCTTGGCCTCGGGCGAGTCGCCGCCGTCGAGTTCCTGCTGGGCCATCTCGATGGCGCCCTCGTGGTGGAGGATCATCAGCTCCAGGAACAGGCGGTCGAACTCGGCGTCCCGGGCGGCTCGCAGCTTCTCGAAGTCACTGTCCGAGACCATCCCCGACATCATCATTCCGCCGGCGAGCTCCATGTTCTGCTCCATGCTGGCGTTCGGATCGGGCACCTCGGCGCCCCATCCGGTCAGCCAGTCGGTCATCAAGCGGATCTCGGGACCCTGGGCGGCGATGATCTCGAGCGCCAGTGCCTGCACCCCGGGGTTGGTGGTGTTGGTCGCCGCGAGTTCCGACATCTGCACGGCCTGGGCGTGGTGCGGGATCATGCCCTGGGCGAAGGCGACGTCGATGCTGTTGTGTGCGCTCGCATCGGTCCCGCCGGCCGCTCCGGTCGGCGCAGTGGTCGTGGGCCCGGTCGTGGTGGGCGCGGTCGTCGACGGCGCGGCCGTCGTGGTGCTCGACGATGCGGACTCGTCGCTCCCGCAGGCCGCGGCGCCGAGCGCGACGACCACCGCTGCTGCGATGGGCGCCGCGACGAGGCGCGCGGTGCCGCGACGATCCCGGCGGCGTCGGTCGGCGGGCGCTGCGGGTCCGCCCCTCGGCTCGGTGTGTGGGCGGTGCGGGTGGTTCACGGTGGGCCTCCGGAGGTGGATCGCTCAAGGCTCTTGAGCAGGGTACGGGGGTTGCGACGATCAGATCGGCGACGAGACGACCAGCACGGCGGTCAGCGCGACGACGATGATGAAGCCGACGGTCTCGGCGGTCAGCGAGGCGCGCAGCTGGCGCACCGCGGCCGATGAGGGTTGGTCGTCGGCGAACTCGGGGACCAGGTGGCGTCGGTTCCACCATCCGGTCCAGGCGATGGCGGCGACGACGAGCACCTTGACGCCCAGGACCCGGCCGAACGTGGTCGACACCAGGGCGCCGAGCGAGCCGAGGATCAGGCCGCTCTGGACCACCCCGGTGACGGACACGGCGAGCAGCGCCCAGCCGGCCAGCGTCGAGAACCGCAGGACCGACGGTGACAGCGGGTCGCCGGGGCGCACCCGGCCGCGTTGCCAGAAGGTCCAGCACAACAGCGCGGCGCCGGCGGCCCAGACGGCGGCGGCGGCCAGGTGGGTCACGTCCGCGGCGGCGATCAGCCAACGGGGTTCGGTCGAGGCCGTGTGGCCGGTGAACGTCTCGGATGCGAGCAGCGCGGCCACGCCGAGCCACGCGATCGGCGACGGGACGACGCGGACGACGTCGTCGCGGTTGCGGCGGCGGCGCACGACGCGCTGGACGGTGGCGACTCCGCCGGCGGCGGTGCCACCGTCCGCGGACGCAGGGGTCGGCTCGGCGGTCGCTCCGCCGGATGGACCGGCTGGGTCAGCGGACAGATCGGCGGACGGATCGGCGCCCGGTGGCGTGGCGGCCCGGACCCTCTCGACGTGTCCGGCCACGAACCAGGCCACACCGGCTGCGCCGAGCAGCCGGAGCAGCGTTGCGGTCCCGAAGCCACCCGACAGGCCGTCGGTCCAGGCCGCCGGGTCGAGCAGTGACGACCAGCCGCCGCCGGCGACGATGACGACCTCGACCACGGCGGCGGCGACCGCCACGAGGCCGACCAGGAGGGCGGGGCCGCGGACCAGGCGCACGATCCGGGTGCTCTCGGAGCGGGCGCCGCGGTGGACGGCCGCCAGGTAGGCGACGCCGCCGACGGCGCCGAGCAGCCCCAGGTAGAGCAGTCCCCGGAGCACGTCCGCGATGCGTTCCTCGGTGGCGCCGGCCACGGCGCCGAGCGGTTCGTCGGTGACCGGGCCGCCGAGCTCGGCCGACTCCTCGAGCGCCAACCCGCCGTCGGCGTCCGTCGCGTCACCGGAGTCCCCGGTGCCACCCGGGCTGACCAACGAGCTGGTCGGCACCGGCATGGTCGTGGAGGGCGCAGCGCCCGGGGTCGGATCCGGCTGCGGCGACCCCGGGGCGATCGGGGCGGCGGACTCGGCGTCGACGGTGAACGAGATGGCCCCGTTCATGGAGTGGGAGTCACCGGCCCGGATTCCCCAGCCCACCCGGATGCGGCCCGATTCGACGGGTTCGGCCAGTCGCAGGAGCACCACGGTCCCGTCCTCGAGTGACTCGACGGAGTCGATGGGGACCTGACCGTCGGGGCCCTCGACCGAGAACCGCTCCCGTACGGGTTCCGATGCCTTGGTGAAGGTGAAGCGCACCTCCTGGACGGGGGTGGTGACCGTCGAGAGATTCTCGGGGTCGGTCGACTCCAGGTCGGCGTGTGCGCCGGCGGCTGGGGCCCACAGCGACGCTGCGGCCAAGAGCACGCCTGCGGCGAGCAGGAGCGGGGCGGACCGCCGGACCACAGATTTCGTCATGAAACTGTAACGATAGCACAGCAGGCGGCCCGGGACCCGCCGGGCGGGCCGCCGGTGGCCCCGGTCAACCGCCGTTGGAAGCGCGCACCCAGTCCCGACAGGGCTGACCGCGCAGGGTGTCGCACGCCGGGAGCGGCGTCACGGCGGGCGTCGCCGGGACGGTGGGGAGCACGAGACGGGACGGAACGTCGGGTCCGTGCTGGACGGTCACCGTCGTCGTGCCGTCGTCGATGGTGTCGAACTCCCAGAGGGGGACGTCACCGCCGGGTGCGAGCACCGTGACGCGCAGCCGGGATCCGGTCCGCACCCAGGTGACCAGCGGGTTGATCGGGACGCGCACGTCGACGAACTCGCCGGGGACGAGCGGCGAGACGTCCTCCTGCAGGTGGGTCTGCACCGGGTAGGTGTCGGTGGTCGCCTCGTCGTCCAGCGCCCGCTGCGAGACCCGCAGCCAGCCAGAGGTCAGGTAGGTCTCGCGGCCGTCGGGGCGCACCTCGCTGAGCGTCACCTGCAGGTCCGTGTCCTCGGCCGACGCGGCGACGCGCAGGTCCAGGCTGCCGCCGCCGGCGACGAGCAGGTCCTCGTCGAGCGGCGCGGTCACGTACCCCAGTCCCTTGCCGTCTGCGACGGGCTGCCAGTCGTAGGGCTCGTCGGCGGAGTAGGCGACACCGCCGCTCTCGACGCTGCGCTTCGGGCGGGCCGCCGGGTCGGCGACGTAGTCGTCGGTGCCCTCGACGACGGCCCCGGTGTCGTCCGGGTCGACGAGCGCGCCGTCGGCCGACAGCGCCCAGCGCGTGGGTTCGGTGCCGGGCGGCGGCCACTGGTCGTAGTCGAGCTCGGCGGTCGCCTGCAGGGAGCGTGGTCCGAGCTGTCCGGCGCCGACCTCCATGAGCAGCCGGATCCGCGGGTCCTGTTCGAAGGTGTCGCGGGCTGCCTGGAGGTCGTCGGTGCCGGCGAACCGGGTCTGTTGCAGCGGAGGCGAGGCCGCCGAGCCGATGCCGTCGTAGAGCGCGCCCGCCAGGGTCAGGACCAGGTCGGGGATCTGCGGCACCTCGTCCGCGACGAACAGGTCCAGGAACTCGACCCAGCGCGGGAACACCTCGGGCCCGAGTGCGTCGTTGTGGTTGCCGTTGTACATCGTGACCCACACGTCGGGGTTGTCCTGGAGCGCCTCGACCAGGTTGACCCAGTGGCCACCGAGCTGGTCGTCCTGGTAGGCGCCGACGAGGAACACGGGAACGTCGATGTTCCTGGCCCAGTCCAGGGGCGTGCGCCGGTCGTACAGCGCGGGGTCGCGGAAGCGGGCCTCGTCGAGGGTCCTCAGCGCGTCGCGGGTCTGCAGGCGGAGCCGCTGGTTGCGCTCACAGACGGTGTCACCGCGTTCGATCAGGACCTTCGCCCACTCCTGGCCACCCTCCGGCGCCGGGAGCGCCTGCTGCTGACGCTCGGTGAGCCAGCCCTTGGCGAACCCGTTGTTGAAGATGCCGCCGGGGAACCCGACGCCGTCGTACATGTCGGCGAGCACCGACATGGGGGCGATCGCCGCCAGGCTCGGGGGGCGGGTGCCGGCGACGAACAGCTGGCTGAACCCGGAGTACGAGATGCCGACCATGCCGACCTTGTTGCCCTTCACCCAGGGCTGCGCGGCGACGGTCTCGACGGCGTCGTAGCCGTCGTAGACGGTCGGCAGGCCGAACAGGTCGAAGTCGCCACCGGAGCAGCCGGTGCCGCGGATCTGCAGGCTGACGACGGCGAAGCCGAGGACCGGTCCGATGAGCGAGCCGACGACGGTGGCGGTGCCGGGGACGAGCGGGTCCTCGGGGGCGTCACCGCCAGTCAGGCGGGAGCTCAGCGACGCAAGCAGGTCACCGGGCGGTGCGACCTCGTAGCCCGAGTACTCGATGAGTGTCGGGAACGGGCCGTCCTCGATCGTGGTGCCCGGTGGGAGTCGGACGGTTGCGGCCAGCGTGACGCCGTCGCGGACGCGCAGGTAGTTGAGGCCGGGGCGGAGCTCCTGGTCGTCGTAGAGGGACTGGGGTGGGGTGTCGCCCTCGGCGAGCACGCGGAACGGCGCGGTGCGGACGGTGGTGCCGGCCTCGTCGGCGACGACGCGGTAGTCGTCACCGGCGGCGACGGGCCGGAAGATGAAGGAGCCGAACCGGTCGGTGGTGCCCTTGGCGACGTCGTCGCCGTCGGCGTCCACGAGCCGGACGGCGGTGTCTGGTGGCGCGTCGATGACGCTCGCCTGGTCGATCCCGCCGTAGGCGGTGAAGTCGGCGGTGGCACCCGAGGGTGGCTCGGCCCACTCGGTGCCGGCGTCGTCGGTGCAGGCCGAGGCGACCAGTGCGAACGCCAGGATGACGGCCACCGCCAACCCGCTCCGACGCTGTCCGACCCGCGACACCGCTCCCCCGGATCGATCCTGCTTCCTGTCGGCCCCCCGGATGCGCATCGGCGCAACCTACTCCCCACCCCACCCACCACCGACATAGGGGTCGCGCGCGGGGTACGTGTCGCGCGCCAGAGCCACAGATCAGCACCGGGGCTCCGCTAGGTTGCCGTTCCTGTTGGAGGTTCCGCCCCGGTTCGACCGGCCTCGGCCGCGACTGGATCGACGCCGTCCCCGCACGAATTGCCGTGGAAGATGAGCGACGACGGAGACGACGATGGACCTGGTGACGGGATCGACGACCGTGGTGATGATCGATGGGTACGCCTCGCCGACCTGATCGCCGAGTCGGACGGTGGCTCACTGGGGGTGAGCGCCTGCCAGGCGGCCGACCGGGCACTCGGCGTGGACCGTTCTGCGCTGTCGCTGGTGCTGGACCACGCCACCAGCCCGATCGGCGGCTCCGACGAACTGGCCCTGGAACTCGACGAACAGCAGTTCCTGGTCCACGACGGTCCGACCGTGGAGTGCATCCGCGGCGAGGCCCCGGTGCTCGTCGACGACGTGGACGCGGCCCGCAACGAACGCCCCGGCTTCGCGTCGGTGGCTGCTGCGGGCGGCATCCGGGCCGCGTTCGCGTTCCCGCTCCGTCTCGGCGCCGCCCGGCTGGGTGCCCTGACGGGCTACCGGGACCGAGCCGGGCCGTTGAGCGGCGACCAGTACGCGGACGGCCTGGTGCTGGCGTCGATCGTCACGGTCCTGCTCCTGGTCCAGCAGGCCAACGAACCGCCCGGGGCGACCGCAGAGGTCTTCCGCAACGGACTGGAGGTGCAGGCGTTGGTGCAACGAGCCGCCGGCATGGTCTCGGAGCAGCTCGACCTGTCGATCATCGACGCGCTGGTGGTGATCCGGACCCGCGCCTACACGGAAGGGACGTCGATCCGCGACGTCGCCGAGCGCATCGTGCAACGGACGCTGAACCTGCGCGACAGGGAGGAGGGAACGTGACCAGCGAACCCGAGACGACCACGGGAATCCCCGACGCCGCCGAGGTGGCAGCCACCTTCGTCGAACTGACCGGTGCGGTGGCGGCCGGCGCCGACGCGGCAGAGGTGTTCACGCAACTGGCGGAACGGTGCGTCGACCTGTTGCCGGCCGCGGCCTGTGGGGTGCTGGTGCTCGACCCCAGCGGAACCCTGGAGGTGGTCGGCTCATCGGACCCCTCCGCGTACCTGCTGGACCTGTTCCAGGTGCAGAACGACGAGGGGCCGTGCCTGGAGTGCTACCGGTCGGGCCGAGTGGTGCGTGATGCGGACCTCGCCGACGACGGCCCCTGGCCCCGGTTCGCGGCGGCCGCCCGGGCCCAGGGGTTCTCGTCCGTCGACGCCATCCCGTTGCGGGCTCGCCAGATGGTACTGGGGGCACTCAACCTGTTCGGGACCGAGCCGCTGTCGGACGACGCCCTGGCGGTGGCGATGGCACTGGCCGACACGGCGACGATAACGCTGTTGCAGGCCGATCCGCTGCTCGACGCCGCCACGGTCACTCGCAGACTCCAACAGGCCGTCCAGTCCCGGAACACCGTCGAGCAGGCGGTGGGTGTCCTGGCGGAACGCTTCAGCTGCGACTTCGACGAGGCGTTCCGTCGGCTCCGTCGGGCGGGCCGGGACTCGGGTGAGTCACTGGTCGGTGTGGCCCGGGCCGTGGTGGACCGTGACGACTCCTCACCTGGGGCAGCTGCGCTCCGGTCCTGAGCGGCCCGGGACGTTCCGGCCGGGCGTCACCCTCAAGAGTCGATCAATTCCCCGAGGAGCGGCTGCAGGCCGTCACGGCGCGTTCGATTCGAAGAGACTGGAACAGCAGGCTTCTTCGGGCCAACCCGGACGTTCCGCAGCCGCCTGACGGGCAGGGCTGTGGAGTTCGGGGGGGGGGGGAGACGACGTGACGGACAACGAGGACGAGCTCATCCGCGACCATCAGGACCTGGTCGAACGGATCGTCGACAGACGGATGCGCTCACTCCCCGCCTGGATCGAACGCGACGAACTGGTGGGCAGCGGCATGCTGGCCCTGGTCCAGGCCGCGCAGCGCTACGACCCGTCGCTCGACGTGCCCTTCGGCGCGTTCGCCCAGATCCGCATCGACGGCGCGATCCGCGACTCGTTGCGATCCGCTGACTGGCTCCCGAACCGTGTGCGGGCCGTGCAGCGGCGCATCGAGTTGGCCGAGGTCGACCTGCGGACCACGGACCAGCCGGTGCCCGACGAGCTGCTGGTCGCATCCGCGGTCGGCATCAGCGTCAACGAGCTCCGCCACGCGCTCGGCCAGGCGGCCGCCGCGGAGCTGACGTCGCTCGAGGACCGGATCGAGAGACGCGGGGACCACGACGGTGCCATCACGTCATCACATCTCGACGAGCAGCCCGAGGTCGCAGTGCTCGACACGTGCATGGTCGCCCGAATCCGTTCGATGATCGAGTACCTGAGCGACTCGCAGCGCGTCGCGCTCGTCGGCTCGTACCTGGACGACCGCACCGGGGTGGAACTGGCCGGGCAGCTCGGCGTCAGCCAGTCGCGTGTGTCGCAGCTCCGACGCGAGGCGCTGGCGACGTTGCGGGTGTGGCTGGACTCGATGCCACCCTGGGAGCACCCCGCGGATCCCGCAGGAGCCTGAGCCCGCCCGAGACCTGGACGGAGCAGGTCCCGGGCCGGTGCACCGATTCAGCGGCCGCCGCCGCTGCGGCGCCGAGGTCCGTTGCTCGACACCCGACTCGATCCCGGCCGACCCGACCCCGAGCGGCCTGCTCCGGCGCGACCCGAACCGGAGCGACCGGATCCCGCACGACCCGAACCGGAGCGACCCGAACCAGCGCGGCCCGACCCGGTGCGGTCCGGGGCGGTGCGACCCGACGAGCTGCGTGACGACGAGCTGCGTGATGACGAGCTGCCATCGGAGCGACCCGACTGGGGGCCCCTGGTCGACGCCGCGGCCGCGGGCCGCTTGCCGGACGGTCGACGGTTCCGGCTGCCGCCGGGACGCCGGTCCCCACCGCCGCTCGGACGCCGGTCGCCGCCGTGTGCGGGGCGGCGGTCACGGCCGGATGGGGTTCCGTTCCGACCCTCACCGGTTGCGACGGGCGTGCGGGAGGCCACGGTGACCGCGTCGGGCGCAGCGTGTCGCACCGCATCGAGCAGGTCGTCGGCATCGACGACGGTGACGTCCACATCGCGGGGCGCCGGTGACCGCCGGAGCCGGCCGGATCGGATCGATGCGGGCTCGACCAGGCTGACGACGGCTCCGGTCGCGCCGGCACGACCGGTGCGACCGGAGCGGTGCACGTAGGTCTCCTCGTCCTCCGGCGGGTCGTAGTGGACGACGCAGGCGAGGTCGTCGACGTGGATGCCGCGTGCGGCGACGTCGGTGGCGACGAGCGCCTGGATGCGTCCGTCGTGCAGTGCGCCCAGCGCCCGGCTCCGTTGGGCCTGGCTGCGACCACCGTGGATGGGCATGGCCTCGACCCCGAACCGGGCCAGCTGCTTGGCGACGCGGTCGGCACGGTGCCGGGTGCGACAGAACACGATCGTCGGGCCGGCGGCGTCGACGATCTGCGCGGTCCAACGGGATCGTTCGAGTTGGTCGACTGCGACGGCCAGGTGGGTCGCGGCGCTCTCGGAACGGTCGGCGCCAGCCAGTCGGACGACGCGGGCGGAGCGCTGGTGGTCGGAGATGAGCGTGGCGACGGGCCCGCCGAGCGTCGCAGAGAACAACGCGGTCTGCCGGGTCCTGGGGGTGAGGGCCAGGAGTCGGCGGATCGCCGGCAGGAAGCCGACGTCGGACATGCGGTCGGCCTCGTCGATGACGACGTGTTGCACTGCGTCGAGTCGCAGGTCCCCGCGTTCGACCAGGTCCTCGAGTCGTCCGGGGCAGCCGACGACCAGGTCGACGCCGCGACGCAGCTTCTGGACCTGGGGGCCGATGCCGACACCACCGAACACCGCAAGGACGGACGGCCCGTCGCGGCCGGCGAGCGGGACGAGCACGTCGACGATCTGGGTGGCGAGCTCGCGGGTGGGGGTGAGGACGAGCGCGGCGGGCCGGCGGGCCTCGCCCACGCCGCACCGCTGCAGCACCGGCAGCCCGAAGGCGAGCGTCTTGCCGGACCCGGTCGGGGCCTCGGCGGCGACGTCGTGGCCGTCGAGTGCCAGGGGGATGGTGGCTTCCTGGACGGCGGTGGGGGCGGTGAGCCCCTGTGCGTCCAGTCGTTGCGTCAGTTCCTCGGACACGCCGAGGGCGGCGAAGGTGGTCATGGTGGTACTCCGATCGCCCGCATCGTCGCGGGCTGCACTCCTCGATGAACGCTGGGGCTCGAGCAGCAGCAGGTCACGGAGGACCAGAACCGGAGGCGGTTGGGGGGTGCCACGCAGTCTGCGGACCGAGACGACCGGCCCAGAAGACGACCGGTCACGTCCGCCCGGTCACCTGACCGGACCCG
>CAIYGQ010000242.1 GCA_903925745.1 uncultured Actinomycetes bacterium | reverse complement strand
CCGCCACCTCGGCGTTCGTCACCAGGACGCTGGTCGACGGCCTGGGGGACCAGCACGCCGTCCGGTCGGACCTGGATGCCGCCGGGCTCACCCGCTACCCGCCCGGCGTCGCCCGGGCGCTCCGCCGCATCGACGAGCGGGGGACCGTCGTCCCCGGTGTGCACCCGGCCGGTGCCCCCCTGTGGCTGGCTCCGGTCGTCGCCGTCGAGCAGGTGCCCGAGTCGATCGCGGCCACCGTCATGCAGCCGACGGGCCTGCGGGTCGCCGTGGTCGAGGAGCTCTGAGGGGCCGACCGCCGTCTCGGCGTCGCTCGACCGGGCCGCCGCCCTCCCGGGGCCGCTTCGTGACCGGCCGGACCCCGTCGTTAGACTGCCCCCATGGCCCCGCCACCTGACGCACCCCTCCCCTCGACGCCCCGCGAGACCGGCTCCCAGCTCGTCAAGCGGGGGCTGGCCGAGATGCTCAAGGGTGGGGTGATCATGGACGTGGTCACCCCCGAGCAGGCCCGCATCGCCGAGGACGCCGGTGCGTGCGCCGTCATGGCCCTCGAGCGGGTGCCTGCGGACATCAGGGTCGACGGCGGCGTCGCCCGGATGAGCGACCCGGCGATGATCCAGGGCATCCAGGAGGCGGTGACGATCCCCGTCATGGCCAAGGCCCGCATCGGTCACTTCGTCGAGGCGCAGATCCTCGAGGCGCTCGGCGTGGACTACGTGGACGAGTCCGAGGTGCTCTCACCGGCCGACGAGGCCCACCACATCGACAAGTGGGCGTTCACCGTGCCCTTCGTCTGTGGTGCCACGAACCTCGGCGAGGCGCTCCGTCGCATCTCCGAGGGCGCGTGCATGATCCGGTCCAAGGGTGAGGCCGGCACCGGCAACATCGTCGAGGCCGTCCGCCACCTGCGTTCGATCCTCGGAGACATCCGCTCGCTCACCCAGGCCGACGCGGCCGAGCAGTTCGACTGGGCGAAGCGCCTGCAGGCTCCACTCCCGCTGGTCCAGGAGGTGGCCGCCACCGGCGAGCTGCCCGTGCCGCTCTTCTGCGCCGGCGGGATCGCCACGCCGGCCGACGCGGCGCTCGCCATGCAGCTCGGCGCCCAGGCCGTGTTCGTCGGCTCGGGGATCTTCAAGTCCACCGACCCGGCGCCGCGGGCCAAGGCCATCGTCGAGGCGACCACCCACTTCCGGGACCCCCACATCCTGGCCAAGGTCAGCCGCGGGCTCGGTGCCCCGATGACCGGCATCGGGATGGACGACCTCGACCTCAAGCTCGCCGACCGGGGCTGGTGAAGGTCGGGGTCCTGGCGCTCCAGGGGGCGTTCGCCGCGCACGTGGCGGCGCTCGAGTCGCTGGACGTCCGGGCCGTCGAGGTGCGCACCCCCGAGTCGCTGCACGATCTGGACGGCCTCGTCGTCCCCGGAGGGGAGTCCACTGCGGTGTCCATGGCGGCCGAGCGGGCCGGACTCGTCGAACCGATCCGGGAGTTCGTGTCCCGGGGCGTTCCGGTGCTGGGCACGTGCGCCGGTGCGATCCTCCTGGCTGCCGAGTGCCTCGACGGCCGGCCCGACCAGCACCAGCTCGGTTCCGTCGACGTGTCCATCCGTCGGAACGCCTACGGAAGGCAGGTGGACTCCTTCGAGGTCGACCTGGACGTGCCGGTGCTGCGGGGGTCGGCCCCGGACGACGGCGCCTTCCACGCCGTGTTCATCCGGGCGCCGGTGATCGAACGGACCGGAGCCGGCGTCGAGGTGCTGGCCTCGGTCGAGGGGGACCCCTGCGCGGTGGCCGTCGGACGCACGGTGCTGACGACGTTCCACCCCGAGCTGACGGCCGACACCCGGATCCACGAGTACGTGCTCGGCCGCTGAGGCCCGGTGGCCGCTCCCGGCCGCTGAGGCCCGGTGGCCGCTCCCGGCCGCTGAGGCCCGGTGGCCGCTCCCGGCCGCTGAGGCCCGGTGGCCGCTCCCGGCCGCTGAGGCCCGGTGG
>CAIYGQ010000241.1 GCA_903925745.1 uncultured Actinomycetes bacterium | reverse complement strand
GCTTTGCAGGCCGCTGCCTAACCACTCGGCCACGTCGCCGGGGTGGCGACCCTCTTGGTCGTGGAGCGGACGACCGGCCTCGAACCGGCGACCTCAACCTTGGCAAGGTTGCGCTCTACCAACTGAGCTACGTCCGCAGGACCCCTGACGCTACCAGACCCCCGTCCTCACCCAGAAGTCCGCAGACGCTCCGCCAGCTCCACGGCCAGCGCGACCTCGGTGATCCCATCGACGGTCGACATCCGCTCACCCTGCGAGAACGTGAGCGCCGCCACGTCACGGTCGTGCCGACCGCGGACCACCAGGTCCGAACGCACCGGGTAGACGTCGACGATCGGCTGCCAGCGTCGCCCGTTGACGACCAGCACCCGGCGGGTCGTCAACACGACGGCCGCCGGCTGTCCCAGCATCTGTCCGGCGACCGCCACCAGGACGATCTCGTCGGGCTCGAGCAGCGCTCCCACCACCGAGAACGGCACGACGGCGGCATCCTGATCCGCCGGGCTCAGGCGGCCGATGGCAGCCGACAGGCCGGTGGTGTCGCTCGGCAGGGCTCCCTCGTGGGCCGAATCCTGCCGCGGCAGCGGAGGTGGACCCCCGACGACGGTGGAACCGGCGAACAACGGCGCGTCATCGACCGCCTCGGCGTCCAGGACGTCGTCGGAGAACGGGTCGGCCGACGGGGCCGTGGACCACATCGAGTCGGGGCCGAAGGGCACCGTCGGCGGGACGACCTCGGCGTTGTCGACGGCGACCGTCGTGAAGAGGTCGGACTCATCGGGGTCCCGCAGCTGGGCTCCGCAGTGGACACACACCGCGGCGTCGAAGGAGTTGGCACCACCGCAGTAGGGACAGGACCACCAGTTCGGATCGCCGGCGGACACGGTCAGTCGGACCCGCGGAGATCGACGCGCAGCACGAGGATTCCGTCCTCGAGCTCAGCGGTCGCATCCGCGATCATGGCGAAGTCGCGGAAGTCGAGTTCGGCCTGGCGGATGAACTCGCGCCGGGCGTCGCCCTCGACCGGGGGGATCTGGCGACGGCGAACGGAGGCCGCCCGCTCGCCGAACCGGTCGATCATCTCCTGTGGGTCGAATGGGTCAGCCACCGTGGTCGCTCCCCCACCCCTGCGAGGCCCAGGACCCACCGCTGGACCCGGCGGTCGAGGTCGGGACTCCGGGCGACACGTCCTCGACCGACACGGTGGGTGGCCCGGAGTTCGACTGGACGGCTGCGAACGGATCGGCGGCCGGACGCGGCCCGACGAGCGGACCGGTCGCCGGTGGACCCGACGGGGTCGCCGGGGGCGACGCGGTGAAGGCGCTCGCAGCGACGGGCACCGGGGCCACGGTCGTCGGACCCGGTCCCACTGCGGGGGCGGACGTGCCGCCAGGCGGAATGACCTCGATGCGGAACGCCGGCTGCACCGTCGACGTGGTCCTCAGCGAAGGCGCGCTCAGCCGCCAGAACGCCACCGTCGACGCAGCGATGACCCCGGCCAGTCCCAGCAACCCGAGGACCGCCAGGTTCAGGCGCTGCGTCGCCTGCTCGCTCTCACTCACCCGCTCGCCGAGCTGGTCGGGGCCGTTCGTCACGAACGGATCCTCCTGGGCGGCCGCCGACGATGCGACGCCCAGGACGGTCGCGACCACCAGCACGACGAGCACCAGGAGGCGACGGGCTCCAGCGCTTCGGTTCGACACGGCACGCATGACGTCCCCAACTTACCCGGACCGCCCGGGTCGTCCGGGACAGTCCTCAGTCCTGTTCGCGGGGGCACCAGACCGTGCTCCTCCCCCCGACTACCCCCCGGGACAGGGATTGTCCACACCGGGGGCAGGCGCCACGGGCATCCCGGGCCTCCTGCAGGTCACCGGTGTGCGACCCCCCTCGCACTCCGAGCTCCCGCACGGTGGAGACGATCGTGACCGCGAGCCGCTCGGCCTCGTCACCGGCCAGCGACCGGGCCGGCCGGTCGGGTCGGATCCCGGCCCGCCAGAGGGACTCGTCGACCAACAGGTTGCCCAGCCCGGCCACCGCCGACTGGTCCAACAGGAGCGCCTTCAGTGGGCGGTCACGGCGAAGAACCGGGGCGAGCTGGTCGGCGGTGAGCCCGGCGGCGTCGGGCCCGAGGCGCGACAGGTCGGGATCGAGCCGGATCGAACCGAGTCGCCGGGGGTCCACCACCGCCAGGCCGCCAGACGGGTCCGTCACCACCGAGGCCCGGATCCAGTCCGCTCGGTCCCCAGCAGGCCCGTACCGCAGCTCCCCGATCGCTGCGACGCCGTCGATGACGAGCCGGCCGGTCATGCCGAAGTGGAGGCCCACGGTGGCTGCCGCCCCGGCCCCGGTGGTCCCGCCACCGGAGTCGGCCAGGTCGATCAACAGCAGCTTGCCGTGACGGCGGACGGCGACGACGCGCCGATCGACGGCGGCGTGCCGCAGTTCGAGCAGCGTGCAGCCCCGGAGGAATCGGGCGTCGTCGGCGTCCACTGACCGGACGGTCCTCCCGACCAGCGCCTCGGCCGCACCGCGGTAGGCCTCGACCTCCAGCAGCTCCGGCACCGGTCGCTCAGCGGACCGCCGAGCCGAGCGCAGCCAGGACGTCTGCGACCACGTCCTCGGCGTCCTCCAGACCGACCGACAGCCGCACGGTTCCGGGAGTGATCCCCGCTGCGGCGAGCTCCTCGGGGAGCAGGTTGACGTGCGTCGTGGACGCCGGGTGCGTGACCAGCGTCTCGGGTCCACCCAGCGAGGTCGCGAGCTGGCAGATCCGGGTCGACTCGACGAAGCGTGCCCCGGTCGCCAGGTCACCGACGTCGAAGGTGAGCAGGCCGCCGGAACTGCGCATCTGTCGGCGGGCCAGGGCGAACTGGGGGTGCGACGGGAGACCCGGGTACCGCACGTCGCCGACACGCTGGTCCTGCTCCAGGACCTGGGCCAGTCGCGCCGCGGTCGCGGCCTGCCGCTCGAGCCGGACGCCCAGGGTGCGCAGGCCACGCAGGCCGGCCGCGGCGTCGTGTGGCGACGCGTTGGCCCCCTGCAGCACCGCGAACCCCCAGATCCAGTCGAGGAGCTCCCGGCTGCCGGCAACCACTCCGAGCGTCGCGTCGTTGTGACCACCGATCGCCTTCGTCGCCGAGTGGACGACGAGGTCGACACCGTGGTCGAGGGGACGCTGGCCGAGCGGCGTCGCGAACGTCGAGTCGACGACCGTCACCGGACCGCGGATCGCCCCGAGTCGATCCAGGTCGACCAGGTCGAGTCGGGGGTTCGCGGGGGTCTCGGCGAGCACGAGCGTCGTCCGGCCGGGCACGACCGCGGCGTCCCAGGCATCGGGGTCGGTCGCATCGACGAAGGTGACCTCGATGCCGAACCTCGGACACACCGCCTGGAGCAACATCTGCGTACCCGCGTACAGCTGGTGCTGCGTGACGATGTGATCCCCCTGGGAGCACAGGCCCAGCACCACGCCCGTCAGCGCGCCCATTCCCGAGGCGAAGGCGCGGCCGGCCTCGGCCCCCTCGAGCTCGGCGACCGCGGACTCGAAGGCCCCGACCGTCGGGTTGCCGTAGCGGGTGTAGAAGCGGGTCGCGCCCGTCGACGTCGCCATCCGACGTCCCTCCTCCACCGACTCGGTGACGAAGGTCGTCGTGGACCAGATGACCGGGGCCAGCGACCGATCCCCCTCGGCCCGCCCCGAGCGCACCACGACCGTGTCCGGTCGGTACGGGTCATCGGGCCCGGCGGGCTGCTGCGGTTCAGTCATCGATCGACTCCAGGAACTCGGCGATGCGGGGGCCCAGCACCCCCGTCTCGATCAGGAACGCGTCGTGACCCTGTGGTGAGTCGACGTCCACGTAGTCGACCCGACGGCCCAGGTCGAGCAACGCGTCGCGCAGTGCGTGCTGCTGGGCCGGAGGGTAGAGCCCGTCGCTGCGCACCGACGCGACCTGCACGGGGACGCGCACCCGCGACAGCGCCTGACGCAGCGAACCCCGCCCCCGGGCCACGTCGTGCAGGTCCATCGCGCGGTTCAGTCGGAGGTAGCTGTTCGCGTCGAAGCGCCGCACCAGCTTCAGACCGTGGTAGTCGAGGTATCCCTCGACGTCGAACACCGCGTCCATGCTGAACGCGAACCGGTCCACCACCGAACGGTGGAAACGCTCCGAGAACGCCTCGTCGCTGCGGTAGGTGACCTGGGCGCACATCCGGGCCACCATCAGTCCTCGCCAGGGTCCGTCACCGGGTTCGGCGTCGTAGTAGTCCCCACCCCGGAACCGCGGGTCGGCCTGGACCGCCATCCGTCCGATGTGGCTCCACGCGATCTGGAGCGCCGATGCCTCCGACGTCGTGGAGGCCAGGACCAACGATCGGACCCTGTCAGGGTGGACGATCCCCCACTCCAGGGCCTGCATGCCACCCATCGAGCCACCGATGACGCTGTGCCAGACACCGACGCCGAGCGCGTCCGCCAGGGATGCCTGCACCCGGACCATGTCCCGGATGCTGACGACCGGGAACGACGACCCGTACGGTCGGCCCGTCGAGGGGTCGGGGGATGACGGTCCCGTCGTGCCCTGGCAACCGCCCAGCACGTTGCTGCACACGACGAAGTACCGGTCGGTGTCCAGTGGCCGGCCGGGACCGATCAGCTCCTCCCACCAACCACCCCGCCCGCCGGCGTGGCTGTCACCGGTCAGCGCGTGGCAGACGAGCACTGCGTTGGAGCCGTCCCCACGCAGCGTCCCCCAGGTCTCGTAGGCCACCTCGACCCGGTCGAGGGCCCGACCGCCCTCCAGGTTGAACGGGCGATCCGTCGGCAGGTGGTGGAAACGGCGGTCGCCCACGGGGTCACCGGGTCGCCACGCGCCGGTCACCGGCAGGTCGAGGGGGACGGGGACGGGTGGGGTCATGGTCAGGTGCTGCGGTGGAGGGAGCGGCACCCGGGAGCGGACACGTGGTTGCCGGCCAGACCGCCGACCACATCCCCGCCGGAGGGCGGGAAGGCACCTTGGGTGTCCTGCCCAGGTTGCCGGACCCCGAGGGGCCACTCGTGATGATCACGACCACGATCCACGGCGCGGACCGGGGCTGTCAAACCCCGACCGGCGGCCGACTCGATCGTGGACGGCCCAGCGATCACGTCCGGGTCGCGCGGGCGAGCCACCAGTCGAGCAGTTCGTCGTCGGCCGGGCGGCCGTGCGCCTCGGCCATGGTCCGCCCGAATCGACCGAGAAGCGCACCGCGGGTCCCGCTGTCGGCGTCAGCCAGCCGACGTGCCAGCAGCACGCCCCGGTCCCAGGCCTCGACGTCGACGGGGAGCGGCACCCGGGCGGTCGACCCGGCCGAACAGCGGACCGAACCCGGGGATCGACCGGAACCCAGGTGCTCCGCGGCCAACCACGCCGAGACCGGCGGCGAGGCGAGCGCCGCCAGGACCCGCCACACATCGCCGGGATCGTGCGGCTCGACCGAGACGACGGGGGTGACGGGGATCCAGTCCCCCACCGGATCGGCGACCGCCTCCACGACCCGGGTCTGCGTGGCCACCAGCACCTTCGGCCTCGAGCGTCGTCGCACCCAGTCGGCCGCCCGGGGCGACGCGTCACCCAGCGCGGTGGCATACAGACGGGGCGCCGACAACCGCCGCCCACCCAGTCGGTGGAGGCGCTGACCCCAGGTCGAGCGGAACGGGTCGACCATGCCCACCGTCACGAGCCTCGGCGCCGACTCGTCGTGACCGGCCTCGCCCGGATCACGCGCCGCGGCCGACAGGGCGTAGAACTCGTCGCGGAAACCGGCCGTCGTGGCTGCGAGCGACTCGAGCCGCGGGGTGCGCTCGGGTAGCGGGTCGACCAGCGGAACACCAGCAGGGACGGCGAGCATCGGCCCCCAGCTGGAACCGGGCGCCGGGGCCTGGACGCCCGCCACGCGCCCCACCGAGGAACCCCAGCGAACGTCGACCCGCCCGTGCCGGTCCGCACCCGCCCGCACGACCGGCGCACAGACATGGATCGAGGCGTCGAAGTGGAGCTCGTCGCTCCCCCACAGGGCCACCAGTCGACCCTGCTCGAGCAGTCGTCGCCGCACCGTCGAGGTGTCACGCGCCGAGAGGAATGAACTCGGTTGCACCAGCACGGCCACGCCGCCGTCACGCAGCTGCTCCACCGCCGCCAGCAGGAACACGGCCGCCGAGTCGACGTAGGGGCCCAGGTCGCCGAAACGGCCGCGCACCGCCAACCGGGTCGCATCGTCCCGGGTCGTCCCGGCGGAGGTCTGTGAGAGGAACGGTGGGTTGCCGACGACCAGGTCGACGCGACCCCGCAGGTCGGCGAGCGGGTCGCGCAGCGCGTCGACCACCCGGAGGTCGGCGGCGTCGGCCGCCGTCGGGTCGAGTCCGCGGCCCACGACCCACTCCACCAGCGCCGCACGGGTCGCCACGACCGAGGTGGGATCGACGTCCACGCCGACGAGACGTTCCGGAATGCGCTCCGGAGCCAGCCCGTCGGCGGCCAGCAGGTCGGCCGCCGCGACCAGGAAGTTGCCTGTCCCGCACGACGGATCCAGCACCAACTCCGGTCGTCGGCCGAGGTGTTCGACCGCGAGGGAGCACAGTGCGTCCGCCAGGTCACGCGGCGTGTCCCAGGCACCCAGGCGACGTCGGGCCTCAGGTCCCGACGCTCGGTCGAGCATGGCGCCAGTCTCGCCGCCCGGGACGGCCCGATCGGGGATGGGTGACGGCGTACGTCGGGCTCAGTCGCGCCAGTGGGCGACGTCGGCGAGCCTCGGATCGTTCGAGAACACCTCGACCATCGGGAGGTCGAGACCCAGTCGCTTCTGCATGCGGCGGACCTCGAGTTCCTGGTTCCACAGGACCAGGGACACGACGACCCCGGACTCACCGGCACGAGCGGTCCGGCCCGAGCGGTGGAGGTAGGTCTTGTGCTCATTCGGTGGGTCGTAGTGGACCACCACGTCGACGTCGTCGACGTGGATCCCGCGGGCCGCCACGTCGGTGGCGACCAGCGCCGAGATCCGACCGGCGGAGAAGTCCGACAGGGCCTTCTCCCGCAGGTTCTGGCGCAGGTCACCGTGGATCGCACGGGCCCGGACGCCCTCGTCCTCGAGACGCCGGGCCAGACGGTCGGCCCCGTGCTTGGTGGCCGAGAACACCATGGTTCGCTCGACCCCGCCGATGATCGCCGCGCAGACCTTCACCTTGTCCATCTCGTGAACCTTCAGGAACAGGTGGTCCATCTGCTCGACGGTCGCTCCCGGTGAGGACACCTCGTGGCGGGCCGGTTCGTGCTGGTAGCGACGGATCAGTCCGTCCACGACACCGTCCAGGGTCGCCGAGAACAACAGCGTCTGGTGCTTCGCCTCCACGTTGCGCAGGATCCACTCGACCTGTGGGAGGAACCCCATGTCGGCCATCCGGTCGGCCTCGTCGATGACGACGTGCTGGACGTCGGCGACGCTGAGGTCGCCCCGTTCGATCAGGTCGATCGCCCGGCCGGGCGTGCACACGACG
>CAIYGQ010000240.1 GCA_903925745.1 uncultured Actinomycetes bacterium | reverse complement strand
GTGCTCGACGTCCCCGAGCAGGCCCCGCCCCAGCCGGCGAAGGACGAGCCGGCGGCGGGCTGCGCGGTCAGGACGAGCGACGTGGAGAGCCGGAAGCTCGCCGTGCACGTCGCGCCGCAGTCGATGCCGGTCGGGCTCGAGCTGACCGTGCCCGACCCGGTGCCGGCCGTGGCGACGGTGGCCGTGTAGGAGGTCGCGTCGGTGCTGGCGGTCTTGATGACCATGTTGGTCGGCAATGTCGTGTCTGTTGAGTTGTTCACGCTCTTCCACACCGCGGTCGCTTCTCCGTTCGGGGCGACCGCGATGGCGGGGGCCGGTGGCGCGGACGGAGAAACCACCCAGTAGCTCCCCGCGGCTGGGTCAAGTCGCGTGGAACTCGACCACGCTGCGGCACCCGTCAAGCGGGTGGCCGAGTAGATGCTGGTGATGCGGCCACTTCGGTGTTGACCGACGACGTCGTCGAACCTCGTCCAGACGACCGTGATGCGACCGTCTTGCGCCACCGCAACACGAGGATCCCAACACGACGTCGGTTCCGCGCATTGCGCGATGACCTCCTCTGGCCCCCACGTCGACAGCCCCGGCCCCCGTGTGGAGGACTTGATCGACGCATTGAAGTCCGAGGCCGAGACGACCGTGGTCTCCCCATCCGGGGCGACGACCACCTGAAGATCCATGACCCCCGCGCTGGGAACGCCGACCGGGGCGCTGAACGATGTCGCTCCCGGAGCGCGGGTAGATGATCGGACCGTCTCGCTGACCCCGGGGTCCGCTACCCAGACGGCGGTCACTCGACCGTCCGGGCCGATGGCGATGCGGGGCCTGATCCCGCTCGCGCCCGAAATGGCCTCGGCTCCGCCGAATGCACGCTGGCCAGCGGGGCGCGTTGCCGTCTGGATGATGTAGCTCGACCCGACGGGGTACGACCAGATCGCGACGACCGAGCCATCGGGGGCAGCCGCCACCTTCGGCATGTAGAGGCCACTGTGCGTTCCGGACCCGGAGAGATCCTGCACACCCGAGAAGCTGGTCTCGCCGGCCAGCCGTGTGGCAGCCATCACCTTCGACGTGGAGGTTCCGCTGTTCACCGTCCAGACCACGGTGAACGAACCGTCTGGTGCTGCGACCACCTCAGGGGTGCCGAACGTATCGAAACCGGTGTCCGGGAGGAACACGCGCTGCGGCGCCGTCGTCGGAAACCGTGGTTGCCCGGCGGCGCGCGCCGTCGCGAAGATGCCCTCGGAGCTCCCGTCGCGCCAGATCACGACGGTCGTGCCGTCTGGCCCTACCGCGATCTTCGGACTCCCATACACGCCATCGGTGCCAGCGACGGCCGACCCCGAGATCAGCTGCGGGGCCCCGAAGTCGGTCTGCCCCGGGAGCCGGGTCGCGGCCATGATCACGGCCATAGTCGGGTCCGTCGGATCCGTCTGCGACCAGACGACGGTCGTCGTCCCGTCGGGTGCCACGGCGACCTGGGCTCCCTCGTTGGTCGTCGCCACCGTCGACAGCGTCGACGCCGGAAGCCCCCAGGTGAAGGCACTCGCCATGCCGGGCGCGATCAGCCCGACGGCGACCGCGGCAACCGCCAGCATCACCGTGAGCCCATGGCGACGACG
>CAIYGQ010000239.1 GCA_903925745.1 uncultured Actinomycetes bacterium | reverse complement strand
GAGGAGCAGGTCGCCAACTCGCCCCGGGAACGCGCCCTCGAGCTCGTCATCACCATCCTGTTGTCCCTCAGCGCCCTGCTGTCGGCGTGGTGCGCCTACCAGTCGACCCAGCTGAGTGGCGACCAGACCCGGCTCGACACACGGGCGTCGGTGCTGCAGCTCCAGGCCTTCCGGGCCGAACAACGGGCCACGCAGCAGGCGCAGGCCGACCTGGGTGCCTTCGACCGCTGGCTGGAGGCCACCTCGGACGGCAACACCGCCCGGGCCAACTTCGCCGAGCAGCGCTTCTCACCGGCGCTGGACACCGCGTTCCGGGTCTGGTTGGCCCTCGACCCACTCAGCAATCCGGACGCCCCGGGATCGCCGCTCGAACTCGACGAGTACGTGACCCCGGACGAGACGGAGTCGGCCCGGCTCGAGGCCGAGGCCCAGCGGTACGAGTCCGCTGCCGCCGCCGCTGACGGCGCCGCCGCCGACTACGTGCTCGCGGTCCTGTTGATCGCCGCCGGACTGTTCCTGCTCGGAATCCAGTCACGGATCGGGGTCTTCGAGCTCCGCGTCGGGATGGTCGTGGTCGCCACCATCATCGTAGTGGGCGCAGCGGTGTGGGCCATCCGGCTCCCGACCGGGGTCGGGCTCTAGGCGGTCGGGGTGCCCGTGTGATCGAGCCGGTCGTCGGACCGCTGCTCGACCTCGGACACTCGGGCCGGGACCACCGCCCCGACCCCGCCGTTCCGGCGACGCGTCCCCGAGCGACGGGTCCCTGAGCTACGGGTCCCTGAGCTACGGGTCCCCGAGCAGGATCCGGCTCAGGTGAACCGGCTCGGGGACCCCCGACAGTTCGTGGAGGCCGAGCGGATCCACGGCCCAGATGGCCGGATCGAGCGTGTGCTCGACCTCTGCGGTGACCACGACACCGCCGGGGTCTGCGAACTTCCCCGCCCGGGCCACGGTGTTGACGAGCGGTCCGAAGTAGTCGCCGTCCCGGGCCGTCACCACCCCGAATCCGACCGCTCCCCGGGCGCTCGGCAGGTCGGGGTCGCGCTCGGCCAGTTCACAGATCGCGAGCGCCACCCGGCAGAGCCGGGCCGGATCGTCGCCCACGAGCATCGCCTCGTCCCCGATCAGCTTGACCAGCCGGACACCGTGTTCGGCCGCCACCGCGGATGCCTGCATCTCGAACCGGCGCAGCGCCGTCGAGTGCTGGGAGGCGTCGACGTCCTCGGCCCAGCTGGTCGAACCGACGAGGTCCACGAACGCCACGGCCGAGCGCAGGTCACCGGCCATCAACGAGTGCACGAAGCCGACGTTGCGCAGGGCGTGCTCCGACAGCAGGTTGCGCACCACACCACCCACCTGCACCCACGCCGCGATCGCCACCTCGTTGGCCTGGGACCACTGCAACTCGGTCCGACGGTCGGCGCCGGGTTCGGAGCTGCCACCGAACATCGCCTGGGCGGCCTCCGTCACCCGCGCCGTGGACCAGCCCAGCACCCGGACGAACGACAGCGTGTTCTCCCTGCCGTACAGCTCCACGCCCAGCAGGTAGGTGGCGAGGTCGTCGACGACGGTCTCGGGCATGGACGGCTCATCCGGATCGATGACGGGGAACCCGAGCGCCTGGCGCATCTCGACCACCATCTCGACCGGGACCCCGACGCGCTCCGCTGCGACGGCGGCGCTGATCAACGGGGGAGGTCGGTCGACCGACCGGGCGGCCACCCCCATCACGTGCGATCGCCCCGCCCACGAGATGATCTCCTCGACGCTGAACCGGTCGAGCAGGTGGGCCAGGAGCTCGACCCGCTCGTGTGCGGTGGGCGACTCGGGATCGAACAGACCTGCCCGCTCGAGCGCACCCAGTGCCGCAGCGTCGATCGGTGCCGGATCGTCGTTCACGGTCGACAGGCTAGGACGCATGCGAACGTTCGCCGAGCGGCAACTGGCAACGATGGAATGCACGCGGCAACGCTGGCGTTCCCACCCGTGTGCAGCTCCCAGCGGTCCTCGGTGCCGTCGTGTCCGTGACCGCTGGGGTGCTCGGCCTGGTCTGGCCGCAGCAGGTGAGCAAGGTCATCGGACTCGAGCTCCCCGGTCGACTCGGAGTGTCGGAGTTCCGCGCCACCTACGGAGGACTCTTCATCGGAGCAGGCGTCGCCGTACTCGCCACAGGGTCGAGCGATGCCGCGTTGGTCCTCGGTGCTGCGTGGCTCGGAGCATTCGCCGGTCGAGTGGTATCGGTCATCATCGACCGGAACGCGTCGAAGGAGAACCTGGCCGGCTGTGCGATCGAACTCGTGGTCGGAGGACTGCTCGTCCTCGGCCGCTGAGGCCGAGCGCCGGACCGGCGTCAGCCCGAGCGCTCGGACCGGCACACGTCCGTCGACATCCTTTGAGTAGAAGTGCGCCGGGCGCTCCCGGTATCAGACTGATACCGTGACGGTATGCCGATGACCCTCCGCCTCGACGACGACGAGCAGAAGGCGCTGCGCGAGCAGGCCGCCGCCGAGGGCGCTTCGATGCAGGACGTCGCCCGCCGAGCGATCCGCGAGTACGTCGCCCGCCGCGACCACCAGCACCGCGTGAGCGCGGCCGCCGATCGGATCCTCGACGTGCACGCCGACGCCATCGAGCGGCTCGGGCGTTGACCGAGCGGATCGAGTACCTCGACCTCGACGACGTCGTCGCCCTCGCCACCCGGCTCCTCGGAGACCCACCACCGATCCGAGACGTCGGCCTGCTCGGCTCCGCCGTCGCCCGCCCGCAGACCACCGTCGGCGGCCAGGACGCCTACCCCACCATCTGGCTCAAGGCCGCCGCCCTCCTGCACTCCATCGTCAACAACCACGCGCTCATCGACGGCAACAAGCGCCTCGGCTGGCTCGCCACCGCCGTCTTCCTCGAGATCAACGACGCCGGCGTCACCCACGCCACCAACGACGACGTCTACGACCTCGTCATCAGCGTCGCCTCCGCGCAGGAGACCATCCAGGACATCGCCACCCGACTGGAGGCAGTTGGGGCCGCCGGCTGAGCGGCCGATCGGGGGGAGGCGACCTCGACTGGCAGGTTGTAGGTCCCTGTGCTGACGACTCTCACGGCGCCCATCACGGCGATGCCTCGGGTCGTGTCGACGTAGAGACGGCTGGGCGAACCCATCTCGGTGCCCTGGTCGACCACCAGTGACTCCTCGCCACGGTGCTGCCGGAGGTCGGCGCCGAACGGCCCGACTGCCGAGCCAGTGGCTGGGTCCTCGCCGACGGACGGATCGAGCGCAAACGATCGGGCACGCCAGGTGTCGGCCCCAGCGGGAGCTACGAGGTGGCAGTTCAGCGAGCCCGGGGTGGGCAAGCCCTGCAAGGCTGCGGTGAGCTTCGATCGGTTGAAACGAGCGTGTCGGAGGGGTTCGAGCTCGACCGGGATGATCAAGGCGGGCAGCCCCGTGGAAACGATCTGTGCTCGCAACCCAGGCAGCGAAGCCGTGGCGTCGAGGCCGAGCGCCTCGAGGATCGGCCCGGGATCGACGACGGGTCCGAACGTTGCCGGGTCTTGGTGCAACGTGACCGGGCCGAGGCCGTCTGCCATCTCCACGTCGAGCTCGTGGCGGCCGAACCGCGTCTGTTGGACGAACGTGCCTGCGCGGACTCCAGTGCGACGGGCATGCGCGGCAGCAGCGCCGAGGCAGGGGTGACCAACGAACGGGATCTCGCTTGCGACGGTGAAGATCCGGTGCCGATACGACACGCCAGGTGCGTCGGCGGAGAGCAGGGCAGAGCTCTCCGGTTGCAAGAATCGCCGGGCAACCCGCTCCAGCACCCCGCCAGCTTCATGCAGCACCGACAGGAGGTTCCCCTGCAGCGGTTGCTCCGCGAACACTCCGACCAGGTGATCGAGACGATCTCGGAGGCCATCATCTGGGCAAGCTCGACGGAGAAGGCTTCCAGGCAGCGCTGCTCAGGACCTGCTGAACCTGTACACATTCGTCTACCGGAAAAAGTCCGACACTCAGACCTCCGCTCCAGGTCCCTCTGCGGCGAGCAACTCCTCGAGGTCCGGCGGGACGGGCATCGGAAGGGTCGCCGGAACGTTCGACCGGCCCGTGTTGCCCACTGGATAGCGTCCGAGGGCCGACCCGGGACCAGCGACGGCGAGACGGAGCAACTGCCCTCGCATCTCTGTGACGTCGCGAGTTCTCCACGCGAGCCCCAGCATCGAGGCGTGTACGCGCACGTGCAACCACGCCGACGGCTGGCTGAGGATGTGGGCCTGCTCGAGCAGTTCCCATGCTCCTTGCACGTCGCCGACGATCTCTGCGGACCGTGCCGCACGCAGGTTCTCCCTGAGGCGGGCTACTGCGGCCTTCCCCAGTCCCATCAGCGATCTCTCGGGCCCCACATGCCCTCCCGACGATACGGCTCGCAACTGCTCCGGGTGGGTCGGCCGGCAGTGTGGTACCCGGAGCCACCCGTGAACGAGCCCCTCCGCGGGAACCGCGCCGGCCTCAGAGGCCTCCCGCCTCCACGGTGCCGAACCGCTGCTGGAGCCGCCGGTGACGGTGCCGGAACACGCGAGCAACAGTCCACCTCACCACTGGGCGGGCAAAGGGCAGCCGTGGTTCGACGAGGAGGCGGTCGGTCACGGTGCACTGCTGCGGTGCCGAGGTGGATACGGTCCGCTCGTGGCGCCACCGACGCTGCAGCCAGGACGTCGACTCCTCCACGAACCCGCCACTGACGTCGAACGACTCGAACGAGAGCGCGTGCCGGTCGACGGGGAAGACACCTCCCACAAGTAGCCAGCTGCGGAAGACGACCGTTCCTGGCGCAACGGAGTCGGCGCTGAAGGTCTCCCGACCCGCCGGGTAGGTCATCCGCACGAGCGGCATGAGTTCCCGGTTCACGCCCGTCATCGACGATGCGGAATCCCACACCACGTCCGCAGGTGCAGCGAGGTGGGAGCTCAACTGGATCTCCACCGGGCCCTTCACGCTGCGAGTGTGCCACGGGCTCCTGCCGTGACGGACCTCACTCCTTGCGTTCGAACCTGTACACATTCGTCTACCGGCAAAAAGTAGACGGCTACGACTCCGGTTGGCTGGCCTGAGTAGAGCGGATTGTCGCCATTCCTGCGACGGACCCTGCGACCAGTGCCGACACCAACGCGACCGGGACCATCGCCGAGACGTCGCTTGACCACATGGTGCTGGCAATCCCCAGCCCGACGACGCCGACGAATCCACCAGCGACGCCCGACGCCGCGCCGATCATTCCAGCGATGGCCGGTGGTCGGCCCATGCTGCGCCGAAGCACAACGTGAACAAGCAGGAAACCGGTGACGCCCACGACTGCACAGGCGAGCACTGCTCCTGTGCAGAGTCCGACGACGATGAGAAGGACCAGAGAGAACTGCCCGAGCGTTGCGGCTACCACGTTGGGTCAACCGCCGCCGAGATGCCGCACCAGGTCCGGGACCGACGTCGTGGGGGCGTCGCAGTCCGCTCGGCGTCGCTGCGGCTCACAGCAGGGCGGCCTCACGACGGATGTCGTCGTCGCGGTCCTTCAACCCACCGGCGGACACGACATCGACCCGGACCCCGAGCAGCTGCTCGAGCTCCTCGCTGATGTGCAGCAGGTCGAACAGCGAGCTGCCGTCCTCGAACTCCACCAGGAAGTCGATGTCGCTGTCGGGGCCGTCCTCACCGCGGGCGACGGATCCGAACACCGCGACGGTGCGGCCCTTGTGCCGACGGACCACCTCCGTGATCTCGTCACGCCTGGACTCGACGAGGTCCCGCAGCGCGCTCATGGGGAAAGGGTACCCACGACTCCCCCGCCAGCGTCCACGACGATTCCGCCTGCCGGCGACCGCAGCGAGGCGTCAGCCCTTGCGCTCGTACCGGTACACATTCGTCTCGCGCTGGACGAAACCGATGCGCTGGTAGAGCCGGTTCGCAGCCTCGCGACTCGGCCGCGACGTCAGGTCGACCGTCCTCGCCCCGAGCAGCTCGGCGAGTTCCAGGGCCCGACGGTTGAGCGCCTCGCCCACCCCCTGACCGCGGGCGGCCTCGTCGACGACGACGTCCTCGATCCAGGCCCGCACCCCGGTGGGGATAGGGAACACCACGAGTGTCATCGAACCCACGATCCGCCCGTCGGCGCCCCGGGCCACGAGCAGGTGTGCGGCCTCGTGGTCGACGACAGCGGAGATGATCTCAGCGGTCATCGGCGGGGCGGAGCTCGACAGCTGGGGCACCAGCCGGACCATCGCCTCGACCAGCCCGTCGTCCACCTCGACGACCTCCTCGACGGTCACGGCGGACGGGGTGCTCGGCTGGTCGCTCACGGGGGCAGCGTACCGGCGACACCCGGTGGGACCGGCCGGATCCGCCGGTACCGTGAGACCGATGGCGGAGCTGGAATGGCAGTGGCGGCCCGAGGTGCGGCCGGCACCACGGCACGGAGGCCCGACGCTGATCGCGGCCTTCGCCGGCTGGAACGATGCCGGTGACGCAGCGACGACGGTCGTCGAGCACCTCGAGACGATCTGGGACACCCGGGCGTTCGCCCGGATCGACCCGGAGGGGTTCCACGACTTCACCAGTTCCCGACCGCAGATCAGGCTCGTCGACGACCACCGGGTGATCCGCTGGCCGAGCCACACGTTCTCGTGGGCCGATCTGAGCGGCACCGACGGGGTGGTCCTGCTCCGGGCGGTGGAGCCGCAGCT
>CAIYGQ010000238.1 GCA_903925745.1 uncultured Actinomycetes bacterium | reverse complement strand
GCAGCCGGTCGCCACCAAGTCCTGGTCACCGGCAGCGGGTCTGGCGGAGTCCGGGGCGACGAGCACCATCACGGTCGGCGCCCGGAACGCATCGACGTCGTCCTCGCAGGTCCGTGACCTGGCGGTCGCGGACATCACCACGGCGACGTTCGACCGCTTCGACCTCACGTCGGTCGGGACACTGGACCGGTTCCCCGCCGGAGCCGACCAGGTCGTGGTGGACCTGTGCCCACTCCCGATCGGAACACCCTGCGGCCCGGCGGACTGGGTGTCGGGTCCCCCGCAGTCCGGGGCCACCCCGCTCGTCCTCTCCCCACCCGCCGGCGTGACGCTCGCCGATGCCACCGGCGTTCGGTACCGGTGGTCCAACAGCACGGGCGGCGACCTGCAGTTCGACATCGACGACGCCCGGGTGGCCTTCGAGGTCCGGCTCCGGGACACGCTCCGGAGCACGGGTCAACCGCTGAACCCGGTGGCGGCCGAGCCGGTCGACAACTGCGCGACACCTGCGGTCACTCCGGCGAGCGGCCCCGGCGCGGTCGGGGCCGATGCGTGCGCCCGGTACGTGATCCAACCCGGGAACGCCAGCGTCGGCGCGACCAAGGACCTCTTCGCCGACTCCAACGGCGACTACTCGAGCGACGGCAACGTGGTGGTCGGACAGGACTCCGGCGTGTCGATGAGGATCACGGCGACCAACAACTCGCCGTACCCGGTCCCGATCGTCGCCATCAGCGAGCCCAGCGCCAGTGCGGCGAGCGAGTTCGCCAAGCTCGACATCACCACGGCCCGGGTGACCTTCCCGGCAGGAGCGCAGCTCGGGACCTTCAGCGTCACCTGCCGGAGCGGCGCCGACCCCGCTCCCGTCCTGCTGACCTCGCCACCGGCAACGCAGTCGTTCACGAACCTCGGGTGCGATCCCGGCGTGTTCCCGGCGTCGGTCGAGGTCGAGTTCGTCGGACTGGAGCCCGACGGCCAGACGCCGACCATCGCGATCAGGGCGGCGGGGTCACTCGAGTTGCACGGCGCAGCCGCCGGTGTCGACACCCAGGACGTGGTCGACGGACTCCTGAACTGCGCCGATGCGTTCATCGCCTCCCGGCCGGACAGCACGGGGGCGTCGACCGCGACCGCCTGTGACACCCAGCCGGTGCAGAACCCCCGGCCGAGCGTCGGCGGGGGCACCAAGTCGTCGACCGGCGTGTCGACGATCGTTCCCGGCCAGGAACTCGACTTCGAGCTGAGCTTCCGCAACAACGGCAACATCCCGGTGTCCAACATCGTGCTCGTCGATCCGCCCGATCCGACCGCCGCCGGCAATCCGTTCGGGGTCGTCCGACTGACCCGACTCCGAGCCGTCACGGCCTCACCGGCCAGCACACTCGAGGTGTTCGATCCGGTTGCCGGGAACTACGTCGCGTACGCGGGGTCCGACGCCGCCCTGCTCGAGCGGGCCACGGGCGTCCGGGTCCGCGTCACCGGCAATCTCAGCCCGGGTCAGACCTTCAGGGTCGGCTACTCGGTGCTGCTCCGTGACGGCCAACCGACCGGCGTGTCGTTCCGGAACTGCGCCTCGGTCGGGCTGGACACGCCGACGAGTTCGCCGTTCTGCAACGGCTCCTCCATCACCT
>CAIYGQ010000237.1 GCA_903925745.1 uncultured Actinomycetes bacterium | reverse complement strand
TCGAGGCGATCCTCGAGGCCATGCCCGACCCCGACGAGTCCGACGACGTCATCTCCTCCGACGACGGGTTGGTCGTCCACCGGGTCCTCGACCGGGTCCACGCGGCCGCCACCCGGCTCGCCCGCGATCCCCACGACGCCCGGGCGGTGCTCGACCTGGACGAGGCCGGCGCCGACGTCGCCCGGATGGCGCCGCCGTTCGGTTTCTCCTCGGTCGAGTGGAGGTCCCTCGTCGCCCTCGTCGACGAGCTGGTCGAGGAGCTCCACGCCGTGGGCGACGATGCCGCGGGCGACGACGACGTCGTCGAGCTCGCCGTCGAACTCCGCGACGTGCTCGCCGGCTACGTCTGAGCCACCGACGGGGCCGGAGCGGCCGGTCGACGGTACCCTGCACCGTGCTCCTGGCCGAGGTGGAGACCTTCCTGTCGCGACCCGTCGCGCCGACCCGCCGGGTCGCGCTGGGTCGACTGGACCTGCCCACCGATCCGGCCCCCGGCTACGGGGGCATCCTGCTCGCAGGCATCGCCGCCGCGTTCGGCCCCGAACTCGACGAGGACTTCAGCGCAGAGGCCCGACGTCTGGCCCTGGAGCTCGAGCGGGGCCGCCGCATCTCCCAGCCGAGGCTGCGCCACCGGTTGCAGGTCGACCGCGTCGGCCTGCTCCGCAGTGCCCACCGGCTCGTCGCCGACGAGTCGGGCTCGCTCCGCTTCGAACTCGACGACGAGCGCGGCACGCCCGCCCAGCACGTCCTCTGCGCCCTGTACGCGGCCGGCCGGGCGGCACCGTCGGTCCGCCACGCGGTCCTCGACGCCGTGCGCACCGGCCTCGGGTGGGGTGCTGGCCCCGGCCCGGCCCTCGTCGCCCACCTGTCGGGCCGATCCGCAGGGTTGTCCATGGAGGCGCTGCGCGACCCCATCTCCTGGGCCCTCGGTGTCCTGGACCTCCGCAACGGTGGGCGGGTTCCGAGCCGTCGTGACGTGCAGCGTGCGTTCCGGAACCAGCTCCGGGACGCCCATCCCGACCACGGCGCCCGCGACGACCGGGCCGCCGAGCGGATCTCCGAGCTGTCCGAGGCCCGGAGGATCCTGCTCGGCTCCGCCTGAGGTCGGCGCCGTGCCCCGTCGACGCCGTCCCCGCGGCGTGCGGTCGGTGCTGTTGTGGCCCGGTGCCGGCACGGGTTCCGACCACCCGTCCCTCGTCCACCTGGCCGACGGGATCGCAGCCGCCGGTCCTCCCGACGGGGTCCACCGCCTCGACTTCCCGTACCGGCTCGCCGGCCGTCGGGCGCCCGACCGGGCACCGGTGCTGATGGCATCGGTCCGCAGCGCCGTGGTCGACCACTGCGAGGCGACCGGGTCCGACCCGTCGTCGGTCGTGATCGGAGGGCGGTCGATGGGAGGACGGATCTGCACGATGGTGGCGGCTGGCGCCGACGGTGCGGACCCGCTCCCGCTCGCCGGTGTGGTGGCGCTCGCCTACCCGCTCCACCCGCCGGGCCGACCCGACCGGCTGCGCACCGGTCACCTGGCCGACCTCCACGTTCCGCTCCTGGTCGTGGCCGGCGACCGCGATCCGTTCGGCACCCCCGACGAGCTCGCCGCCGCCCTGGACCTGGTGTCCGGACCCGTCACCTCCGTGACCGTTCCGGGGGCCCGCCACGAGCTCCGCGACGCAGAGGAACGGGTGCTCGCGGCGGTGCTCGACTGGCTCGCGTGGTGATCCCGAGCCGGCCCGGGTGGTCGGCACGTGCCCGGCGTCCTCAGGTGCCGGCGGACCGTCCGCCCCCGGGATCGGCGGTGTCCTCGTTCAGCTGCTCGAGGGTCCGGCCGCTCGTCTCCGGGATCCACACCGCCAGCGCGGCGGCGAGCAGCGGCCCCAGTGCCAGCAGCGAGAACGCCGGTCCGAACCCGTAGCGGTCCGCGAGCGCGCCGGCGACCAGGAGTCCGGTGACGGAACCCCCGACCGCCACGACGTTGAGCGCGCCGCGCGCGCCGCCCCGGCGGGCCGTCGGGAACAGCTCCGCCCCCAGGACGCCGAGCGGGGCGATCGTCAGCGCCCCCAGCACCGATGCCAGCAGCGCGCTCAGCCACATGGACGGCCCTGCCAACCAGAAGAACACCGATCCGAACACCGCAGTCGCCAGGAGCCCCGGAAGGACGGTCCAGCGCCGGCTCCGCGTGTCGGCGAGCCGTCCGCCCGCCATCACCCCGAGGGCGCCAGGCACGCTGGTGACGATGATCAACAGCGTGATCGTCAGCCCGCTGAATCCCCGTTCGGTCCGCAGGTAGTCGTTCTGCAGCTGCGACGCCGGGGCCACGAACACGTTCACCAGCACGAACATCGTGGCGAGCAGCAGGAACCGTGAGCCCCGGATCCGACGCCGCGGCGCGGCCCGGCGTTCGGCGATCGACGTCTCGAAGCGTGAGCTCTCCGGCAGGTGGCGGGCCCCGCTCAGGATCAGCGGCAACGACACCACGCCGACCGCGAACACCAGCCGCCAACCCCACGGCGCCAGGTCGACGAGCGGCAACGACAGGACCGGCGCTCCCGCTCCCAACCCGTAGGCCAGGGTGCCCAACCCGACCGCCATGGCGCGGGATCCCGGCGGCAGTTCCTCGACGACGATCGTGTCGATGGCGATCAGCGCGGCGATCGCCAGGTTCCGGGCGACGAGCTGCAGGACCGTGAACACCACCAGTGTGGGAGCCAGCCCGGTCAGCAGCGTCGCCGCCGCGGCGATCCAACAACACCACAGGGCGATGCGCCGTCGTCCGACCCGGTCGGTGAGCGCGAGCGCCACGAAGGTCAGCACCGTCCCGATGCGCACGACCGCGAACACCGTCGTCTGCTGGCCGGCGGACCCGTCACCCAGGTCCGCGCTCACGAAGGTCGTGACCTGGGTGAGCATCCCGAAGAGGATCCCGCCGACGACGTTGAACAGGGCCATCGTCGCCACGACCGTGGACTGGGCCGGGCTGAGGCGGTCGGGGAACAGCCACCACGGCTGCGTGCCGCGGGGGAGCGGCCGGAGCACGGTCCGTCGGACGAGCGGGTCGTACAGCCACCGCCAGTAGGGGAACGCGAGCTGCCACTCGGCGGTCTCCTCCACCCGATGCCCATCGCCGGTCGACTCCCAGGCCACCCGTCGCCGGTAGGACCGGAACGGGCCCTCCACACCCGTGAACGAGCGTTCCCCGTCGGCCGGAGCCGGTTCCCCCTCGGCTCCGTCCACGACGGCCGGAGCCGGTTCCTCGCGGACGAACGGATCGTCCCGGGGTCGCAGCCGCTCGGCGAGCCCTCGATCATCGAGCGTCGTCACCTGTCGGCTGGAGCCCACGATCCCCCCGTCGCTCGGCGATGGAGCCTAGGGGGTGGCAGAGTGGACGCCGTGTCACGGCTGACCGTGCGGCCGTCGGGTCCGCTCCAGGGCGAGGTGTCGATCGGCGGCGCCAAGAACTCGGCGCTCAAGTTGATGGCGGCCACGCTGATCGCCCCCGGTCGGCACCTGCTGCGCAACGTCCCCGACATCGCGGACGTCGACACCATGGCCGAGCTGCTCGGGTCCACGGGGTGCAGCGTCCGGCGACGGGAGGACGACGCACTCGAGATCGTCCGACCCGAACGCGTCCACCCGGAGGCCCCACCGGAGCTGGTGGCAAGAATGCGGGCGTCCACGGCGATCCTGGGCCCGCTCCTCGCCTCGGCCGGCAGCGTGCGGATGCCGCTCCCCGGGGGTGACGACTTCGGGGCGCGCCCCGTCGACATGCACCTCGAGGCGCTGGCCGAACTGGGAGTCACCCACGTCGTGGCCGACGGGGTGATCGAGGCGACCGTCGGCACCCTGCGCGGCGCGCGCTGCGTGCTCGACTACCCGAGCGTCGGCGCCACCGAGAACGTGCTCATGGCCGCGGCCCTGGCCGAGGGCACGACGACGATCGTCAACGCGGCACAGGAACCCGAGATCTCGGACCTGGCCGCCTTCCTGAACCGGATGGGCGCCCACATCCTGGGCGCCGGCGGCCGGACGATCACCGTGACCGGCGTGCGCGAGCTCCGGGCGGTCGAGCACTCCGTCATCCCGGACCGGATCGAGGCGGCGACCTACCTGGCCGCACTCGGAGCGGCCGGCGGGACGATCACACTCCGGGGCGCGGAGGCCGGACACCTGGGCGTCCTCATCGAGCGGCTGGGGGCGATCGGGATCCGGGTCGCACCCGACCCGGACGGACTGTGGGCGACCGCATCGGGTCGCCCCCGGGCGACGGACCTGCAGACGCTCCCGTACCCCGGCCTGGCGACCGACCACCTGCCGATGCTCGTCGCGGTGCTCGCGACCGGCGCGGGGACGAGCTTCGTCACCGAGAACGTGTTCACGGGCCGATTCGGCTACGTGGAACAGCTGCGCCGGATGGGCGCCGACATCGGCGTCGAGGGGCACCACCTGGTCGTCCGCGGCGTCGAGCGCCTGCAGGGGACCGAGGTGCAGGCCCTCGACATCCGAGCCGGTGCCGCGCTCGTCGTCGCCGGGCTCGGAGCCGACGGCGAGACGGTCGTCACCGATGCCCACCACATCGACCGCGGGTACGCCCGGCTCGTCGAGCAGCTCCGGTCGCTCGGCGCGGACGTCCGGCGCGACGTCTGAGTCAGGCGCACGACCGCCCGGCCCGCTCGTCGCCTTCCGGGTGGGGGTCGCCGGGTCCTAGGCTGGGGCTAGGCCGGGTCGGTCGCCACGCAACGGCGTCGCGACGCCCGGGGGCAGGTGGAGTCGCCGTGTTCGCAGAGGTGGAAGCCGTCATCGAGATCATCCGCCCGGCCATCCAGGCCGACGGCGGCGACATCGAGCTGCTCTCGGTCGATGAGGAGAGCGGCGTCGTGACCGTGCAGCTCAGCGGTGCCTGCGTGAGCTGCCCGGCGTCGACGGTCACCATGAAGGCCGGCGTGGAGCGGATCGTGAAGGACCGGGTGCCCGGTGTGACCTCGGTCGTGCAACCGGACGAGGGCGCCGAGCTCGGGACGGCGGTGTCGCTCTGAGCTCGGGTGCCCCGCCCGTCGCCGGGCGGACGTCCGACGACGCGACGGCGTTGCTGGATGCGGCCCGGGAGGGGCGGCGCACGGCGCTCGCCCGGCTCCTGTCCATGGTCGAACGCGGCGGACCATCGGCGAGGGCGGTGGCGCGGGTCGTCCACGCCGACTCGGGACGGGCCACCACCGTCGGGCTCACCGGAGCCCCCGGGGCGGGCAAGTCCACGCTCACGAGCGCGCTGTGCCGGACGATGCGCGGTGACGGCACCGAGGTTGCCGTGCTGGCCATCGATCCGTCGTCGCCGTTCACCGGGGGCGCCATCCTCGGCGACCGGATCCGGATGTCGGAGCACGTGCTCGACCCCGGCGTCTTCATCCGCTCCATGGCCACGCGCGGTCACCTCGGGGGGTTGTCCGTCGCCACCCCCGAGGCCACGAGGGTGCTCGACGCCGTCGGCTACGAGTGGGTCGTGGTCGAGACCGTCGGCGTCGGGCAGGTCGAGGTCGACGTCGCCGCCGCCACCGACACGACGGTGGTCGTCGTCAACCCGGGGTGGGGCGACGCGGTCCAGGCGGCCAAGGCGGGCCTGGTCGAGATCGCGGACGTGTTCGTGGTGAACAAGGCCGACCGCCCGGGTGCCGCGGACGCGGTCCGCGACCTGACCGCAGTGATGTCGCTCCGCGGTGCGTCGGCCTGGGTGCCGCCCGTCGTGTCGACCGTGGCGACCGTCGGCGAGGGTGTCGAGGAACTCTGGCAGGCCGTCCGTGACCATCGTGCCCACCTGGTGGACACCGGTGAGCTCGCCCGCCGGCGGGCCCGGCGGGCCGAGGAGGAACTGCGCGCGGTCGTGGTCGCACGGCTGGTCGAGCAGGCCGACGGCCGGTTCCGCGGCCCGCGGTGGGAGCGGGCGCTCGAACGCCTGTCGACCCGTTCGGCGGACCCGTGGGAACTCGCGGCCGAGTTCCTGGCCCTGGACGCCGACGATCCCGGATCCGACGGGAGCTGACGCCTCAGCGACAGTCGGCGCAGGTGCCGATCAGGTCCAGCCGGTGCTCCGAGACCTCGAAGCCCGTGCGGTCCGCCACCTGCGCCAGCGTTCGGTGGAGCTCCCGTTCCAGTTCCGCCGATGCCGTGAAGTCGTCGATCCGCCCGCACGAGGAGCACACCACGTGGTGGTGGTGGTGGCGGAGACCCTCGGCGAGCTCGTAGTAGGCGTACCCGTCGTCGACCAGGATCTTGCTCGCGACCCCGGCTCCGACGAGCTCGCCGAGGTTCCGGTAGGTGCTCGACTGCGACAGCGTGGGGTCGGCCTGCAGGATCTGCGGCAACGTCACCGGCCGGTCGGCCCGGGCCAGCACGTCCACCAGCGCGCGTCGGGACGAGGTGTAGCGGAGCTCACGTGCCCCGAGACGCGACGCGGCGTCCTGGTGCAGTTCGATCCCGGAGTCCTCGATCGGGGAGACGGCGTCCACTGCGCCAATGTAACGGCGGTGGTCACGGCGGTGGTCACGGCGGTGGTCACGGCGGTGGTCACGGCGGCGCCGTGTCGTCCCGGACCGGGCCGGGGGCGGGTCCGGATCCCCGAGGGCGCCATGCGCCGGGGCTCCTACGTTCACGGCGTGGACGGATCCGAACCCCGGCGGCCCGGGAACCTGCCGCCGCACCTGCGACTCGAGCGACGGCTCGGCGCAGGTTCCAGCGCTGCGGTCTGGGCGGCCCGCGACCGCCGGAGCGGCCGCTGGGTCGCGGTCAAGGTCCTGGAGGTCCCCGAGGGCGACCGCCGTGCCGGCGCGCAGCTGGAGCGGGTCGAGCGGGAGGTCCGGGCGCTCGCCCGTCTGGACGGCCATCCCGCCGTGGCGGCGATCCGGGCGCTCGGCGTCGACCACCACGAGACGGTGTGGCTCGTGACCGACCTGGTGGACGGCCCGAACCTGGCCGAGCGGGTGCGCGCCGGTGCCGGGCTGGACGCCGAGGAGTGTGACCGGGTGTTCCGGGCGGTGCTGGGGGCGCTCGCCGGGGCGCACGCCGTGGGTGTCGTCCACGGCGATGTCAGCCCCGCCAATGTGGTGCTCGGTCGGAGCGGCCCCGTGCTGGTGGACTTCGGCGTCGGGGGCCTGGACCTGGGTCGCGGTGACCGGGCGCGCACACCCGTGGCCGCCGCCCCCGAGCGGTTGCGCGGCGGGCGTCCGACCGCGGCCTCCGACGTCTACTCGGCTGCTGCGACCGTCCGGTGGGCCACGCAGCCGGACGCTGTGGTCGTCCTGGGCCTGGAGCGGGTGCTGCAGGCCTGTGTCGACCCGCTCCCGGCGAGGCGTCCGACCGCGGCGGAGGCGTTGGCACGGCTCGGATCGGCGGTCGGCCGGGGTGGGCGTTAGCGTCCCCGGCCATGACCAGCAGCGACACCCCCACCCCGGCCGAGCCGACCGGACCCCTCGTCCGCCACGACCGTCGGGATGACGGCGTGGAGGTGCTCACACTCGACCACCCGAAGGTGAACGCGCTGTGCGTCGACCTGCTCGGCGAGCTCGAGGCGCTCGCCGGCGGGATGCTCCGGCGCGACCCCACCGACCGGCCCCGTGCCGTGGTCATCACCGGCGGGCCCAGGCTGTTCGCTGCCGGAGCGGACATCACGGAGTTCGCCGAGCGGGGCGGGGCCGAGCCGTTCGCGTTGTCGGACGCCGCGACCGTCGCCCGGATCGGCGACGGGTTCCTGCGGGCGCTCGGGGCGGTCGCCGACCTCGAGTGCCCGACGTTCGCCGCCGTCAACGGCGTGGCCTTCGGCGGGGGGTGTGAGCTCGCGCTCGCGTGCGACTTCCGCATCGCCTCCTCGGGTGCACGGTTCTCACAGCCCGAGATCCTGCTCGGGATCATCCCCGGAGGCGGCGGCACCCAGCGCCTGGCCCGCTTGGTCGGACCGGCGCGCGCCAAGGACCTCGTCCTGACGGGCCGGACCATCGACGCCGCCGAGGCGGAGCGGATCGGGCTGGTGGACGCCGTCGTGGAGGGCGACGCCACCGAGGCCGCGATCGAGCGGGCCGCGACCCTCGCCGCCGGCCCCCGGGACGCGATCGCACTCGCCAAGCGCGCCATCGACCGGGGCCTGGAGGGCACCCTGGCGGACGGCCTGCGGATCGAACAGGAGGCCTTCGTCGCCTCGTTCGGCACCGAGGACGCCCGGGTCGGCGTCTCGTCCTTCCTCGAGTCGGGACCCGGGAAGGCCCGGTTCCCCTGAACCGACCGGTGTGCCCCGGTCCCGCCCCGTCCGGTCCGGCGGGTGCGGCTCAGCCGGCCCAGGCGACGTGTCCGAGCTCCAGCGGCTCCTCGACCAGCGGGTGGGCCGGAACGACCCGGACGGTGACGCCCATCCGGCCGGCCCGGTCGAGCGGGGCCTCGGCGGCGAAGCGGTGGTGCCCGCCGTCCTCCCCGGTCGGACCCCGGTCGGACATCGGAACGCGGCGGGTCCCTTCGAGCTCCCCCGACTGTCCGACCCGGCCGACCACGAGCTGGACCTCGACCTCGTCGGGCCGGAGCTCACCGAGCGCCACGATCGCCTCGACCGAGCGCACGTCGCCCAGGTCGGCGATCGACTCGGCGACCTCGACGGCGTCGACGTGCACCTGGTGCCAGCAACCGTCCAGACGGCTGCGGTAGGCGGCCAGGTCGCGCGCCCCACGGTGGCCGTCGGCTGCGAGCGTGGCGGAACGGGCGGCCGCCGGCAGGTACAGCCCACGGACGTAGTCGCGGACCATCCGGTGGGCGCTCACGAAGGGGCCCAGGGTGCGCAACGACGCCCGCTGCCGCTCCACCCACCCGGGTGAGGGCGAGCCCGGCACCCGCCCTGGTGGGTGGAAGAGGGGGACGACCTGGTGCTCGAGCAGCTCGAAGAGGCCACCCGCCTCGACCTCGTCACGTCGGGCCTGGTCCTCGATCCCGTCCGCCGACGTGATGGCGAAGCCGTTCGTGACCCCGCGCCCCCGGTCGTCATCGTCGGGGTCGTTCCGGCCGTCGTCGAAGCACTCGGCCCACCAACCGTCCAGGATCGAGCAGTGCAGCGCGCCGTTGAGCACCGCCTTCATCCCGCTCGTCCCCGACGCCTCCATGGGCTTCACCGGGGTGTTCAACCACACGTCCGCGCCCTGCACCAGCGACCGCGCGATCGCCATGTCGTAGTCCTCGACGAAGACGAACCGGTGGCGCAGTCCCAGGTCCTGGGCGAATGCGACGACCTGGCGGATCAACTCCTTGCCGGCGTCGTCGGCGGGGTGGGCCTTGCCGGCGAAGACGAACTGCACCGGGCGGTCGGCATCGCCGACCAGGGCGGCGAGCCGCTCGGGTTGGCTCAACAACAGCGCGGCCCGCTTGTAGGTGGCGAACCGGCGGGCGAAGCAGATGGTGAGCGCGGCCGGGTCGAGGGCGTCGTCGATCCACTCGAGCTCCGACGGCGACCGGCCGACCGCCAGGCCCGAGGAGCGGAGCCGGTCCCGCACGTGGTCGACCATCCGGACCTTGGCGGCGTGCCGGGCGCTCCACAGCTCGTCGTCGCCGATCCCGTCGACGGCCGACCAGCCAGAGGCGTCACACCACTGCCAGTCGGCGCCGACGTGGGCCTCGAGCAGCCCCCCGACCTCGGGTCCGACCCACGTGTCGCCGTGCACGCCGTTGGTGATGTGGCCGACCGGGGTCTCCTCGGTGGGGACGCCCGGCCACAGGTCCGAGAACATGTCGCGGCTCACCCGCCCGTGCAGCTCGGAGACCCCGTTGCGGCGCTCGGCCAGGTGCATGCCCATCACCGCCATGTTGAACCGGTCGCCCGGCTCGCTCGTCGGTCGGTGTCCGAGTCGCACCAGGTCGTCGGCCGACACCCCGCACGCCGAGCACCACGACGGGAAGTACTGCTCGATGAGTTCCCGGGGGAACTGGTCGATCCCGGCGGGCACCGGGGTGTGGGTGGTGAACACGGCGCCGGCGCGCACCGCCTGGACCGCCTCGTCGACGCTGAGTCCGTCGCGCTGCACCAGGTTGCGGATCCGCTCGAGGCCCAGGAAGCCGGCGTGGCCCTCGTTGGTGTGGAAGACCCGGGCGTCGACCCCGAGCGCCTCGAGCGCCCGGACGCCACCGATGCCGAGCAGCATCTCCTGGCGGAGCCGGTGCTCCACGTCGCCGCCGTAGAGGCGGTCCGTCACGAGCTGCAGGTCCGGGGGGTTCTCGGGCAGGTCGGAGTCGAGCAGGTAGAGCGGGGTGCGACCGACCTTCGCGGCCCACACCTGGGCGACCAGCGTCCGGCCCGCCAGGTCCAGCTCCACCCGGATGCCGTCGCACAACTCGAGCGACATGGCGAACGGGTCCAGGTCGGGGAACCGCTCCTGTTGCCAGCCGTCCAGGTTGAGCGACTGACGGAAGTAGCCGTGGCGGTAGAAGAGCCCGATGGCGACCAGCGGGACACCCAGGTCCGAGGCGGACTTGAGGTGGTCGCCCGCCAGGACCCCGAGTCCGCCGGAGTACTGGGGGACGGCCTCGGCGATGCCGAACTCGGGGGAGAAGTAGGCGACGACGCCACCGTCGAGCGGACCCCGGTTGGCGGCGTCCGTCTCGAACCACCGGGGTTCGCCCAGGTAGGTCCCGAGCCCGGCGGCGACCGCGTCCAGGTCCTCGCAGAAGGCCGGGTCCTCGGCCAGGGCGCGGAGCCGTTCCGGCGTGGCGTCCGCCAGCACCCGACGCGGGTCGTGACCGCCCTCGTCCCAGCCCCGGGGGTCGACCGCCCGGAACAGTTCCCGGGTGCGGCGGTCCCACGACCAGCGCAGGTTCGCGGCGAGCGTGTCGAGCGCTGCGATCCGTTCGGGGAGGTGCGGACGGACGGTGAAGCTGCGCAGCGCCTTCATGCGCCCGCAGGCTAGCGGTGGCCCGGCGGGTCGCCGACGCCTGAGGACGCGCTCGGGTGCGCCGGAGACCGTCGCAGGAGCGCCGGTACCCTGAGGTTCCCATGGGAACCCCCCGCCTCCGGGCGCTCCGCCATCCGGTCGCGTCCGGCCTGGTGATCGTCGCGGTCGCGTCGGTCGTCATCGTGGCACTGGTGGTGCCGGCGGGACCGGCGCGCGGCGCCGGGGCGGGGTCGCTCCAGGCCCCACCCGCGCCCCCGGCCACCACGACGCCGGTGGCGCCCACCACGCCCACCGGCCGGGTCGCGTACGCGACGGCCGACGGTCGCGTCTGGGTCGGCAGCGGAGCCGAGATCCCCGTCGAGGTCGCCAGGGGTGCGGCCGTCGGCCGTGGCGACCAGTCCGCGGTCGCGCTCGCGCCCACCGGAGACGTCGTCGCGGTCGTGCGCGCTGACGGCAGCCTGGTGATCGTGCCGGCGGGCGGTGGCACCCCGACGGTGCTCGCCACCGACGTGGCGCTCGGATCGATCGGCACCGAGCAGGTCCTGGCGTGGAGCCCCCGCGGGGAGCGGCTCGCGTACGTGGCCCGGGGCACCCAGGCCATGGTCGACGCCGCCCCACCACGCGACGACCGCGTCCGGGCGGGGTCCTTCGCCACGCCGCTGCCCGCCGGGGTGCTCGGCAACGTGATCCAGGTCGTCGACCGCACCGGACGGGTGACGGCCCGGATCGGCAACCCGGCCGAGCGCAACTACACCGGCGTCACCTCGTCCCCGGTCGATGAGATCCTGTTGCTGTCCTCCACCATCCCGGGGTCCCCGCAGCGCTACACCCTGGTCACCGCCGGGTTCGCGTCCAACGCCGAGGTCCCCACACTGTTCTCGCTCGACCAGCCGCAGTTCGGACCCGACGGGACGTTCTTCGTCGGCGTCGGGTCCGCCAAGGGCCAACGCGAACTGATCGCCGTCACGATCGCCACGTTCGGTCGGCTCCAGTTGGCGGTGTCGGAGCGGATCTGTGGTCCGGTTCCGTCGCCCGACGGCACCCGTGTGGCGTTCGGGGCCGGACCGACCTGCGCCCGGCTCAACCTGGTGCCGACCTCGGGGGGCGTCGTGGTGGACGTGACCCCGTCGGACGAGCCCGAGACCGCCACCTTCGACGCCGGGACCCTCGGGTGGAGCGCCGAGGGTCGGTACGTGACCGCACCGACCTGTCGACTCGACGCCGGGCGCATCGGTTGCGGCGGACCCAGTCGCTTCCTGGACCCCGACACCGGTCGGCTGGTCGACGGACCCGTGGCCTCGACGGTGGCGCCCGAGCGCCTCCCGGTCGTGGGCGAGGCGTTCCTGGACGTCAGCGTCCGCGGGCGGGAGGAGTTCCGGCAGTCGTTCCGCCTGGACGCCGACACGCAGGCCTCGCTCACGCAGGTCACCGAGGACGGCCGGATCAGCGGCAGCCTGACCGAGGAGGGCGGTCAGCTCGACGTGGACCTGGCGACCCGGGCCGGCGGCCCGTTCGTGACCGGCCGGATCGCCGTCACCGACGCGACGACGGGAGCCGAGCGCACCCTGACGGTCCTGGGGCGGCTGAACGCGGTCGGGTTGCGCGTCTTCGGGATCTCGGGGATCTGGATGACCACCGACGACGTGCCCTTCGCCTCCGGTAAGTTCGACCTGGCCGTGCGGCGTCGTTGAGGCCCGCGACGGCCGCCGCACCGTGACCCCCGTCGACCCGAAACGCCTCGTCCCACCCGGCGCCACCGGCCGTGTCGCCGTGCGCGCCGTGGAGCCGACCACCCCGCTCGGTGGCGCCGCCAAGGCGGTGGTGGGTGAGGCGACCGAGGTCCGCGCCGAGCTGGTCCGCGACGGCCACGGCGTCCTGGCGGCCCGGATCCGCTGGCGCACGGTCGGTGGAGGGCGCTGGTCGACCGCCCCGATGTCCGCCGACGGCGGGTGGTTCTCGGGACACCTGGTCGTCGACGAGCCGGGCTTCGTCGAGTTCGAGGTCCAGGCCTGGCTCGACCGCTTCGCCACCTGGCGACGGGACCTGCCGCGACGTGCCGCGGCCGGACAGGATCTGACCGTCGAGTTCCTGGTCGGTGCCGACCTGGTCGAACATCGCTCGGTCGGCCTCCGCGGCGCCGACGCCCGACGAGCGGGGGACGCCGCCTCGACCCTCCGCTCCGTGGAGTGCACCGACGCCGTCCGGATCGCCGCCGGCACCGACGACGCGCTCGCCGGGATCCTGCTGGCCCGTCCGGACGTCGAGGAGCTCACGACCTCGGACCGCCACCTGCTGCGCGTCGACCGTGAGCGGGCGGTGGAGGGAGCCTGGTACGAGTTCTTCCCGCGGTCCGAGGGAGGGTTCCACCCCGGTGCCCGGACCTGGGACCGCCTCGAACGGATCGCCGCCGACGGCTTCGACGTCGTCTACCTGCCGCCGGTCCACCCGATCGGACACACCAACCGCAAGGGCCCGAACAACACGCTGGTGGCCGGGCCCGACGACGTCGGCAGCCCCTGGGCCGTCGGGTCCGAACACGGCGGCTTCGATGCCGTGCACCCGGACCTCGGCACGGTCGCCGACATCGAACGGTTCATCGCCCGGGCCGCCGAGCTCGGCGTCGAGGTGGCGCTCGACGTGGCGTTCCAGTGCAGTCCCGACCACCCCTGGGTCCGGGAGCACCCCGAGTGGTTCGACCGGCTCCCGGACGGCTCGATCCGGACCGCGGAGAACCCGCCGAAGCGTTACGAGGACATCTACCCGATCCACTTCTGGCCGGAACGGGAGGAGGACCGGCTCGCGCTGTGGGACGCGTGCCGGGAGGTGTTCGCGACCTGGGCCCGTCGCGGTGTGCGGATCTTCCGGGTCGACAACCCCCACACGAAGCCCCTCGCGTTCTGGGCGTGGCTGATCCCGTCGGTGCAACTCGAGTGGCCCGACGCGGTGCTGCTCGCCGAGGCGTTCACGGACCCCGCCCGGATGCACGCGCTCGCGGAGGTCGGCTTCTCCCAGTCGTACACGTACTTCACGTGGCGCACGGGCCGCGACGAGCTCGCGGCCTACGGCGAGGAACTGGCCCGTGGGCCCGCGGCGTCGTACTTCCGCCCCAACCTGTGGCCGACCACGCCCGACATCCTCTCGGGGCCGCTCCGTCGCGGATCGCGTCGCACCTTCCAGCTCCGGGCGCTGCTGGCCGCGACCATGGCGCCCTCGTGGGGGATCTACTCCGGCTACGAGCTGTGTGAACACACGCCGGCGTCCGAGGACAACGAGGAGTTCCTCGACTCCGAGAAGTACCAGCTCGTGGTGCGGGACTGGGACGACCCGGACTCGATCGCCGACTTCCTGGCCGGACTCAACCGCATCCGACGCGCCCACCACAGCCTGCGGCGGATGCGGTCGTTCCGTTCGCACGCGACCGACAGCGGGTCGGTGCTCGCGTACTCACACCACCGGGTCGACCCGGTGCTCGGAGCCGACTCGGTGCTGGTCGTGGCCAACCTGCACTGCGACGAGACGGTCGAGACGCTGGTCCACGTCGACGCCGAAGCGCTGGGGGTCGGCGGCCGCACCAGCTTCGGGGTCCGGGACGAGCTGACCGGTGAGCGCTGGACCTGGCGACCGGGCCCCAACTACGTGCGCTTCGACCCGTCCGAGCGGATCGCCCACGTCCTGGCCGTCGAGCACGGCTGAGCCGGGACCTGCGTCGACGGTCCCGGTCGGGCAGGATGGACAGCATGGACGAACGCACCGTCGCACGCTCGATCGCCCTCGGCCGGATCCTGTTCGGGGCCGTCATGTTGTTCATCCCCCACACGGTGCTCGCCCGCACGAGCGAGGTCCGGCCCGGGCCGCTGGTCTGGATGGCGCGGGCCTTCGGCATCCGCGACGTGGTCCTCGGCGTCGGCGCGGTGCTCGAGCTGACCGAGGAGGAGCCGACCGGGCAGTGGGTCGCGCTCGGTGCGGCCGCGGACACCTGCGACGCCGTGGCGGCGGTCGTCTGGCGCGAGGAGCTGGGTGCCGCGGGTGTCGCGGCGACGCTCTCGCTCGCCGTGCCGGCCGCCACCGGCGGGTGGTGGTCGGCGATCCGCCTGCGCACCCGGCACCGTTCCGGCTGACGGGCCCCCGTCGCGAGGGGGAGGCCGGGGACGGCTCCCCGTGGACTCCGGCCGCACCGGGTCGCACACTGCCCCGGCCACCGCCCTCCGGCGGTGGGCCTCCGCCGCCCGGGCGCCCTCGGGTCGGTGGTCGAGGGACGGAACCGGGGCGATGCCTCCGTCGGCCGACCGGTCGCTAGCGTCCGGGACCGCGCCGGCGGGGTGCGGGAGAGCGCGAGAGCGGGACAGCAGGGAAGGGGGTGGTCGGCGTGGCCGACCAGACGGGAGTGGCGGATGAGCCGGATGCGCTGGGTGTGTCCGCGGCTCGGCCCGAGGGCGTCAACGTGCTCGAGGTCGACTTCGTCGGCGAGGTGCACCGACTGGAGCCGGGCGAATCGCTCACCTTCGGTCGATCAGCGGACCTGGTGCTGGACGCCAATCCGTTCATGCACCGGGTGGTCGGACGCTTCTCGTGCCGACAGGGCGTCTGGTGGCTCGAGCACCTGGGGCGATCCGTCGGACTCGAGTTGTGCGACCGCATGCACGGGATCGTCCACCGGGTTCCCCCGGGGGCGCAGGTCTCGCTCACACAGCGCGAGTTCAGTGTCCGCTTCGTGGCGGGGCCGACCACCTACGAACTCGATGGCCGCATGTCGGCGCCACCGGCCCCCGCGGCGCCGGATCCGGCTCCGGGCACCGCGACGGTCGCGTTCGGCTCGGTGCCGTTCTCGGTCGAACAACGGGAGCTGCTGGTCGCGCTGGTCGACTCGAGCCGCCGGCACGCCGGACGACTGGAGCCCACCCCGGTGATCGCCCGTCGCCTGGGGTGGACCACGAAGAAGTTCCACCGGAAGCTCGACCTGGTCTGCGACAAGTTGAGCCGGGCGGGCGTCCGGGGCCTGAAGGGTGACGTCGGGGCCTCGGCCGACCTGCGCCGCGAGCGTCTGGTCGCCCACGCCCTCGGTGCCGGGCTCGTCGACGACGCAGACCTGGCCACGGCCCCCTGAGCGGCGGCGCGCCACGGGCCGCCGCGTCCGTCAGGGGGAGGGCCGTTCGATCGAGATCCAGTCCCGGCCCTCCAGGTACGGCCGGAACGACTCGGCGATGTGGGCCATGTCGAGGGGCGACTTCACCCGCTTGAGCTCGTAGAGGTGGGGGGAAGCGCTCGGTCGCCGCGACCAGGTCCCACAGGGCGACCGCGTCGTCGCCGGTCGGGGCCGGCACGACGACGGGACCGAACCACGCATGTCCGGAGGGGAACACCAGCGTGGGCACCCCGAATCCGCCGAGCGACACCAGCCGGTCGTGCTCGGCGCGGACCTCGTCGGTGGTCGTCGGATCGTCGAGCGCCTCGTCCACCAGGTCGGGGTCCAGGCCC
>CAIYGQ010000236.1 GCA_903925745.1 uncultured Actinomycetes bacterium | reverse complement strand
CTCCTGCACCCGGATCGACCGACGACCCCGGGGGCCGTCTCCGGCGCGAACGAGCTCGACTGCCCGCCCGCACCGGGGATCACCGCCCAGATCGCCGACTACTACGGGCTCGACCCGGTGATCGCGGCCGGTCGGGGCGGCGAGGGCGTCGTGCTGGGCCTGCTCCAGACCGACCAGTTCTCAGCGCGGGCGCTCGAGGTGTTCGACCGCTGCTACGAGACCCGCACGGCTCCGGTGCGGACGGTCACGGTCGACGCGTCGGACCCGGCGGCGTTCGGCCCGACGGCCCAGGAGTCCACGCTCGACATCATCGCCGCGAGTCTGGTGGCGCCGAACCTGGAGTCGATCGTCACCTACCAGTTCAACCCCCGGTCGTCGCTGGTGTTCCCACTGGCTGCCGCCGTCGGCGACGCGCTGGGACCCGACGGGCCCGGTGTCATCTCCACCAGCATCGGCGTGTGCGAACGCTCCGCCCGCGACGAGGCCCTCGAGCTGGGCGAGTGGCTCCTGGCCAGCGCCGCGGCCGCCGGCGTCACCGTGGTCGCCGCGGCGGGGGACACGGGCTCGTCGGCCTGCGCACCCTCCGACACCACCGAGGCGAGCCAGTACCCCGCGTCGTCGCCGTTCATCACGGCGGTCGGGGGAACGCAGCCGACCCGTCGCGACGGGAGGATCGTCGACCAGCAGGTCTGGAACACGAGTCCGGTCACGCAGAACGCCGGCGGCGGTTCGACCGCGAGCCGCTTCGACCGGCCGCCGTACCAGCGGAACCTCGACCAGCCGGGCGGCCGGGTGGTGCCCGACCTGGCGTTCGTGGCCGCGCCGGCGACGTTCGGCCCCATCCCGGTCTGCGAGGACACGGGCCGGTGCACGCTGGAGGTGGTCGGTGGGACCTCGGCCACGGCCCCCGGTCTGGCCGGGGCGATCTCCGAGGTCATGGACGGCCTGGACCCCGACGATCCCGTACCGACCAGGGTCGGCCTGCTGAACCCGGCGATCTACCGAATCGCCGCGTCCCCGGCGGCTCCGCAGGTGCTGATGGACGTCACCGTCGGCAACAACGACCTGTACGGCGTCGGCTGCTGCACGGCGGGGCCGGGCTTCGACGCCGCCACTGGTTGGGGGTCGGTGAACTTCGCAGGGTTGCTGGCCGAGCTCCAACGCTGAGCGGTCCGACCAGGATCGGACCGGCCCGCACGGGGCCGACCCGGTTCGATCAACCCTCGGCCGACACCGCCTGCGCCTTGGCCCAGCGGTAGTCGGCCTTGCCCGACGGTGACCGGACCATCTCGTCGACGAACACCAGCGCCTTCGGCAGCTTGTACGAGGCGATCAGCTCGGCGGCGAAGTCGTGGAGGTCCTCCACGCTCGGCTGCACCTCGCCCCGGACGACGACGACGGCGGTGACCCGCTCACCCCAGCGTTCGTCGGGCACGCCGACGACCACGGCGTCGAAGATCTCGGGGTGACCCTTGATGACGAGCTCGACCTCCTCGGGGAAGATCTTCTCGCCGCCGGAGTTGATGCTCACCGAACCACGACCGAGCAGCGTGATCCTGCCGTCCTCCTCGGTGATCGCCATGTCGCCGGGGATCACCCAGCGTTGGCCGTTGATCGTCGGGAAGGTCTCCTCGGTCTTGACCTCGTCCTTGTAGTAGCCGAGTGGGATGTGGCCGCGGCGGGCCAGGCGGCCGATCACCCCGTCGCCCGGGGTGGTCGGGTTGCCGTCGTCGTCGATCACGATGGTGTGGTCACCGAACAGGAACTGCGGTCGGCCCTGGGCGTCACTGCCGGCGTTCGATCCCTGGAAGCCCGTCTCCGACGCGCCGAGCGCGTCGAGCAGGATCACGTTGGGGAGCAGCTCGGCGTACTTCGCCTTCACCGCCGGCGAGAGGATCGCGCCGCCGGAGCTGATCAGGAACATCGACGACAGGTCCACCTCCCCGACCAGGTGCTCCAGCGCATCGGCCAGGGGGCGGGCCTGGGCGTCGCCGACCAGGTTGAGCACCTGCGCGCCCTCGCTCGCGACGATCCCCCACACCTCGACGGGGTCCATGCGCCGGGCGGCGCTGAGGACCATCACGTTGCCGCCCAGTGCACCCTGGATCGATGACCACTGGGCGGCCCCGTGCATCAGCGGGGCGAGCGGGAAGCCGATCATCGGAGTGTTCGTCGGGGCCCGCTCCGCGACCTCTTCGGCCCGCTCGATCGGGTCGGCCAGGACGGTGAGCATCGGGCCGACGGTCGCCTTGAAGAAGTCCTCGTGGCGCCACATCACACCCTTGGGCATGCCGGTGGTGCCGCCG
>CAIYGQ010000235.1 GCA_903925745.1 uncultured Actinomycetes bacterium | reverse complement strand
CGACCATCGAACCCAGGTCGAGCGCGATGAGCCGCTTGTTGCGGAGCGAGTCCGGCACGTCACCCTCGACGATCCGCTGGGCCAACCCCTCGACGACCGCGGTCTTGCCGACGCCCGGTTCCCCGATCAGCACCGGGTTGTTCTTGGTCCGCCGGGAGAGCACCTGCACGACCCGCCGGATCTCCTCGTCCCGGCCGATCACCGGGTCGAGCCGTCCGCTGCGTGCGTCCTCGGTCCGGTCGCGTCCGTACTGCTCGAGCGCCTGGAAGGTGTCCTCCGGGTTCTGCGACGTGACGCGCTGGGTGCCGCGCACCTCGGCGAGCGCGGCGAGCACCTGCTCCCGGGTCAGGCCGTCGAACCGGCGCTCCCCGAGGGGGCGGGTGGAGTCACCGCCCACCAGCGCCAACAGGAGGTGCTCGGTCGAGATGTAGTCGTCGCCGAGTTCCTGGCGGGCGGCATCCGCGTCGTCGAGCACGGCGACGAAGGCCCGTCCGGCCCGGGTCTCGGAGCCGTAGGACGAGGGCAGGGCCTCGACGGCGGCGTCGGCTGCGTCGCGGAGGTTCAGCGGGGTCAGTCCGAGCTTGCGGACCACCGGCAGGACGACACCATCCTCCTGTCGCAACAGGGCGGCGAGCAGGTGGTCGGGCGTGACCTCGGGGTTGTTCCGGCGGCGGGCGTCCTGCTGGGCGACGCCGACGGCCTCGCTGGTCTTGTGGGTCCAGGTGTTCGGGTCGAGGGGCATGGCGGTAGTCTATCCGATCATCAGATAACTTGTTGGTGAGACACTCAAGTTCCGGAGGGGACGCTCAGGTCCGACGGCCCGGCCGGGGGCGGGGCTGCACCGGCACCAGGTCACGGCGGTACTGCCGGTGGAGCTGGGCGACCTCGTCCCGAAGACGACGGACCTCGGCCTCCAGCTCGAGCACCCGCTTCACGCCGGTCAGGCTGAGGCCCTCGTTGGTCAACTCCTGGATCCGCTGGAGCAGGTCGATGTCGGCCTGGCTGTAGCGCCGACTCCCGCCCTGGGTCCGACCCGGCGCGACCAGACCCTTGCGCTCGTAGATGCGCAGCGTCTGGGGGTGCACTCCCGCCAGCTCGGCGGCCACCGAGATGACGTAGACGGCCTGCTCGTACTCAGGCACCGTCCACCACCTCGCCGGCGGCGTCACCCCCGGAGCCGGCCGCAGACGCAGCGGCGGGTCGGCCGGCGGCGGCGAGCGCCTCGATGGCCGCCCGCTCCTCGTCGGTCAACTCGGTGGGCACCGCCACCTCGACGGTGACCATCAGGTCGCCGGTCGCCTTCGACGTGCTCAGGCCGCGGCCGCGCACTCGGAAACGACGTCCGTTCTGCGTCCCGGCCGGGATCCTGATGGTGACGGTCCCGCCCTCCAGGGTCGGGACGGCCACCTCGGCCCCCAGGGCCGCCTGGGCGAAGCTGACCGGGACGGTCACGGTCAGGTTGTCCCCGTCCCGACCGAAGGTCGGGTGGGGCGTGACGTGGACCCGGACGTACAGGTCGCCGTCCGGGCCGCCATTGGCGCCTGCACCACCGCGGCCCTTCACGCGGATGCGCTGGCCGTCGCGCACACCCTGGGGGATCCGGACCTTCACCTGGCGTGGGCGCCGGACGGCACCGACGCCGCCGCACGTCCCGCACGGCTCGTCGATCACCCGGCCCCGGCCGCCACAGGAGGTGCAGGGCCGGCTGAACGAGAACGGCCCCTGGTTGTCCTGGACCGCGCCGGTGCCGCCGCAGTCAGCGCACACGCGGGGGGCGGTTCCGACGGCCGCGCCGCTGCCGAAGCAGTCGGGGCAGCGCACCTCGGAGGTGACGTTGACGGTCGTCGTGGCACCCCGGGCGGAGTCCTCGAAGGGCATCGTCAGGTCGGCCTCGATGTCGGTGCCACGGCGTGGGCCGGTCGAGCTGCGGGACGGACCACCGGAACGTCCGCGGCTGAACAGGCCACCGAACAGGTCCGACAGGTCACCGACGTCGAAGCTGACCCCGCCGGGCCCGAACCCGCCGGGCCCGGCGCCGCCGCCGAACGCCCCGGCCATGGGTCCCAACTTGCGGACCTCGTCGTAGCGGGCGCGCTTGTCGGGGTCACCGACCACCTCGTAGGCCGACGACACCTCCTTGAACCGGTCCTCGGCGGCGGTGTCACCGGGGTTGGCGTCGGGGTGCAGCTCCCGGGCGAGCGCCCGGTAGGCCTTGGTGATCTCCGTCTGCGACGCCGACTCGGACACACCGAGGACCCGGTAGTAGTCCGACTCGAACCACTCGCGTGGTGGTGCGTCCACGGCTCAGCCCACCACCTGCACCATCGCCGGGCGGAGCACCTTCGCGTTCCACAGGTACCCGGACCGCAGGACCTGTCCGACGGCCGGCTCGCCGTCGCCCTCTCCCTCGGCGTGCATCACGGCCTCGTGCACGTTCGGGTCGAAGGGCACGTCGGCCTCGGCGACCCGGACGAGCCCGAGCTTCTCGAGGGTGCCGAGCAGCTGGGAGTGCAGCGGCTCGACCTCCTCCAGGCCCTGGGCGATCGCCGCCTCACCCGCGTCGAGCACCGGCAGGAGCTCACGAACCAGGTCGGCCGCTGCGGTCGCACGCTGTTCCTCACGCTGGGTGTCGACCCGACGCTTGTAGTTGGCGAACTCCGCCTGGACGCGCTGGAGCAGGTCCCGGAGTTCGTCGCGCTCGGCCTCGACCTTCTGGGCGATCTCGACGGCCTCGGCCACGGCGTCCTCGGCACTCTGGTCCAGGTCCGCGATGCCGCGCGACGCCGCATCCAGGTCGGCGACGATGCGCCGGGCCTCGGCCTCGATGTCGATGTCCTCACCGGTGTCCAGGTCGAACGGCTCCCGATCGTCCCCACCCTCGGGCGGCGGGCCCGATCGACCGCCGAACGACGTGGTCCCGTCCGACGACCCGGTCATCGATCGGCCTGCTCGTCGTCGACGATCTCGGCGTCCACGACCTCGTCGTCGTTGGACGTCGAGCCGGCACCCCCGTCGGAGCCGGTGTCGGCCGAGGCGGAGGCCTGCTCGTAGGCGACCTGGGACAGCTGCTGGCTCGCCGCCATGGCCGCGTCGGTCGCAGCACTGATCCGTTCGGTGTCGGAGCCACCGAGGGCGGAGCGGAGCTCCTCGAGCGCCGACTCGACCTGCGCCCGCTGGTCGGCGGACACCTTGTCACCCAGGTCCGTCAGCTGCTTCTCGACCTGGTAGACGAGGCTGTCCGCCCGGTTGCGGACGTCGGCCTCCTCGCGGCGCCGGCGGTCCTCCTCGGCGTGCGACTCGGCGTCGCGCACCATCTGGTCGATCTGGTCCTTCGACAACGAGGACTGACCCGTGATGGTGATCGACTGCTCCTTGCCGGTCGCCCGGTCCTTGGCGGAGACGTTCACGATGCCGTT
>CAIYGQ010000234.1 GCA_903925745.1 uncultured Actinomycetes bacterium | reverse complement strand
GGCGCGGGCAGCCTCGCCGTCGAACGGGAGCGGGTCGAATGCGGCCTCGGCTCGCTGCAGCCGGTCCTGTCGACGCCCCCGCTCATCGGCGTCGCTGGCCGCATGGGGCCCCGCAGCGAGCTCCGCCATCGTGAGAGCGCTCACTGCGACCTCGATCGGCAGCTTCGAAGGGTCGAGCCGTTCAAGTTCGATCACGACCGACGTGTCGAGCAACCCCTGCGGCGGGCGTTCGGACTCAGCCACGCGGCTCGGGGTCCTGGACGGCAACCCGATCGAGATCCGCTCGGAAACGGTCGTGGTCCACGGTCGGCGCAGTGCGGAACATCTCCATCGCAGCCTCTGCGGCGACGAAGCGACGGCGCCGCAGAGGGGTCAGCTCCGCGACCGGCACGCCGTTGCGGGTCACCACGAAGCTCTCTCCCTCGTCGAGCCGACGCATGATGTCGCCGCTCTCGTTCCGGAGCTCCCGCTGAGTGAGTTCCCGAGCCATGCGACGACCGTGGGACGACGTGCTGCGCCCAACGTCGAGGTATCCCAGGCTGTCCCGTACCGCCGAGTCGGTGACGATCGCGATCGTGGCGAGGGGTGGATCTGCTCCACTCATCCCACCTCGCTGCCGACCTCAGCGCTGGATGACGACCATCCGCTCCTCGGTCATCTCCCGCACCGCCCAGGCCGGACCCTCCTTGGTGTTCCCAGAGTCCTTGATCCCCCCGTAGGGCATCTGGTCGGCCCGGAAGGTGGGCACCTCGTTGACGCACACCCCGCCGTAGTGGAGCCGGTGCGCCGCCTCGAGTCCGAGCGCCAGGTCCGCAGTGAAGATCCCGGCCTGCAGCCCGTAGCGGGAGTCGTTGGCGGACGCGAACGCCGCTCCGACGTCGGAGTAGCGCTGGACACCGACCACCGGCCCGAACACCTCGGTACGGCACACCGCCATGTCGTCGTCGACCCCGTCCAGGACGGTCGGTCGCTACACGCCGTGCTCGGCCCGGTCGCCGCCCACGACGGCGGTCGCGCCCGCGGCCGTGGCGGCGTCGACGCACTCGGCCACCCGGTCGGTCTCGGAGGTGGAGATGAGGGCGCTCACGTTCGTGTGGGGATCGGCCGGGTCGCCGGTGACGAGCGCGCCGACCGACGCGGTGAAGCGCTCCAGGAACTCATCGGCGACGTCGTCGTGGACGTAGACGCGCTGCACGGCGATGCAGGTCTGACCGGAGTACGAGTACCCGCCGACGGTGATCTTGGCCACGGCCCGGTCCAGGTCGGCATCGCGGTGCACGATCACCGGCGCGTTGTTCCCCAACTCCAGGCCGACCCGGATCCGGGGCGCCTTGGCCCGGATGCTCCAGCCGACCTCGGGCGAGCCGGTGAAGCTGATCGCTGCGACGTCGGGGTGGGTGACCAGATGGTCGGCGACGCGGCCCGGCACCGTGACCACGTTGAGCCAGCCGGGTGGCAGGCCCGCCTCGTCCTCCAGCAGCCGGGCCAGCAGGAGCGCGGTCAGCGGGGTCGTCGAGGCCGGCTTCAGCACCGTCGGGCAGCCCGCGGCGATGGCCGGGGCGACCTTGTGGGCCACCAGGTTGAGCGGGAAGTTGAACGGGCTGATCGCCGCCAGCACACCGACCGGCACCCTCAGCGTGAAGCCGAGCTTGCCGGTCCCCGGACCCGACGCCTCCATGGGGAGCATCTCGCCGGTCAGGGTCCGGGCGGCGACCGCCGCGAAGCGGAACGTGTCGAGCGACCGGGCCGCCTCGATCCTCGCCGTCGAGATCGGCTTCGCCGCCTCCGCGCTGATCGACTGTGCCAGCTCCTCCTGGTGGGCGGCCAGGGCGACCACCGCCCGGTCCAGGATCTCGGCCCGCTGGTGGGCCGGCAGCGCCCCACCCCGGTGCCTGTCGAGGGCCACGGACACCGCCCGGTCGATGTTGGCGGCGGTACCGGTCGGGACGCGACCCACCTCGTGGCCGTCGTAGGGCGATCGGACGACGGTCTCCTCGTCGGCGGTCACCGCCTGTCCGTCGATGCGCATGGGGGTCAGCTCGGTGCTCACGTGTGCTCCAGTCGTTCCGGGACCCGGTCGGGTCCAACTCGCTCAGGTGTGGGTCGGGAACCCGAGGTCGGGACCGCGGGTGGACGGGTCGGCCCACCGCTCGGTGACGACCTTGCCACGGGTGTAGAAGTGGACGCCCTCGGGTCCGTGGACGTGGGTGTCGCCGAAGAGCGAGTCGCCCCAGCCGCCGAACGAGTAGTACGCCATCGGCACGGGGATCGGCACGTTGATGCCGACCATCCCGGCCTCGACCTCGAAGGTGAACCGCCGGGCGGCACCGCCATCACGGGTGAAGATCGCCACCCCGTTGCCGTAGGCGTTGTCCCGCACCAGGGCGACGGCGTCCTCGTAGGACGGCACACGCACCACGCTCAGCACCGGACCGAAGATCTCGTCGGTGTAGACGGACTGCTCCACGCGCACGTCGTCGAGGAGCGTCGGCCCGATCCAGAAGCCGTCTGGGCGTCCGTCCACCCGGAGGTCCCGGCCGTCGACCACCACGCGGGCGCCGTCGGCCTCGCCGGCGTCCACGTAGCCGCGTACCCGGTCCCGGTGCACCGCGGTGACCACCGGACCCATCTCGGAGTCGGGGTCGTCGCCGGGGCCCACCCGCACCGCTCGGGTGCGTTCCGCGATCGCCTCGACCAGGTCGTCGCCGATCGGGTCGACCGCCACGACGACCGAGATCGCCATGCAACGCTCGCCGGCGGACCCGTAGCCGGCGCTGACGGCGGCGTCGGCCGCGGCCTCCAGGTCCGCGTCGGGCAGCACGATCATGTGGTTCTTCGCACCGCCGAGCGCCTGGACGCGCTTGCCGGCGGCCGTGCCGGTCTCGTAGACGTGCCGGGCGATGGGCGTCGAGCCCACGAAGCTGACCGCGTCGACGTCCGGGTGGGTGAGCAGTCCGTTGACCGCCTCGGCGTCACCGTGGAGGACGTTGAACACGCCGTCGGGCAACCCGGCGTCGGCCCACGCCCGGGCCAGGACGAGCGAGGCGCCGGGGTCGCGTTCTGAGGGCTTGAGGATGAACGAGTTCCCGCACGCGATCGCCACCGGGCACATCCAGAGGGGCACCATCGCCGGGAAGTTGAACGGGGTGATGCCCGCCGTCACCCCGACCGGCTGGCGGATCGAGTAGACGTCGACCTCGGTCGAGGCCTGCTCGGTGTAGCCGCCCTTGAGCAGCTGGGGGATCCCGCAGGCGAACTCGACGACCTCCAGCCCCCGCTGCACCTCTCCGGCGGCGTCCGAGAGCACCTTGCCGTGCTGGGAGGAGATGATCCGGGCCAGCTCGTCGCGGCGCTCCGACAGGATGCGTCGGAGTTCGAAGAGCACCGACGTGCGCTTCGACAGCGACGACGCCCGCCACTGGTCGAAGGCGGCACGCGACGACTCGACGGCGGCGTCGACGTCGGACGCGTCCGCCAGTCGGACCCGGGCGGTGGTCTCGCCGGTCGACGGGTCGAAGACCGGGCTGCGTCGTTCGCCGGCGCCCGACCACGCCTTCCCGTCCAGCCAGTGGTCGATGGTGTCGCTCACGGTGTGTCCCTTCGTCGGGTGGCCCGGTTCAGTCCCGGGTCGCCTGGATGTCGATCACTGCGGTCCGCAGGTCGGTCATGTCGAGCAGCGTGTACTTGCCACCGATGCGACCCCAACCGCTGTCGGTGCGGGAGGCGCCGCCGAAGGGCGGATGCGGCTCCCAGAAGTCCGTCGAGTCGTTGACGACGATGCTCCCGGCTCGGATCCTCCGGACGTAGTCGAAGGCACGCCGCAGCGATGAGGTGAACACCGCGGCCTGCAGCCCCAGGTTCGAGTCGTTGGCGAGCTCGACCGCCTCGTCGTCGTCGGTGAAGGTCGTGATGGGCAGCACCGGCCCGAACGTCTCGTCGGTGAACACCAACATGTCGGTGGTCACGCCGTCGATCACGGTGAGCGGCCAGTAGAGGTCGGTGGGGAACCCGAGGGCACGTTCGCCACCGCACAGCACCGAGGCCCCCTTGGCGCGAGCATCCGCCAGGTGCTCGTCGACCTTGTCGGCGACCACCCGGTTGTTGAGTGGTCCGACGACCGTGCCCTCCTGCCGGGGGTCACCGAGCGTCGCCCGCTCGGCGTGGTGCAGGATCCGCTCGAGCACCTGGTCGTGCACCGACTCCTGGACGAGCAGTCGCTCGGTGGCCACGCAGCACTGTCCTCCGGCGAAACTGGCCCCGTAGACCGCGGCCGCTGCCGCGGCGTCCAGGTCGGCGTCGTCGCAGACGATCTGCGGCCCGTTGCCCGACGCCTCGATCAGGGTGCGTTTCAGGCCGGCTGCCCGCACCACGGCGTCCGCCGTGGCGGCCGAACCGACGAACGCGACGGCGTCCACACGGCGGTGCGAGACGAGCGCCTGTCCGATCGCGGCGTCGCCGTGGACCAGGTGGACGGCCTCGGTCGGGAACCCGGCGTCCAGGACCGCCTGCACCAGTCCGGCGGCGGTGAGCGGGGTGAACTCAGAGGGCTTGAACACGAAGGAGTTCCCGCCGCCGAGTGCCGGGGCCAGCAGTTCGGCGGGGATGTTCATGGGGAAGTTCCACGGTGTCACGAGTGCGTAGACGCCGTTGGGTCGGCGGTGGGTGAGCACCAGCTTGTTCGGGTCCGCACCGGGCAGGCTCGGGGTCTCGAGTCGTACCACCTCCTCGGCGGCCCACCGGAAGATCTCGGCGGACTCGGCCACCTCGTCGGCGGCCTCGGTGTGGCGGGGCTTGCCCTGCTCCAGTGTGAGTGTGTCGGCCAGGTCCCCGGCTCGCTCGTCCAGCAGGTCGGCGACCCGCCGCAACAGACCGGCCCGCTCGAACGGCGGCATCGCCTCCATCAGGTCGGCACCGGCGCCGGCGGCGGTGGTCACGGCGGCGTCGACGTCGTCGACGGTGGCCATGGCGACGTCGGCGAGGTGCTCGCCCGTGACGGGGCTGTGCAGCGGGACGGTTCGACCGTCGGCGCTCGGTGTCCAGGCTCCGTCGATCAGCAGTTCAGCGGTGCGGGTCACGGTGCCTCCGGGTCGGGCTGGTGAGGGTCGGCTCTGACGCGGCGCAGTCTCGCACGCTGCCCACCGCCCGGGGGCGGGCGCCGGGTCCGGCCGGTAGGTTCCGGTGGTGCCCGCCGTGCTGAGCGACGACTACGAGGAGCGGTGCCTGTGGCAGGCGCAGGTGACGCCGCCGCCGACGACCGACGGCCCGTTGCCCGCCGAGGTCGACGCCGTCGTGGTGGGCGGAGGACTGTGCGGACTCTCGGCGGCCGACACGCTCGCCCGGACCGGCCGGTCGGTGCTGGTGGTCGAACGCGAGCCGCTCGGCTGGGGGGCGTCCAGCCGGAACGGCGGCATGGTCATCCCCGAGTTGAAGTCCGGGCCCGTCACGCTCGAGCGTCGCTACGGGCCAGTCGGCCGCCGCATGTACGACGAGGTGGTCCAGGCCTTCGAACTCCTCGACGCCATCGCAGGTGGCTCGGACGGTCGTGGCGGCGTCGAGTGCTCGTGGTCGGTCCCCGGCATGCTGCAGTTGGCCCACTCGCCACGGAGCGTTCCGCACCTGCAGGCGCTCGTCGACGAGTTGACCTCCATCGGCGAGACGGCCCGCTTCGTCGGCCGCAACGAGCTCCACACCGAGATCGGCAGCGATGCCTTCGTCGCCGGCGCAGTGGTGGAACGGACCGGGGCGGTCCAGCCGGCGGCACTCCACTCCGGACTGGCCGAACGCGCGCTCGGCTCGGGTGCGCTCGTCCACGACCGGACCGCCCTGCGCTCGCTCCGGCGGACCGGTGGCGCGGGCGGTGGGGTCCACGAGGTGCTCACGACACGCGGGTCCGTCCGGGCCGGGCAGGTCCTGCTCGCCACCAACGCGGCGGTCGATGCGGCGGTGCCCCGTCTGGAGCGCCGGGTGCTGCCGGTCGGCTCCTACGTGATCGCCACCGACGTCCTGGATCCCGACCTGGCGCGCTCGGTCCTGCCGACGGGCCGGATGGTGTTCGACACCCGCAACTTCCTGGCCTACTGGCGGCTCAGCCCCGACGGCCGCATGGTCTTCGGTGGTCGTCGGAACATGGACCCCTCGGACGTGACCGATGCCCGCGACTTCCTCTACGACTCGATGGTGGCGTTCCATCCGCAGCTCGCCGGCGTGGGAGTCCGCTACGCGTGGGGCGGCAACGTCGCCATGACGCTCGACCGGCTGCCGCACGTGGGTCGCATCGACGACGCCTGGTACGCGACCGGGTGCAACGGCAGCGGCGTGGCGCTCAACACCTGGCTCGGTCACCGGGTGGCGCTCGCCATGTGCGACCTGGCCCCGCCGCCGGCGTGCGCCGAGCTCACGCACCGGCCGATCCCGTTGTGGTCGGCCCGATCGGCGTACCTGCCGTGGGTCGGTCGGTTCCTGTCGGCCCAGGACGCCCGCTGAGTCCGTCGGCCGGCGGTGGGTCGACCAGCGGCCCGTAGGTGTCGGGACGTCGGGTCGACAGGAAGGGGAACAGCTCCAGCCAGTCCCGCCGGGCGTCCAGGTCGACGTCGGCCACGAGCACGCAGTCGGCCTCCCGTGGCGCCACGACCAGCAGGCGGCCGTAGCAGTCGCTGATGAACGACGATCCGTAGAACGTCACCGTCACCCCGCCCATGGTCTCGGTCCCGATCCGGTTCACCGCCACCATCGTCAGCCCGTTCGCGATCCCGTTGCCGACGATCACCTGGCGCCACAGCGGAGCGGTGTCGAAGTCGGGGTGGTCCGGCTCCGAGCCGATCGCGGTCGGGTAGACGAGCAGGTCGGCGCCGGCGAGCGAGTAGATGCGGGGCGGTTCGGCGAACCACTGGTCCCAGCAGGTCGGGAACCCGACGCGCGCCGGGCCGACGTCGACGACCGGGTACCCGGTGTCTCCCGGGGTGAAGTACCGGTCCTCGTGGTAGCCGGCGGTCACGGGGATGTGCAGCTTGCGGGTGCGGGCGAGCAGTGCGCCGTCGGGGGCGACGGCGATGGCGGTGTTGAATCCGGGTTCCTCCCACAGCGAGGCGTGGACGACGACGCCGTGCCGTTCCGCCAGGTCGGCGGCGAGGCCGAACGTCGGGCCGTCCTCCAGCGGCTCGGGGTGCACGCCGATGGCATCCGGTCCGTCGGGCAGCAGCGCCACGTAGGGCGACAGCGTCAGCTCGCCCAGGCACACGAGCTCCGCGCCCCGATCCGCTGCCGTGGCGACGCCGTCGGCCAGGACCAAACGGTGCTCCTCCGGGTCGGGGTGCCAACGGGTCTGCACCGCCCCCACCCGGAACGTGCCGCGTTCGGGCGGGCGCGTCCGGGCCGGCGAGGCGAGCGGCCCGAGCCGGGTGACGACCTCGAAGCCGCTCACGCCGCCGGCACCTGCTGGGTGGCGCAGTGCGGTCCGCCACCACCGAAGGCGAAGGTCGAACCGTCGATCGGCTGGACCTCACGGCCGGGGTAGCAGTCCGCGATCACGTCGAGCGCATCGGCGTCGGCGGGGTGGCCGGTGACCGGCACGACGACCACCCCGTTGGCCGCGTAGAGGTTGGCGTAGGGGACCTCCACGATCCGACCGAAGCGTTCGGTGCGCGGCAGCACGGGCAGCTCGACGACGTCCAGTCCGGCCGCGACCAGCCGGGAACGGTTGTCGGCGGCGGTCGCGGCGTCCGGATCCCCGGGGTCGTCGCACCCCTGCAGCAGTGCGGTACCCGGCCGGGGGAGCGCGACCACGTTGTCGACGTGGCCGTCGGTGTCGGTGTCGTCGGCGAGTCCGTCACGGAGCCAGACGACCTGCTCGGCGCCGAGCCACTCGACGAGCAGCGCCTCCAGCGCAGCGGGCGTGCGCGGCTCGCCGCCGGGCAGCAGCCCGCGGTTCGAGTGCAGCAGACAGCGTTCGGTGGTCACGACCAGGCCGTGACCGTCGACGGCGACGGCACCGCCCTCCAGCACGAACGGGGCGGTCGACACGGCGAGGCCCAGGTGGTCGGCGAGCCGCGTCGCGAGCGTGGCGTCGCGGTCCCACGGTTCGACCAGGCCGCCCCAGGCGTTGAAGCCGAACTGCACGGCGTGGCGCGAGCCGACGTCACCGGAGACGACCACCGGACCCGTGTCCCGGATCCAGCAGTCGTCGAGCGCCACCTCGACCAGCTCCACGTTGGGTTCGGAGCCGAGCCGGGCCGATGCACCCTGGAGTTCGCCCAGGTCGACGGCGACGGTGACGGGCTCGTGGGGTGCGAGCGAGCGGACCAGTTCGGCCCAGGCGTCGCGTGCCTCGGCGACGTGGCCCTCCCAGAACGCGCGACGTCGCTCGGTCGGCCACGCCACGAGCGTGCGTTCGTGCGGGTCCGTCTCGGCCGGCATCCGGGTGCCGGACACGGTCAGTCCTGGGCCAGGGCGTGGCAGAACTCGGTGAACACCTCGACGTAGCGGTCCACGTCGGCAGTGGTGTGCTGCACCGAGAGCGTCCACTGCTCCTCGTCACCCGGGGTCATGAACAGTCCCCGGTTGAGCGCCCACGGGTAGGCGGCGCCGAAGAGCTGCGGCTTGGACTCGAGGAAGTCGCGGTAGTTGCGGGACCGCTCGGGCCGGAACGACACGCAGCCCTTGGCCGCCAGGCTCACGGTGTGGGCCGGGATCCCGGTGGCGTCGATGGCGTCCTGACACCCCTGCGCCAGGCGGTCACCGAGCGTCGCCAGGTGGTCGTAGGCCTCTGGGACCAGCACCTCGGTCAGGCAGGCCAGCCCGGCCGCAGCGACCATCGGGTTGCCGTTGAACGTACCCATCTGGGCCGCACCGTTGGCGATGATGTCCATGACCGCGGACTCGCCACCGAAGGCCGCGCCGGGTGTCCCACCGAAGAGCGCCTTGGCGTAGCAGGCGAGGTGGGGTCGCACCCCGTACCGCTCCTGGGCGCCGCCGGGTGCCACCGTGGCGCCCGCCTTGACCTCGTCGAAGATCAACACGATGCCGTTCGCATCGCAGATGTCGCGCAGCGCCTGCAGGTAGCCGGGGTCGGGTTCGATGATCCCGACGTTCATCATCACCGGCTCCAGGATCAGGCACGCGATCTTCTCGCCCCGTTCGGTGACCAGATCGGCGAACGCCTGGGCGTCGTTGAAGGGGACGACCACCGTGTGTTCGGCGACGCTGGCGGGAATGCCGAGCGACATGGGCGTGGTCGGCGGCAGTTCGCGTCCGCCGACGGCGTCGGAGTTGGGGAGCACCGAGAACATGACGGTGTCGTGGTGGCCGTGGTACGAGCCCTCGATCTTCGCGACCAGCTCGCGGCCGGTCGCGGCGCGCGCCACGCGGATCGCGTCCATCGTCGCCTCGGTGCCGGAGTTCGCGAAGCGCACCTGGTCCAGGTTGAAGCGCCGGCAGAGCTCCTCGGCCAGCTCGACGGTCACCGGAGTGGGCGCCGCGAAGTGGGTGCCGTTGCGGACCGCCCGACTGACGGCCTCGACGATCGCCGGGTGGGCGTGGCCGCAGATGCCGACGCCGAAACCACCGTGGAAGTCCAGGTAGTCGTTGCCGTCGACGTCGGTCACGACGACCCCTTCGCCCCGCTCGATGTAGATGGGGTACGGGTCGCCGGCCTGGAAGCTGGACGGGACGCCCAGCGGCAGCGTGCGCAGGGCCCGCTCGTACCAGGCCTTCGACCCCTGGGTGCGGTCCACCAGCCGGGCCGTCTCCAGGTCCGCCAGTTCGGCGGCCCGGGCCGAGAGCCGGGTGTCGGTGCCGGTGTCCTTGCTGCTGTCGGTCGTGTTGCTCATCAGATCTTCACCATCACATGCTTCAGCTCGGTGTAGTGCTCGAGCGCGTACAGGGACATGTCCTTGCCGTAGCCGGACTGCTTGAAGCCGCCGTGGGGCAGCTCCGACACGATCGGGATGTG
>CAIYGQ010000233.1 GCA_903925745.1 uncultured Actinomycetes bacterium | reverse complement strand
GGGACATCGCCTTTCGGAGGTGGTGTAATCGGCAACACAACTGGTTCTGGTCCAGTTATTGGGGGTTCGAGTCCTCCCCCCCGAGCTCGACAAGATCGCAGCGCCCGTTGGGTGCGGCGTACATCAGGCCCCCATCGTCTAGTGGCCTAGGACACCACCCTCTCAAGGTGGCGGCACGGGTTCGAATCCCGTTGGGGGTGCCAGTTCCGTCGTTGGGTCGTCAGGTGCCGGTGAGCCTCTGGACCAACGGCGCGAAGTCGTGGGCTCGGTCGCCGGGGATCACGTGGTACGAGTAGCCCCAGCGCTCCCGCCGTCGGTGCAGCTGTTCGGTGCAGTCGGACTCGCTGCCCACCAGCGCCAGGGGTGAGCTGCGGAACGACTCGACGTCGGTGCCGAACAGCTCTGCGAACATGGCCGGGACCGTCGGGTCGTCGGTGATCTCGGCGGCGGCGAGCCAGGCGTTCAGCTCCAGGTCCGCGAAGCGCTCGCCGGCCCCCTCCCTCACCCAGGTGACCTTCTCGTCGATGCGATCGGCCAGTCCGTCGTGGGCGGCGGCCCGGTCGATCTCACCGGAGTGGATGGAGGCGTTCACGCCCACGATGTCGGCGAGCGCACCGGCGGCCCGCAGCAGTCGGGGGGCGCCACCGCCGACCAGGATCGGCGGCCCTCCGGGCGTGTGCGGTGCGGGCGTGCCGTCCAGTTCGTCGATCCGGTAGTGCTCTCCGTCGAAGGAGAACTCGCCGTCGGACCACAGGCCGCGCAGCACCTGGAGGTGCTCGAGCATCCGTGACACCCGGACCCCGGGACGGTCCATGGGGATGCCGGTGCGCGTGTAGTCGAGCGTCTTCCAGCCGGCGCCCAGGCCGACCTCGAGCCGCCCGCCGGATGCGGCGTCGATGGTGGCGAGCTCGCGGGCGAGGATCGCCGGATGTCGGAAGTCGCAGTCCAGCACCAGCACCCCAACGTGCACGTCGGTGGTGACGGCCGCGCACCAGGCGGTGGCCGCGAGTGGTCCGGGGCCCTCGTCCAGGTGGTCGGGGAAGAACACCGTGGAGTAGCCGAGCTGTTCGGCCTCACGGAACGTGTCGGCCCAGGTGCGGCCGTCGAAGGGGTGGTGCAGCTCGACGGCGAATCGGAATCTACGCGGGTGGGGCATGGTGCTCCTCGGGTGGTCCGAGGACAGATTGTGCACCGCCACCGGTCCGGCCCTCGTCGCTGATTCCCGTCGACGCGGGCGTACCGCGGGTCGGTTCAGGGACCCAGGCACCGCTTCGGGCTTGCGCTCGCTGCGCCCGCTCCCGACACTGAGCGTGGTCCAAGGGAGGGACGATGTCGCTGCGTTCGTGCGGAAATTCTCTGTTGGTGCGGGCTCGACGCCCGGTGGCTGCGAGCATGGCCTCACTCTTGGTGGTCGTCTGGGCACAAACTGCAGGTGCGGAGGGGCAGGGCTAAGGGTCATCGACGCCGATGGCGTCGCTCGCCGGGGACGCAACCTTCGTCCCCATCACCCCGTGTCGGGCCGTCGATACCCGGCAGTCGCTGTTCGGCTCGCCCATCGCCGCCGGCGAGGATCCGGCGTTCTCGGTCCGGGGTGACTCCCTCGGGTTGCAGGGCGGCGCCCTTGACGGATGTGGCATCCCGGACGACGCCGTTGCGGTCGAGGGGACCGCCACAGCGATCGACGCTGACGGGAACGGCTGGCTCCGAGTGTGGGACTTCGGATCGCCGGAGCCGACCGCCACCTTTCTCAACTACGCAGGAGGCCGGAACATCTCGAACACCGGCACGTTCCCCATCCTGACGCCAGGTGACGGAGGGCCGGATCTGCAGGCCAAGAACTACGGCGCGACGGCCCACTTCACCTTCGACGTGAACGGGTACTTCGTGACAGGTCAGGAGGGGTCGTTCACCCCCGTCGAGCCCTGCCGGATCCTGGACACCCGTTCCACCGCCGATCCGTCCTTCGGTGATCGTTTCAGCCCGGATGAGGAACTCCTCATCCGGGTTCGCGATCCGATCGCAGAGCCGTCGGTGGCCCCGCTCGAGTTGGTCAACCAAGGAGGATCCGACTTCGCCTGCGGGATCCCCGAGGCGGCGACATCGGTGGAACTGGCCGTCACGGCGGTCGATCCCGACGGGTCCGGGTTCGTCCGGATGTGGCCCTTCGATCCGACTGAGAACTACCCCAACTCCGGCACGATGGTGAACTACACGTCGGGGTCGCCCCTGACGAACACGGGCACGGTACAGATCGATCCAGGTTTCGCCTTCGAGCTCGTCATCCGGAACCTGGGCGGCACCACCGATGTCGTGGTCGACGTCTTCGGCTACCACGCAGGTCCGGGCTCGGGGGATTCGTACTCGTCGCTCAACCCATGCCGCGTTGTCGACACCCGGAACGCCCGGGTCTGGGCCAGTGCCGACGACTCCTTCGACCCCGTCTTCGAGCCGACCCCCCTCAGTGACCGACTGGCCGATGGGGACTCCTACCAGGTGCAGATCTCGGGTGACGACTCGCTGATCCCGCCGCCGGGTCTGGGCAGCGGTGAGCTCTCGGTGTTCGAGTCGCAGGGCGGCGCGCTCGGCGGCTGCGGTGTTCCGGGCGACGCCTCCGCCGTTGAGGTGTCGATCACCTGGACCCAGCCGGCCGGCCGGGGGTTCCTCCGGGTCTTCCCGGCGAACTTCGTCAATCCGAAGTCCACCTTCATCAACTACGCCGGCGGCCGGAGCGTGACCAACACCGGGACGATCCAACTGCCAAACGGCGGCGATCCACTCGACTGGATCGCCTCGAACTTCGGCGGTGAGGGCTTCCTGATCATGGATGTCCAGGGCTACTTCCGCGCCTCCGGCTGAGCGATGAGTCGGAGTCCGGAGGACTGGCCGATCCCCGGCCGCGTAGTGGAACATGGTGATGGCCAGAGTCTCGGCGAAGAGGGGTGGAGCGGTGAGTGATTCCAGGGTTCGTTGTGGTCGTTGTGATGCGGTGGTGTCGGGTCGGTTCTGCGTGGCGTGTGGGGCCGGTGTCGACGCAGTGTCGTCGTCGGCGGGTGGATCGTCGGGGTCGCCCGGGGTTCCGACGGAGCCGGCAGTGACGGCGGCGGTTCCAGTGGTGCCGTCGGGAGGGGTGCAGGGTGCCCCTCCGCCCACGGGAGCTCCGCTGGGTGGCCCACTTCCGGGTTCGGCTCCTTCTGGTTTCGAGCCGCGTTCGTCCACCAATGGAGCGGTGGTGGCGGCGTGGGCGTTGGGTGCTGCGCTGCTGTTGGTGCTGGTGGTCGGTGGTGTGCTGCTCACGGTCTCGGGCGGTGGCTCGGATCAGGATGTCGAGGCGGCGCGGGCGGCAACGACGCTGCCCGTGACCACGACCACGACAACGACGACGACAACCACGACCACCACGCCGACGACGGTGGCCCAGCTTCCTCCGGTCATCGTCACGCTCCCATCCATCCCCGAATCGGACACCTACCAGGACGACGACTCGTTCAGCTCGAGCGGAGACGTCTACGTCGGGAGCGGGTTCGAGGCATCCGACGAGTGCGGCGACCCGTACATGGTCGGGTGGGCGAACAGGAATCTCCCCACTGTCGAGGGAGGGTTCGCCATCGATGCGGGGACCACTCGGCGCACCAGCGCCTCCGGACCTGCACGAGTGGTGATCTGTCAGCTCTACGGATCCGATGGCAACCTCGGCTTCTACTACTTCGCCACACTCCTCGACTGCTCGAGCGAGTGCGACGTGGTCATTCCCGCCGAGTACCGCGGTCCGCAGTCCTGGTACGCGAGCGAGGGCGGAGTCACCCGGGTCGTCACCATCTACGGCCTCGGAGTGAGCGGCGCTGTCAACTACGAGCAGCCCTGGGATGGCGTGCTGGAAGCACGTAACGACGTCACCTCGTACGAGTCCGGATGACCACGGGCCCGGTGGAATCATCGAGCGGGTCGGAGCAACTGGCGGAACGGAACCAACGTTGCCCCCGGTGCGATGCGGTCCTTGCTGGGCCGTTCTGCACGGCCTGCGGCGCCCCGTCCGCCGCTCCGCCTCCGGTGGGGCAGCCGCTCTCGTCCGCACCCGGTCCGGTGCGCCGATCACTTCTCGTTCCCGTCCTGGTGGCGGCCTGCGTGGCCGTGGCGATCGTGACCGCCGGGGTGGTCACAGCGATCGTGCTCCGAGGCGACGACGAGCGCGCCGAATCGGCCGAGCCGGCGGCCAGCCCAGTGGTTCCGACGACGTTCGCCGTCACCACCACGACCCCGCCGGCCGCAACGCCGGGTCCTGGGGCGGCATCACCTGTCGTTGGAACCATCGTGGACGTCGCCGCCG
>CAIYGQ010000232.1 GCA_903925745.1 uncultured Actinomycetes bacterium | reverse complement strand
GACCCGACGTGATCAGCATCACCTCGTTCAACGAGTGGCACGAGGGCACCCAGATCGAGCCCACCGCCGAGCACGTCACGGCACGACGGCGCTACCCGGGGTTCGACCAGGGACCGGACCAGTACCTCGACCAGACCCGCGACTGGGTCGCCCGGTTCAAGGCCGGCACGCTCTGCGACGACGCCCGGTGAGGCAGCGTCAGGCACGACCGGCGCGAACAACACCGAGGACGTCCTGACCGGAGCCGGACCGCCCGGGGACCCCGGAGCGAGGGCGCTCGGCACCTCGTGGGCACGGCGGACCGCACGACTGGAGCGGAGTGCAGGCACCGGGACGGAGCGAACCGCTGCGTTGGTGTCGGAGCATCACGTTGCGACAACCCCGAGTAGAGACTGGCCATTTGACGAGCTCCCTCGGGTCGGCCAGCTCTCGGACAGTCGTCTAGGCGAGCGCCGGCCCGACGCCACATTCCAGGTGGCAGCAAGGACCGCTTCGGTCGACGAAGCAAACACGGCCCCAGCAAGTTGTCAGCCCTGCGCGCTCAAGCGGTTGTCTAGCCCTCCGGGAGCTATCTGGGTGAAAGCGCCGTGGCTCCCTCGCCCTCAACCAGATAGAACTGATACGGCTCGAACCCGTAAACCGAACCGACCTCTGCCTTGACTCGAACGTTTGCGCCAACTGCGAACTGTTTCAAGGGACTGTCCTGTCCGAACCAGCTCAACTGGAAGACCGGGCCTGTGCGCTGCGGGTCGCTTGCACTGCCCGCCATGACGTTGATCGTCGATTTCCCGTAGGCCTCGCGCGGGTTGATGTAGATGTCCGTCACGACGGCATCAAACTCGACCCTCTCGGCGCTGTACTTCTCCGAGAAGGCAAAAACATCCGGGCTCACCGAAGGTCCGGCCAGGAGTGCCGCCAGTTCGACGTTGTTCTCGACGGTCAGGGGGCCTGAGCCAGCGGCAGGTTGGTCTTGATCAGACGCTCCACAAGCAGCAAGCAGGACGAGAAGCCACGAGGCGAGCAGCGCCACGACGAACACTGCTTTGCGGTTCATGAGCAAGGACCGTATCGAATCAGCCCGAGCTCCGGAGACCAAGCGCTCGGATACCGACCGGGACTTGGACCGACTAGATGTGAAATCGACATCCACAGGTGCGCGGTCAACCAGATCGCAGCGGAAGCCGCCCACCAGACCGACCTGACGGTTCGATTCGAGGACGTCCTCCAGGTAATGGAGGACCAGGTACTGGAGGAAAGGAACATCGCCAAGCTCTGCCCATACGCCAACGAGTAGGAACGCCGCATCCTTCTGGACGAACTGCCCCACCACGGAGAGTTCGACCCGGACCGCTTGACCGTGATCGTCCACGGAGCGCCGCCGCTCGACGTGGCATCCTCCGAGGTGGGCCTGAAGGACTCGGAGTTGAGTCGTGTCGGAGGGGCTGCGCAGTGACCTATCTCTGGGCCAATACCCCAGTCTGAATCACTTGATTGCCAGTATTCGAGTCCCGCAATGGTTTCGACCGACGGGCACCCTCGACCACTGCGAACCAACTCCTACCCGAGGGGCAGATGGGCGTCATCCTCCGGCGGAACAGGTTGGGACTGGGCTTTGGGCGCTGCTCGCTCGGCGTCTGTCGGCGTCGGGAGGTCACTCGCAAGGAGGAGTTCTCCCTCGACTACCCGCTCGAGCAGTTCGGCGGCTTCAGTCTGCGCTTCGACGAGACGCTCGACGATGGACAGGACGGTCACGAACTCCTCGGAGAACGTCCAGCGCTCGGGCCGGATGTCGTCGAGCTCTGACGACTTCTTCCCCGCACGCTTCTTCATCCGGTAGCCGAGCCATGAGTGCAGGATCTTGAGGCCGGACACCTCGAAGTCCCACATGGCCTGTGAAACGGGGGCGAAGGCCCCGTCGCCGACGTGCACCGTCTCGGTGTTGCTGTCGTAGCTGAACGACTCGGGGTAGGCGTCCGGGCTGGCGGACACCGCCACGGTGTTCTTGGCCGTGCCAGCGGGAAGTCGTAGTGCTTGTCGTCCGCTGTCGCTCACGGGCTGGTAGCGCTCGCCGAACGTCTGCCACCAGAGCAGGTTCCGTCCGAGCGAGACCACCTCGCTGAAGACCTCCGGTGAGGTTGTGAGCGGCACCCGTGCAGGAGAGGTCCTGAGCTCGTCGTGGAAGCGTTCGGTGTAGGCGCTCGTCCCGAGAAGGCCCATGACGTAGGCCGCCAGGTCATCGGCGGTGACTCGGGTCCCGTAGGTTGTAGAGAGCACGTCGAGCAGGCCAACGGTCACATTTGGCGAAGTGCAATCGGCGTCACGCCACAAGGGCACAATGTCCTTCCCTCCACGACCTCTGAAGAAGTGCAAGTCGGGCACGTCTGCGGAAGCCGTCAGTGCAGGGCCGAGCCCGAGAGGTTCCGTGGTCAGTGAAGCGAGGAACACTTGCCTCTGTCCGGCGACAGACCACGTTGGCCCCGGTCGGTCGATCACCCGAGGGTCGGCGATGATGTTGGCTCGATCGAAGGAGCGGAATGCCAAACGGGCGATCGTGGGTTCGTCGCCGGAGGGCGCAGCTGAAGCTAAGGAAGATGCGGCGAACGTTCCAGGCATGATGCTGCTTGGGCGAAGGGGGGCGGCGACCTTTCGCCCCGTCGGCGAATCCTTGAAGAGCTCCTGTCGGCGAGCAGGGTCTTGTTCTGACAATAGGGTCAGCCATCGCTTTTTCAGGACGTCGCCGTCAGCGTCAACGACCCAGGTGCGCCCAGCCTTGACCCCAGACACGTTCCACGGGAATAGGTCGGAAATCTGGGGCCAGGCGTTCAGTGGTTTTGAGCCTCGAGGAACGAACGGTTCGAGCCATCCCTCTGGTGCCAGCTCCCAGTCGGCACCTGCCTGAAGCTCATCAAGGGCGTTCAGAACAGCGAATTTCTCGTCCCGTGTTCCTTCGATGCGTCGGTACCTGACCACGGCCGGCCGCAGCCGCCGAGCCGAAGGATCCGCTCCCGGCCGTCGAACGGCAACGGTGATGACCACGGGCGTCATCACGTTGGAGAAGGTGTTTTCGTCCCGCCTGGTGCCTCGCCCGTCACCTCCGAGGTCGATGAACCAGAGTTCGTCGAACTCTCGGCGCATCACCTCACGCATGCCGGTGAAGCCCCGGCCCCGGAGAAATGAAGATGCGGTGATGAACGATACGCACGACGGGTTGTCGTGCTGCTGGCAGGCCTTCCAGATGGCCCACCGCCAGAAGTAGACGTAGTCGTTGTAGAGATTCCTGGCTTGGCCGCCAGCTCCAGCGTCCCGTAGGGGGCCGATGAAATCCTTGATGAGGCCGATGCCCGTGCCGTCCTCGCTGTAGCGGACCATGCCGCCCTTGCGGCGGTCGCCCTTGCTCTTCTCGCTCTCGTCCCGGTCGTACGGAGGGTTGCCGATGACGACCGTGACCTGTGCCTCGGGCGTCTTGATCCGTGACGCAGCTTCCTGTTCCTCGGCAAGCCTTGCCTGGAACAGCGTCGCCTGCTCGGCGAAGCCTTCGTGCGTGGGGGATGCGAGTGTGTCGGTGAGGTACACCCTGACTCCGGTGTCGGGCATCTCGGCCCCAGCGTCGCTGAGGGCCCGGGAGAGCCGGAGGTGGCTGACGGCGTAGGGGCCGACGAGGATCTCGAACGCTGCGAGGTTATCGACCAAGCGGGTGGCGACCTGGCCCTTCACCCCGGGACCGCTCCGCTCCACTGCTTCGTCGAGCGCATGGCTGGCCACTTGGAGCAGGTAGGTGCCGGTCCCGACCGCTGGGTCGAGCACCACCACGCTCGGGTCGGCGAACCCGTCGGCGAGTCCGAAGCGGTCGGTGAGCACGTGGTGGCAGAGTCGTACTTGTGCGCCGACCACCTCGAAGGGGGTGTAGTAGACGCCCCGATTGTTCCGCTGGACCGGGTCATAGGCGGCGAGGAAGTCCTCGTAGAAGTAGAGCCAGGGGTCCCGGTCGCCAGCGTTGAGCTTGGTCGCATCGACCGCCCCCACGACCCGTTCGAGCAGGCCGACCGGCAGTCCGATGGCTTCTCGAGTGCCGGGCTGTCCGAGGTTGCGGAGCGCCTGGGCGAGCAGTGCGTGGTCCGAGTCGAGTTCGGCGGCTGCGGTCTCTGCGGTTAGCGGAGGCTGGGCGCCCTCGAGGCGTGCGAGCAGTAGGGCGTAGGTGAACGTCTGTGCGTACCCGTCAGCGAAGGTGGCGTCGTCGGCGTCGGGGAACAGCGTGGCCCGCCACTCATTGGCGAGAGTGTCCATGACCCCCTTCTTCTTGACGTCGGCGAGCACCTCGTCCCGGAGCAGGCGTGTGAGTGGAGCGAGCACGCCGGCGAGAGCTCTCGGCGAGGACGGCACGACGGGCTCCCACTCGAGGAACTCGCCGAGCAGGTTCAACAGCGACGCCGCATCATCGGTCGTGATACCGCTGCGACCAGAGGAGGTCGGGTCTGAGCTCAGCTTCACGATGTCGCCGACCAGGTCGCCGCTGCGGTAGAGCGCCCATTCCCTTCCGTCGGTGTAGAGGAGGTTCGGGAGTCTCGTGAACCTGTCGAACTGGTCTCGGCTTCGCTTGTCCTTGAACCGCTCCGGCCTGGCTCCCCGGCCAGGGGCCTTGAGCTCCGTGTTGCCGACGGGCAGGCCGTCAGCGTCGACCCCGAGGTCAGGTCGTCCAGCGACACCGTCGACACGGGTCTCCGTGCGAGTGACGATGGACTGTCCAGCGAGGTGGCCAGCGACTCTGATGAGCTCAGCAACCGGCGCCTTGAGTTGGTCTTCGGGCTGAGCGTCGGTCAGAGACGTGAAGTTCGCAGTGAGCGAGTCGGCGTAGCTGCGCAGCGCATCCCAGAAGGCTGCGACCAGCTCGGGGGAGCCGGCTCCGAGTCCGCCGTGGTCGGAGGTGCTCATCTCGGCCTCCATGATGACTGTGGCCGAGGGATCAGCGGCCAAGTTGGTTCGAGTCGGGTTGTCACCCGGCAGCTCCGCTCAAGTCGCTTAGCCATCTGCGGCAACTCCCTCCTCTGGCTCTGCCTCTGCGCCTCATCGTGCCACCTTCGGGGACCATCGGAGTGGGTCACCAGCCGGGGTCCCAGTCGGCCCACAACAGGTTCACCTCATTCCTGTCTGCCCCGATCGCAACGGTGACAACGTCGAGAACCTGCTGCGCATCCATGGTCGGCGCTGAGCGGATGAGTTGGAGGGCGGCGAGGCGCAGGGCATCCTCCGGGGCGAGTTGGCAGAGAAGAGCGGCGAGCTTGGTGCGCTCGATGTGCGCATCGAGTGCGGCGGTGTCCCCTCCGAAGGTCGGGGTGTGCAAGAGGCCCATCACGTGCACCTCGGCCTGCCGGTAGGCGTCGAGCCACATCGAGTTGATGACTTCGGCGATGTGTTCTGGCTCTGCGGCGATGACCGCATCCGGCATCGTTGCCAGCGCCTCGAGCTTCCACGGGGCGTTGGCGTGCACAGCGAGTCTCGTCCACGACCAGTTGCCTGACTCCGATCGCATGTTCACGCTCCCCACCTCGGAATGCGTGTTCAGGTCGATCACCTCGAAGTGGATCTCGGCTGGGACCCGCTCGATGTCGCAAGGCACTGACGGGTCGTGGTCATCCATGCAGTAGGGCGTCACCGAGAGGTCCGTGCCGAACAGGCCATCCATCTCGCTTCGCCAGGAGTCGAAGATCCTGCACTGCCACGGTTGTGGAACGTCCACCTTCGTGCTGGCCATTTGGCCACCCCCTCTCTCCCTCGGTTGAGCGTAGCGGGAGCGGCCTGACGCTCATGTGGCCGTGCCGGCAGCAGGAGATCGGTGACTGGTCGACTCGCTGGTTCCTTGACGAAGGCATGGGAGTGCGGACGGTCGGGTCGTCAGGTCGTCGAAGTTGAGGGGTCGTGCGCCATGGGGAGTGGTGAGGTCGTTCGGAGGAGTGCGCCGGTGGTGCCGCCGTCGGGCTTCCCGCAGCCGTCGACCCGAGTGTTCTACGGGCCTGCCGGCGAAGCGTCCCTGGCCGTCTCGGGCTACACGGAGGCTGATCCTGTAGGTGTGCTCGGGTGCTTGCTCGCCGAGTCGGCGGCGCTGTTGGGTCGGGGTTGGGTGTCGTGGTGCTCCGGTCAGCGGATCGAGTGCCGGTTGTTTGTCGTGTTGGTCGGGCCGACGTCGAACGGGCGGAAGGGCACCGCAGGCGGTGTTGCGAGAGAGATCATGTCTGCGGTTGGGGATCTACCTTCCGGCCTGTACGAGCACGGGTTCGCTTCGGGCGAGGCGCTGATCGAGAACCTCGCTGGCCGTGACGACGGCCGGGTACTGGTCGAGGAACCCGAGCTGGCGTCGGTGCTGACCGCCGGGAACCGTGACGGTTCGATCCTCTCGGCGACGCTGCGCACGCTCTGGGACGGCCAGCGGGTTGCTCATCGCCGGGCGGGATCCGAGATGGTCGCCGAGGACCCGCACGTCTGTCTGATCGGCCACATCACCCCCGAGGAACTTCGGGCGAAGCTGCGGGGGGTGGACCGATCGAACGGGTACGCCAACCGCCTGTTCCCGCTGGCGGTCCATCGCCGACAGCGGCTGACCTGGTTCGGCCCGCCGGGCGCTGCGTCGATCGTTGACCAGCCCGAGGTCGCTGAGCACGTAGCGAAGCTGCGGGTGACTCTGGCCCGTGCCGGCGGTCCCGTCGAGGTCCCGTTCTCGAAGTCCGGTCAGGACGCCTGGTGGGCCTACTACTCGGGTGTCGGAGAGACGATGGAGGTCAGCGCACGCCGTGACGCCCACCTCCTGCGGGTGGCGCTCCTCCACGCAGTCCTCGAGGGCGCCCCGTCGATCAACGCTGAGCATCTGCACGCAGCGTCCGCTCTGGTCGACTACGTGGACAAAACGTGGCGGTGGGCGCTCGGCGCCGAGCTTCTCTCCCCTGCTGCGGCTCGAGTGTTGGAACGACTCGAGGAGGCCGGGGCAGCCGGCATCGGCCGAACCGTGCTGCACCGCTCGTTCTCGAACCACATGACAGCGACCGAACTCGATGCCGCTGTGGTCGAGCTCGTCGACCACAGCCTCGCTGTCGAGGAGCAGCGACCGACCGGCGGTCGCCCCGAGCGACTGCTCCGTGCTTCGCCCAGCGCTGGATGATCAGCCCCGAGCGCCGTGGTCAGTCGCAGACAGCGAACTCGCCGCAGAACAGGTCGGTGTCGACGAGCTGAAGGAACGGCGGGTCGGGGTTGACGCCGATGTTCGGGTTGAACTTCATGCTGTCGGAGAATGAGAGGTAGAGGGCGCCACCGCTCGGAGCGATGCGCCACAGGAGAGCGTCGAAGCTGTTGTAGCTCGGCGAACGGCGGATCTCGAGGTAGGCGTCCGCTGGACTGATGTTCTCCTTGACGTATGCCCGACGTCCTTCGGTCTCGCAGGTCCACCAGCCTGGGAGCTCAGCGGCCCCAGGGCCAACGCCGGGTGGAAGCCACTGGTCACAGCGCAGGTAGTTGATCAGCTCCGGGTTGACCGCCGGCCGGAGACCTGTGTCGGCGACGGCCTGATCTGCCGGGTCGGAGGCCGGTGGAGCAACGGGCGCCGAGGGCGGCGTGGTCGTTGATGGCGACTTGCCGAGGTTGTCGATGAAGCCCCTCGCATTTTGTTCCCCACGTCGCTTCGCATCGGCGGTCGAGTTGTCGAGGAACCTCAGCGTCCCGACGAGCATGAGGCCAGCTACGCCGAGGACGACCAGCACGAGGGCGGCCACCCGCAGGCCGCTTCCGCCAGATCTCGCAGCGGAGCCTGCCGCAGGGGTGACTCCGGCTTGTGGAGCATGGGCGGCTTCGGGCGGATACCAGCGGCCGTCAGAGGCCAGCCACCATCCGGTCGCTGGCGGGTGGATGGACTGGTGCCACGTGCCGTCGCCCGCCTGGTACCAACCGCTCATCACGCCCCTCCTCTCCGAGGCGATGGTACCCATCGTCATCCTCGGAGGTGCACACAGACCGCATCAACGCTTCGTCCCATCGCCCTGGACGGTCGGCGGCCCGGTGCTCCGGGGTGGAGGCACCGGGCCGTCGGGGGCGAGCTCGCTGGGCCAGATGGGGAGTCCGACGCTGGCGAGTGTCAGGCCGCCGTGGTGACGGTCCTGGTCTCAGTGATGCCCGCCAGGATCCGGCGGGCCTTGCTCACGACCCGCTCGGCGGTCGCCTTGACGACCGCCGGGTCTCCGTTTGCCCAGCGTGCGACGTACGGGAAGCTGTAGCTGTCGCTGTCCAGTCCCGCTGCGGCGCACACGATGTGGGCGACGGACTCGGCCTCGACCTCGGCGTGGTCACGGGGCGGGGGGTTGTCCGCTCCGTGGTCGAGGAGGATGTGGGCGAGTTCGTGCGTGAGCGTTTTCGCTGCCTGGGCGGCGCCGACGTTCGGCCGGACCGTGACGGTGCGGCTGATGAACCTTGTGACGCCGTTGGCGGGTGAGCAGTCGAGACGGAGGACCGTGTACCCCTCGGCCTCGATGAGACTGCTCACCGCATCCCACAGACCGGTTGGTGCGTCACCGGAGAGGAGCTCCGGTGCGACCTCGGGGAGCGGTTCCCCGTCGGTCTGCTCCAGGTCGAACACGGTGGCCGCTCGGAAGCCCCGCAGGCGGCGGGGTTCGTTGCGGTTGGTGCCCTCGCCGGCGTTGTCCTGCTCGGTGCGCTTCGGCCGGTAGGTGCACGGGGCGAGGATCTGGATGCCTCGTTCCCCCTTGCGGACCTGTCGGCCGAGCGCCTGCCACGCCCGGTACCCGGCCACTCGTGTGGCGTGAGGGCGTTGGGCGAGGATGAGCATGACGTTGCCTGCGCTGTAGGTGTGGAACTGGGCTGCCACGTCGAGCATGGCCGCCCAGTCGTCCCCGGTGACGAGCTGTTCAACCTGCTCGGTGAGTCGGTCGTGCAGCTCCTGCACTCGGTCGTTGTTCATGGGTGCTCCCTTCGTCCCCACACCCCGATGGTGTGGTGGGAGCACGACGGTCCGGGGGCAGCCCCGGTTGTCAGGTAGGTGGATCCACGTCGCCGTCAAGAAGCTCGATCAGTGGAGAGCATCGGGACGGCGACGTGGGTCCACCGGCTGTCGTGGACGAGGACGGCGTGGCCGACGGGGAGTCGGCGCAGCGTGTCGGGTGGCAGCGAGTAGGTGTGCTGCTCCCGTACGGATCCGGCATCGAGCATGCGGCCTTCGGCGTCGACACCGAGGCTGGCCTCGAGGGCCCAGCGGGTGCCGGCGAGTTCGCTGACCGGTTCGGGTGCGGGCATGCGGTGTGCGAGGACCGCTGCGCCGCCGTGCAGGATGCGGGCTCGGGCGTCAGTGTCGCCGAGCCCTTCGATGGTCTGAACCGACACGACGGTGCGGCATCGTGCGCTGCGGGCCCGTTCGAGTGCTTCGACGACGAGCAGAGCGGTGCTGGGGTCGGCGGACACGACAGCGCCCAGTTCCTCGACGATGAGCAGGATCGGTCGTGTGGCGTCTCGCCGGTGGAGGTCCCGCAGGTAGGCGATGAGGTCCACGAGAGCTGCTCGCCCGAACGCCCCGGCGGTGCTGGCCCTGGTTGAGGTTGGCAGCGTGACCCACGCAGCGGTGGCGTCCTCCCAGCTCCACCCGTCACCGTCGGGGCTGGTGGCGCCGATGACCTCGAGCTCGGCTGCGAGTGAGAAGAACCGGAACCTGACGCCTTGGATGTCGGGGTCCTTGATGCCTGCTGCGACCGGACCTCTCGGTGTTCCCGCCCATCGTGTTCGTAGTGCGACGGGGTCGAGCCGCTCGACGAGTTCGGAGAGCGATCGTGGTGGACCGTCCGGGTCGTCGCAGACGAGGGTGAGCAGCGTCGAGGCAACGGCCCGGTAGTAGGGCTCGGTCCACGCAGCTGTCGCCATCAGCCGGTCCCGCACCGCTGCACCGTCACCCCGGAGGAGGTCCATCGGCCCGTCCTGTGGCCAGGTGCGTACCGTCCGACGAGGCAGGCCGGTGCGGCGGGCGTGGGCGGCGAACGCTCGAGCGGTGTCGGGGTCCTCCTTGGCGTCGATGACGACGACCTGCCAGCCGAGTGCCAGGTGTGCTGCGGCGAGTCGGAGCAGCGACTGGGTCTTGCCGGAACCGGTGGCGCCGATGGCGACGATGTGCGCAGCACCTGTCGGCAGTGTCACCCATCGATCCGACTTGTTGTCGCCGTCGAGGTAGGCGCCGAGCACCGGGAGGTCGTCGAGCACCAGCGGAGCGTCTGCGTCCGCATGGGCGTGACGGGCCCGGAGCTCACGGATCCGTTCGGCCTCTGCCTCGGCGTGTGCTCGTCCGTTGATCGGATGGGCTGCGAGCAGCGCCAGCCACCTGGTGCGACCCCACATACCTGCGGCGAGTCCGACAGGTGGGGCGATCACGACCAGGGCGAGGAGGTTCCACCACCACGCCCTGGTCGATGACGCACCCGACAGCGGTGCGGTCATCGCCCACCATGCCTCGGTGTACCAGCGACCGGCGATCACGGCGCTGAACGCTGCGCCGATCGTGAACACCGACCGGAGCCGTGCGAGCCGTCGGGGCTCGTCAGCGTGTCGTGCTGCCCACCGCCACGAGGCGATCGCCCATGGCGCAGCGAACGGTGCGGCGACTGCGAGGATCACCGCTACTGCGGCGAGCGACTCGATTGGTGTCGCCCGTCGGGGAGATTCGGCGTCGCTCACGGGAGCGCACGCACCTGGACTCGAGGACGGTCACTTGCCGGGAGCTCGGCGACGACGGCTTCGACCTGGGTGATGGTCCGCTCCGAGCAGACGTAGAGCACCCGTGCCCAGCGTCGGACGTCACCGGCCCGGGCTGCGAGATGGCTGCGGATCGCCTCCGACACCCGACGCCGGCCGTGCGGGGACAGCTCGACCTCGACGATGACGGCGCTGCCGTCCGGTTCCCACCAGCCGCCATCCCCGAGGTGTGTTCCCTTCGGGCACATCCGGCGGAGCTCGGACTCGCAGATCCACTGGCGTTGCCCGTTGATCGGTGCTGCGAGCAGGCGGACCTCGGTGACGGCGACCGTGTGGCGCAGCGTGCCGACTCCGGGTCGGCGCCACCGCACCAGCCCGTGCATGTAGGCGGCCTGGACGGTCGGGCACACCACGGCGGGTTCGCCGTGCCAGACACGCCACCGTTCAGCGAGACCGAGCTGCTCCCAGCGGGCCACGACCTGTCGGACCCGGCGGGTCGACATCTGCTCGCCAGAGAGCTGGGCGAGGAGACGCCCGACCTGCGGGAGGGTGGCCGCACGCTGCTCGACGAGCCAGGCGAGCGCCTCGACGTCCCGCCGGGTGAGCCGAGCGGCTCGGTGAGCTCGCCCACCCCGTTCCTTCGCTTCCCCCTCTTCCTTCTCCTTCTCTTCCTTCCTCTCTCTCATTCACTCCTTCCCTTCTCCTCACTCACTCCTCTCTCATCCATGACCCCTTCATGCCGCAGGTGGGGAGGGGTCATGGATGAGAGAGGTGCAGCGACGGTCGCTGTTACGCCACCAATGGCGGCAGCCCTGGGAGGCACAACCCCTTCCTGGACCTGTTCCATCGAGCGGTAGGGCGTGCGGCGGGGGTGCCGGCACACGCCGGCTCGGGGCTCAGCGGAGCTCGGGGGGCAACGGTGTCGGCGACCAGGTCTGGAGGGCGTGGATGTCCACCATCACGATTTGTGCAACAGGTCCGAGGGTTTTGTGACCCGGCCGGAAGTCCTCGACCCTGTGGTCGACGGAACCGGACACCGGCATGAGCACCCCCCAGGCCATGGTGTCGGTATCGGGCTGGCGAGCAGGAGTGTGCCGGGACCAGAAGTCAAGCTCAGGGAAGGCTTCGGTGAACCGCTCGCCCCAATGGTAGATCTCCGGCGCCGGCTCGTCACCGGGCCGGTTGTCCATCTCGAAGGCGATGACGACGTGAGGGCTGCTCGCCATGCCGGGAGGCACCGCCATGACGGCCACCGAGCCGGGGACCGTGCCCACGGGTAGCCGCAGGTGGTTGGACACGAAATGGTGGCTGGCCCCGCCAGGTTCACCGCCGTCGACTGCCTGGCTGGCAGTGACGAGGCCGTCGCACACCTTCAGCATGTCGTCCACGGCCGACTGGCTCCCTTCGACGGGGGCGAATACAAAGGTCCGCTCTTGGAAGTAGAAGTCCATCGAAGGTGTCGGCGGCGACCACGGCCCTGCCCCAGGGAAGATCAGAGGCGCCCACGTCGGCGGCGTGCCGCCTGCGGTCCCCTTCGGAGTGAACCTCCCCGAGCCCGCCGGGGACCCGGACCGTCCGCTCTTGGCCGCCCGCCGCTGCTTGTTCTTCTGGTGCTTCGTGAGCTCGAGCTGGAACTCGTCGTCCGCTGCCGGCATGGGTCCTCCCTCCCCCTCAACGGACCGTAACTCTGGCCGGTTGCACACGCAACGGTCTGCCGCTTGAGGTTCCACGCCCGGCGCTACCCGCCTTCGGGGTCGACGACGTCGGCGAGGAACTGCTCGCTGGTCGGGGGCCTGGGCGGCGGGTGTGTAGCTGGGGGCGAGCGGGTGTGGTTCGCCCCAGAGCGGCGCATCGGGCGGCCACCGACCTGCCGAGGGCAATCAGCCCTCCAGACCGCAGCGCCCTTCGTGCGCCTCACTCAGAGCGCACACCCTGACCCGCTCGCCTGCGTTGACCTGACCTACTACCAAGACACCCGCACCCACTTGGTCACAGCAGCGAGGTCGCATGATCCGCTGCACGTGAACCCGTCGGCGGGCCGAACCCGAACCTTGTAGGAGTTCACACCCTGCGGCAACGGGCCGGTGACGGCTGCCCTGACGCCAGGGTCAGTAGTAGATCGATCGAAGACGGGCGTCGGAGAGAGAAGGCCTCCACCAAAGGGTGGAGCTTCCACTACGAACGCAGTGACACAGACCTCCTCACCGACGGGAAGACCGGATCCGAGGGTCTGCAGCGAGACGCACACTCCGAACCGGCTACCCACCGGAACTCCAAGGTTGCCGCCGGCGATCTGCACCCGAGCCGTTAGGGCCGTTCCTGCGGGGTAGTTCGCCGAGTCGATCGTCAGGTCACCTCCACCTCCGAACGGATCTTCGAACGCTTCGGTAGGGATGTATGCCTCTCGGGGCCCGCTCGACGAGACGCTCGTCGTAGTGGTGGAACTCGACGTCGAAGGCGTCGATGTCGGCGTGCACCCTGCAGCAGCACCGAGCAGCACTGCACCCATCAGGGCAGCGCCCAGCTTCTTCCACATTGCGATCCTCCCTCGTCCGAACTCGCCGTCTGGACGGTACAGACACCCCGATGGGTCCGCAAGGGTCGCCACACACCGACGTCTCTTCCCGAGTTGCCTGTTCGAGTCGCTGCCAACGTCGAACATGCAGGTGGTGTGCTGGCGTCGGGATTGGCGACCCTCGAGATTCCTTCGCAGCGTCCCTCCGGTGATCCATGAGGCGAACCTGGAACCTGGCCACTCAGATTGCCTTCAGGGCTGGTGGGTGCCGATCGAACCGGGTCGCTACTGCCTTTGCAGCGGCGGCGGTTGGGACTCGATGACCCGCTTCACCTGCTCGACGTGCGCTCGAGCAGCGGCCTCGGCCTGCTTGCGGGGATGGGTTCCGTACGGTGCCCAGCGGAGCGCAGACAGTCCGATGCTGTAGGTCAACTGCGTGCCCCCGGGCACCGTAGCGAGCCGCCAGCGTTGCCCGATCGGCGGAGACGTCACTGACCGGATCTCCGCCCACACCCCAGGCGTCTCGCCAACAACCTCGACGACACTGCACGTCGTCGAGCCGTCCGGGCAACGAGCGATGAACACCTGTTGCTCACCTACACCGACTGGCGTGCCCGGATTCCGGAACCCCTGCACCGTCTCGGGCTCGACCATCGAAGCGAACTCTGCTGGTCGAATGAGCCCCCACACCTCGACCGATGGGCGTGCGATCGTGACCGTGGCCTCACCAGCCCAGGTCCGCATCGCCGGTGGATGGCGCCGGGCGCTGCGTCCGAGCAGCGCTGCGCCGATCGCAGCGACTGCAGCAACGGCGGCAAGCCAGCGCAGCAGGACGACGGGATCGTCGAGGTCACCAGCGATGACTGCAACAACCACGATGCCGGCCACAGCCGCCGCAGACACGATCCTGCACGTCGAGGCGAGCACCCGAACTGGGTGCGGAACCGTTGCCCCCGGAGTCAGCGGATCACCCACGACGTCGCCCGGATTCACGCTTCTTCCGCCTCACCCACGCCCTCACCGTACTGTCGACCGTCCGCCGTTGGCCGCCCGTCGCTGCTTGTTCTTCTGGTGCTTCGTGAGCTCGAGCTGGAACTCGTCGTCCGCTGCCGGCATGGGTCCTCCATCTCCCTCGACGGACCGCAACTCTGGTCGGTTGCACACGCAACGGCCGACCCGTTGGGGGCCCAGGCCAGGAGCTACCCGCCTTCGGGTTCGACGACGTCGGCGAGGAACTGCTCGCTGGTCGGGGGTCTGGGCGGCGGTGTGTAGCCGGGGGCGAGTGGGTGTGGTTCGCCCCACAGGAGGGCGACTGCGGCGGCGACCTGGTCGATGCCGACGGTGATGTAGGTGTTGGTCATCGACCTCGGGGTGTGGCCGGCGAAGCGCTCGGCGACCGGCTGGGAGTTGGTCGCCATCTGCACCGCCGTGATGGCCGTGTGGCGCAGGGCGTGGAGCGTCAGCATGTCGCCGGCCTCGGGGACGTCCCGGCGGAGCCGGCCGAACATCAGCTCGTAGCGCTTCGGCGTGAGGCGGCGGTGCTCCGTCTCGCCCTGGCGGAGCTGGTAGCGGAACACTGGCTCGTCGTCGGCTCCGGTGGCACCCCGGGACATGGCGTGGGACCGCAGTGCCTCGAGCAGTCTCCGGGTGACGGGCTGCTCCCGCTTGACGCTGCGCTTCTCGAACAGCATCACCGTCTGGCGGTCGTCGTCGAGGTCGCCGAGGGTGAGGTTGAGCGCCCCCTCTCGTCGAGCGCCGGTCTCGAGGTGGAAGCGGAACAGGAGCAGGTCGAGCTCGGGGTCGTTGCCGCTCTCAGCGACGGCCCACCAGAGACGGGTGAGCAGCTGGTTGCTGACCGCCGTGCGCTGCGACGGCGGTCGCTGGGGCTTCTTGACCCGGAGGGCGGGGTTGTGGCTGATGTAGAGGTCGTCGATGGCCTGCTCGAACACGGCACGAGCGGCGGCGACGTAGTGCTCGCCGGCACTCTGGCCGCCGTGGCTGTTGGAGCGCCGGACAGCGAACTCCATGGCGAGGTTGCGGCCCTTCTCGATGTCTGACTTGGTGACCTGGTCGAGCGGTGTGTCGCCGAGCGCACCCTTCGGCTTGGTGCGGCGCACGGTGCCGTTCTTGAGCGTCGTCTCGGTGGAGAAGCCCTCCACCATGGCAGTCCAGTAGCGGCCGTAGACCTTGAGCTTCGCCTCGGTGGCGGCCTCCCGGACGTCCTCGACCATCTCCCGGACTGTGGGCATCTTCCTGCGCTTCGGCATCGGCTCAGCCCTTCCTCTCGACGTAGGGGGAAGGCACGAGCGGGTCGAGCGACCGTGGGGAGAGCAGGTGGAGCTGCGTGACGTCGTCGCTTCGGCGTTGGTCCACGGCGCAGATGATGCGCTCCCCGTTGCGGACCCCGAGATGCGCCATGGCGAGACGGGGCAGACGGATACGACGGCGTGCGTCGATGGTGAAGCGGAACGGCGCCTTGGCACGCCAGGTCGACCAGTCGTCCTGGTGGACCAGGTAGGGAGCGAGGGTGAAGGCGTCGAGGTGCGGGGTGCCGACCCCCTCCTCGCCCCACCCGTCGAGGACCAGGTCGGCTGGGAGCGTGATGCGCCGGTCCTGGACCAGGAGCGCCACCCACTCGAAGTTCGACGGCGGACCGACGAGGTCCATGTCCCAGGGGACCGTGGCGATGAGCCGGTCGTTGAGGACGTTGCCGGCGAACACTGAGTCCCGAACGGCGAGATCGGGCAGGGTCGAGGGAATGACCGGCGGCGGCAGCGCCTCGACGAGCTCGACGGCCCGTGCGGCACGCCGGCGTTGGCCTTCCTCGCCCTCACCCACGAGGCCAGTATGCCACTTGGAACCCCAGTGGGGTTCCAAGGAGCGGGGCGACAGCCCGCTGTTTCGTGTCGGAGGGGGGACTTGAACCCCCACGCCCTTGCGGGCACCAGCCCCTCAAGCTGGCGCGTCTGCCAATTCCGCCACTCCGACGTGGGCCCCACCGCAGTGGGACAGGGGTCGACTCTAGCGCAACCGACCCACCTACTCGAAGGTCGGCAGACCGCCGGGTGACATCACCTGCGCTGCGGGCTGGACGACGAACGGGTCGGGCGGCCGGGCCACCTCCGGGTCCTTGTGCTCGTAGTCCAGTGTGTGCAGGACGTGGCGGATGGACTCGAGCCGAGCACGCTTCTTCTCGTTGGAGTTGATCACCGTCCACGGGGTGGTCGGGTTGTCGCTGTGGACGAGCATGGCGTCACGGGCTCGGGTGTAGTCGTCCCACTTGGTCTGGGCGGCCTCGTCGATCGGACTCATCTTCCACATGCGCAGCGGGTCGGTCCGTCGGTCCTCGAACCGCTTGGCCTGGTTCTTCTTGGAGACGGCGAACCACAGCTTGAACAGGTGGGTGCCGGACTCCACGACGCTGCGTTCGAACCCGGGGACCTGCCGGTAGAACTCGCCGTACTCCTGCGGGGTGCAGAACCCCATGACGATCTCGACGCCGCCCCGGTTGTACCAGGACCGGTCGAACAGCACGACCTCGCCGGCGGTCGGCAGGTGCTGCACGTACCGCTGGAAGTACCACTGGCCGCGCTCGGTGTCGTTGGGCTTGGTGAGCGCCACCACGCGCGCACCACGTGGGTTGAGGTTCTCCGTGAATCGCCGGATCGACCCACCCTTGCCGGCGGCATCACGTCCCTCGAAGAGGATCACGATGCGCTGACCGGTCTCCTTGACCCACTGTTGGACCTTCAGGAGTTCGATCTGCACCAGTCGCAGGTCGGCCTCGTACTCCTTCGTCCCGAGCTTGTCGGGGTACGGAGGCTTGTCCTCCATGTGCTCGATGCTCAGTTCCCCCACCGTGAGTTCGCTCGCGTGTGTCACGGCGTCACGGTAGCGGATCGACCGCGAGCGACCCGGGGGGCACCCCCTGGGCGATCGACCACAGCTCCCCCACCCGTTCCGGACCGAGACGCGGACGCAGGGCGGACGGCGACAGCCCCGGCGCGCTGACGGGCAGCCGCACGCGGAGCACTCCGGGCAGCACACGAAAACGCAGCGGCGGCTCGAGCTGGATCGACTCGCCGTCGAGCCCCACGTTCAGCGTGCGGGCGCCCGTCACCTCGAGCGTCGGGGTCTGCCACGTCGAGACCTCCACCGGTCCGAGCAGCCCCGCCCCGGGCTGGACGAGCACCACGCCCAGCTCGCCGTCCCGGAGGCTGGGACGGGACCCGAACCCGGGACGTGGCGAGAGCTCGTAGCGGTTGTTGGACACCAGCAGGACCACGGCGTCGGTGTGCCGGCGGCCGGTGTCGTCGACGACCTCGATCCCGAGGGGGTCGGCTCCGGGGCCGACCAGATCGGGGAGCCGCTGCAGTGCGGTGCCGAGCTTGTTGCCCCGGTACTGCTCGTCGGCGACCACCTCGCCGTAGACCCCGACCGAGACGTTGTTCACGAACGTGTGGCCGTTGACCCGGGCCAGGTCGACCCGCATGGAGTTGGAACGGACGAACGCCCCGAGCGCCTCCACCGGGTCGGTCCGGTCCAGCCCGAGGTCGAGGGCGAAGTGGTTGCGTGTCCCCGCCGGAACGCACACGAAGGGCACGCCGTACTCGCAGGCGACGTCGGCCACCACCGCCATCGTGCCGTCGCCACCAGCCGCACCCAGGCAGTCCGCTCCCCCGTCGACGGCGGCACGGGCCAGGGCCCGCAGGTCGACCCCCGGTTCGATCAGCACCACCCGGACCCCTCGAGCCTCGGCCTCGGCGACCAGGTTCGTCCGGACGGCCGTCCCCCCACCGGAGCGTGGGTTGACGAACAGGACCGGCCGCTCGACACGGTGGCGGCTCCGCGGCAGCCTCGACTGCTCCGAGCGCGGCACGTGGTAGAGCGCGGCTGCCGCCGAGCCGCCGCCGAGGAGCACCAGGAGGGCGCCGGCGAACACCAGCCCGACGCCCCGGTCGGCGGACCACACCAGCCACAGCGAGACGAACCCCAGGCCGAACGAGGCGATCACCCACGACCACCGGCTCGTGCCGCGGCGACCCAACGCCCTCCAGAGGAAGGCCGGGGCGGGCGCCAGTACCAGGGCGGCCAGGAGGAGCTCGGGGAGGCCCAGGACGAACCCCACGAGGGCGAGCACCGCACCGACGGGCGTGGCGACGAGCGCGAGGACGGCCTCGATCCTCCGCCGGAGGGAGATGACACGCCGCTCGCCGTCCACGGCAGCCGGCCTAGACGTCGATGACGAGCGCGAAGATCAGCGTGTTGAACGCGAACAGGAGCGCGATCACGACGGTGATGCGATCCAGGTTCTTCTCCATGACCGTCGAGCCGGCCGCCGACGCACCGAGACCCCCACCGAACATGTCGGACAGGCCACCGCCCCGACCCGAGTGGACGAGGACGAGCACGATCAGCGCCAGACCGAGGCCGAACTGGAGGATCCAGAGGATGAGACGGGCGATGTCCACGGCGGTCGATCGTATCAGTGCTGGCGGAACTGGACGATCGCAGCGAACTCGTCGGGATCCAGACTCGCCCCGCCCACGAGTGCCCCGTCGACGTCGGGCTGGGCCATGAGCTCGGCGATGTTGCCGGGCTTCACGGAGCCCCCGTACTGCACCCGCACGGTGGCAGCCGCCTCGGCCGACCAGGCGTCGGCCACGACCGAACGGATGTGGGCGCACATCGTCTGGGCGTCCTCGGAGGTGGCCGTCCGTCCCGTCCCGATCGCCCAGATGGGCTCGTAGGCCACCACCAGCCCTCCCACCTGGGTGGCGCTCAGCCCGGCGAGGCCGGCCCGGACCTGGTGTTCGACCCTGCGTTCGGCCTCACCGGCCTCCCGCTCCTCGAGGGTCTCGCCGCAGCACACGATCGGCGTCATGCCGGCGGCGAGCGTCGCCGAGGCCTTGCGGTTGACCGTCTCGTCGGTCTCGCCGAAGAACTGGCGCCGCTCCGAGTGCCCGACGATGACGTACGCCACGTCGAGCTTGGCGAGCATCGTCGGCGACACCTCGCCGGTGAAGGCTCCCTCCGACTCCCAGTAGGTGTCCTGCGCCCCCAGGACGATGTCCATCCGATCGCTCTCGATGAGCGTCTGCACCGACCGCAGGTCGGTGAAGGGCGGGTGCACCGTGACCACCACACCGTCCGACTCCTCCTCGCCCAAGCGGTAGTGCAGCTTCTGCACGGCCTGGATCGCCTCGAAGTGGTTCTTGTGCATCTTCCAGTTGCCGCTGATCAGCGGTGTCCGTTCCTCGGCCACGTCGGTACCTCCCGGTCCGGTCAGTCCCGGGCGTTGGGCGCGTTGCGCAGCGCGTCCAACCCGGGCAGGTCACCCTGTTCGATGAGTTCGAGCGACGCGCCGCCGCCCGTGGAGATGTGGTCGATCCGGTCGGCCAGACCGAACTGGGCCACCGCAGCGGCCGAGTCGCCGCCGCCGATGACGGTGGTGCCCCGGCAGTCGGCGACCGCCTCGGCCACGGCCTGCGTGCCGGCGGCGAACCGAG
>CAIYGQ010000231.1 GCA_903925745.1 uncultured Actinomycetes bacterium | reverse complement strand
CGTCGGAGTGCCTCCTCGGGGTCCCCGATGCGATCGGTCACCGCTCGTCGCAGCGGACCGGTCGCCCGGTGCCACCACTGCCACCCCGGAACCCGGTCGAGCGCCGGATCGAGCAGGAAGACCGGGTACTCGGCCGAGTGGATGAGGTTGGCCCGCGCCCGCTGCCGGAAGCGCCAGTCGGCGTGCGCGTCGACATCGTCCACGACGAACCCGGGGTTCAGCTGGAGCAGGAGCACCTGGGCCCGGGCTGGGTCGCCCATGAACGGCTCAGGCATGAGCTCGGTGTGGAGTGCGAACCGATCTCCGCCCTTGCGATCGGCCAGCGTGGCGTTGAACGCCTCGACGTACGGCCGGTCGGCTACCGCGACCTTGGCGCCACGAGTCGGCAGGTCCGTCCACGGGTTGGGCGGCAGTCGCGTCACTCGAACTCCTGGGCCTTGGCGCCGAGCTGCCCGGCGTTCTCGCGCACCACTCGCACCACCCGGTCGTCGAACCCGTCGGACGTCGCGTTGACCTCCAGGGTGATCTCCACCGCCCCGTTCGGCGCCCCGGCGAGGTGGTCGATGACGTTGGCGAGCAGGTCCTCGACCTGGCGGATCGCCCGCACCCGGTCGAGGGTGAAGCGGCCGTAGTAGCGGCCCTTCGTGGCGCCCCCGGCCGGCGTCGGGGGAGCGCCGCCACCGCCACCGCCGTCGCCAGCGCCGCCGGGTGCGCCGCCCGGTCCGGGAGGGTCACCGGCGCCACCCGTCGGACCGGTACCCCCGCCGCCGGCACCGTCGGGCGCGCCGTACGTCGTCGCCTCGGCAGCCCGCTGCGCCTCGGCTGCGTCGGGCGCGACGACGAAGCCGCTCGGCCGGGCGTCGACGTGCTGGGCCACCACGAGTCCGGCCCAGCGGTCCCCGGAGTGCCCGTCGGCGTAGGCGAACGTCTCGTTGGCCCACGAGAGGTTGGAGACCCCGTCGCTGATGGCGCCCGCCAGCACCGCGAACGACGCCAGCCGGGGCAGGTACGGGAACCGGGAGTAGGCCTGCCAGAGCGCCTCGACGCTCATGTCGCGCCGGTCCGACCACAGTGGCACCCGGTCGAGGTCCATCCGCACCCGGGTGCCGCCGTACTTGGTGATCAGGCGTTCCTCCGAGTCGAGCTTCTTCGCGATCCGCTCCGGCAGGCTGCCTCCACCCGACGGCTTGGTCTGGTGCCAGCGGATCTCGGCGGTGCCGGCGATCTGCTCCGGCACGAGCACGTGCTGGAACGCCTCGAAGATCCGCTGGTTGACCGTCTCGTCGGTCTCGGCCATCTTCGACTGCGCCTGGCGCAGGTCGCTCGGCGTGAGCTCGAGCGCCTCCCGCTCGGCGTGGATCGACGACCAGGCCAGGTGAGCCCGGGCCGCCTGGCGCAACTCGGCCAAGCGGGCCTCACCCGTCGCGCAGAAGACGAGCAGGTTCCGGTTCAGTCGGGGGCCGGCGCTGCGCTGGGCCAGGATCGCCCCGGCGGCCGTCAACGCCGGCGTCGTCTCTGCGTTGGTCACGTGGTGGGCCGCCGGTGGGAGGATCACCAGGTGGACGCCGTCGTCGTCGTCGACCACGTCGCCCGGTCCGTCGGGGAAGGCGTGGAGCGCGGCGAACGGCCCGAGCGCCCGCACGGCCTGCAGGCGACGGCGGATCTCGAGGTCGGCGTCGTCGTCGGTGAAGTTGGAGTTCGCCCGGTCGACGGCCAGCCGGGTGATGTTCGCCCGCAGCGAGTACCAGTACTGGGCCCCGTCGACGTAGAGGTACGTCGCGTCGCTCGACAGCCGTCGGAGCGCGTCGCCGAACGTGCCGGGTGACTCACCGGGCTGGGTGACGCCGAGCACGATCTGCTTGACGTCGATGCCGCGGTTGCCCTCCTCCCGCGGCGCCGTGGCGAGGAAGACGGTTCGAGCCACCCGACGTGCGGCCGAGTAGCGCCCGAGGTGCCTCTCCAGGTCGATCTTGAGCGGAAGGGCGTTGGCGCCGTCGACGTCGGTTCGGAGCACCGGGTCCCATCCGTCCTCGAGGTACTTGCTCAGCTCCGACGACACTCTCGGCTCGTCGAGCGGGACCGTGCCCGGCATGATCAGCAGGTTCCGGTCGCCGCGCTGCCACAGCACCGAAATGACCGTCGCCATGAGGCGCAGTACGCCCCGGGTCCGCTGGAAGCGGTCGAGGGTCGACCAGTCCTGGTAGAGCCGGTCGAAGAGCTCCGGGTGGATCGGGT
>CAIYGQ010000230.1 GCA_903925745.1 uncultured Actinomycetes bacterium | reverse complement strand
GCCGGGATAGCGGACGTCGAGGTTGGCGACCACGCCGTCGCCGTGACCGGCGCCGGAGGTGCCGAGCCGATGGGCCAGGTGGAGCTTCAGCCAGCGCTGCATGCCGTCGGTGGGCACGCCGATCCACTCGCGCGCGAACGGGTCGGCGAGCGGTTCGGCCAGGACGGTGGCGAGACCGTCGGCGAGCGGCCGGACGTCGCCGGCGACCTGCAGGTGCAGCACGCCCGGACTGTATCGACGGGGTGGGACGTAGGGGCCGGGGCGTGGGGGAGCCGGAGCGTGGGCACCCGGGGGCGTGGGTGCCCGACCTCGTCTCGCTCAGGCGTCGTGGGTGGGACCGATCCGGACGGTCGAGCCGTTCCGCCCCTTCACGACCTCCACGCCGTAGCGGATCCGCTCCTTGACCTCCTTGACGTGGCTGACCATGCCGACCAGGCGGCCGCCCTCCCGCAGGCTCTCGAGCTCGTTCATGCAGACGTGCAGCGTCTCCTCGTCGAGGGTGCCGAACCCCTCGTCGACGAAGAGCGCCTCGAGGCGGCGGCCGCCCGCTCGGTCCTGGACCACGTCGGCGAGGCCGAGGGCGAGGGCGAGCGAGGTCTGGAACGACTCGCCGCCCGACAGCGTCGTGACGTCACGCGCCTGATCGGAGTACTCGTCGAAGATCTCGAGACCCAGCCCGGCGAGCTGGTTGCCCGGCTCACCGGACGTCTTGCGGGCCAGCCGGTAGCGACCGGCCGTCATCGCCGCCAGCCGGACGTTGGCCTGCGCGCAGATCTCGTCGAGGTGTCGGCCGAGGACCCAGCGCTGGAGCGAGAGCCGCGCCTTACCGGTGAGCTGTCCGGTGCACATCTGGGCGACCCGCTCGAGCACGGCCGCCCGCTCCTGCTCGCCGGCGAGCTCTGCGTCGAGTTCGGTGTGCCGGTCACGGAGTCCGGTGATCGCCGCACTTGCCTTGTCGGCTCGGTCGTGCTCCCTCGTGGCCTTCTCGGTGGCGGCCTTGGCGTCAACGGCTGCGGTTGCCGTGGCCTCGGTGTCCGGCTCGGCGTCGGGCACGGCGAGCGTCGCGAGCTCGTCGAGGTCGCGCTGGTTGGCGTCGACGCGCTTGGAGTGCTCGTCGAGCGTGCGAGCGAGTTTCTTCGCTGCGTCGTCGGGGAGCAATGCGGCCAGAGCCGCGTCAGGGTCGGTGAACCCGGCGGTGGCGAGGGCGTCAGCGAGGGAGTTCGACCGCTCGCGGACCATGAGATCGGCCTCGTCGAGACGACGACGGTGCGCGAGGGCGGTGTCGACGGCCGTGGCGACTGCCTGCATCTGCCGTATGGCCCCGGCCGGGTCGGCGTCGTCGCCGAGCGTGCTCCGCACCTTCTCCTGGAGCTCCCGAGCCGCAGTCCCGTCCTTCTCGGCCAGGGTCCGGGCTTCGGTGATCTTCCCGGCACGCTCCTGCTCTGCATTGTCGATCGCCTCGAGCTGGTCGTTGATCTCGCCGAGGCGACGCTGCAGGGCGTCGACCGCTGTGCGCGCCTCCTTCGCTGCTCGGATGGCGGTATCGGCGTCCTCCAGCGCCCGGGCGGCCCCCTCGGAGGTGCCGTCACCGACCGCGGTGGTCAGTGGCTCGATCCTCCCGGTGGCCTCGGCGACCTTCTGGCTCACAGCGTCGGCGGCGGTCCGCGATTCGTCGGCCGTCGCCTCGGCCGCTGCGATCTCGTCGTCGGTGACGTCGTCGTCGGCGGGCTGGGCGGGAGCGGGGTGCTCGTGCGATCCGCACACCGGGCATGACTCCCCGGCGACGAGGGTCGCCGCGATCGTGGCGCTGAGCCCGGCGAGCCGCCGCAACCGGAGCGCCGTGAGGGCGTCGGCGTCGATCTTGGCGGCACCGTTCAGCCGCTTTGCCTCCTCGGCGAGGCGCTCGAGGTCAGCCTGCGCAAGAGCCAGCGCCTCGTGGGCCTTCACGGCGGCCTCGGCGGCGCTCCGATGTCCCTCGGCGGCCTCGAGCCGTCCGGCTGCAGTCCTGGCCTCCTCGAGGCGGGTCTGCAGATCGGACCGTTGCTCGATGAGTGTTCCCCGCTCGGTCGCGGCAGTGTCGCCCTCCTCGGCCAGTCGTGCGATCTCCGCCCGGTGCTGGCCGACCGCCTGCTCGAGTCCGGCGGCCCGCTCGAGATCGTCGGCGAGGGCCTCGAGCGTGGTGACGGTGTTGGCGAGCACGACCGGAAGGGGCTCGAGGGCTTCGGTCGGGGGAAGTGCCGACAGGTCGAGGGCAGCGATCCCCGCCGACCGACCGGCCACGGCGGCGGACGTCGACTGCAGCCGCTCGAGCACGTCGGCGGTGCTCCGGTCGAGGTCGGCTCGCGCGGCTTCGGCCTTCCCGAGCGCCTCGGCCGGCGCGCGCACGGGCAGCGCCCGCTGATGCTCGGCGAGCCGCGTGGCGTCGGCGGCCATCGCGTCGGCGACCCGGCGGATCGCCTCCTGCTCGGCGTCGGCGGCGTTGCGGCGGCGCCAGAGCGCAGCCCCGTCGCGCGCCTTCTGGTGCTGGTCGTCGGCCTGCTTCTGTGCCTCCTGAGCATCCTTCAAGGCGCGGTCGGCGGTGGTGACCGCCTCGGCGATCCGCGCCACGAGGTCGGCGAAGGTGGCGGCCGTGAGCGTGTCGTCGGTGATCGCCTCCAGGCCGGCGTCGGCGCCGAGCGCCTCCACGAACTCGTTCCAGCGGTCGCGCGCCTGGATCCCCAGGGCCTCGACGTCGCGGGCCCGCTCGGCCACGGCGGAGACCGCCACGCTCGCGTCGCGCCGCAGTCGCTCCGACATCTCGTGGTAGCGCAGCGTGTCGAACAGGGTGGTGAGGATCGCCTCGCGGTCACCGTCGCCGGCCTTGAGGAAGCGGGCGAACTCGCCCTGCGGGAGGAGGATGACCCGGCGGAACTGCCGGGCGTCGAGTCCCACGGCGGCGCGGATGACCGCGTCGTGGTCGGCGTCGTCACCGGGCACGTCCACCTGGGTGCCGTCGTCGGCGATCCGCACGAGGTGCAGGCCGGTCCTCTCCTCGGTGAACCCCTCCCCCTTCAGCTTCCGACGGGGGTGGGCCGGCCAACGCTCTGCTCGGTACCGGTTGCCGGCGGCCGTGAACTCGAGCACGACCGAGGGTCGGCTGCCCTTCGGGGCGTGGTGGGACAGCAGGGTGGCGTTGGCGCGCCCCTCCGGGATCTCGCCGAACAGGGCGTAGGTCATGGCGTCGAGGAGGAAGGTCTTGCCCGAGCCGGTCCGGCCGTGGATGAGGAACAGGCCTTCGCCGCCGAGGTCGTCGAAGTCGACGGCGATCTCCCCGACGAACGGACCGACGTTGGTGATGGCGAGGTGGTGCGGCCTCACCGGTCGGTCTCCCGGTCGACGGCCGACCAGGCCGCGACGAGCAGATCTCGCTCGGCGTCGCTGGGGGGTCCTCCGTCCTGGTCCTGCCAGAAGGCCAGCACGTACTCGAACGGATCGGCGACCGTGCCGTCCGGCCCGCCGGGCTCGACCACCGCCGTGACGTCGCTGGAGCGCGCGGGCGGCCGGTGCTCGACCGCAGCGGCGAACGGGTAGACGTCCTGCAGGCGCCCCATGGCCTGGAGCGGCCGGACCTCGTCGGTGAGGACCGCCCGGACGAAGTGGTCACGGGCGTGGGCGTGCACCCCGTCGGCGCCGGCGAGGATCTCCTCGAGCGTGCCGGTGAGGGTGAAGGCCTTGCGGCCGACGCCGAGCGCCACCGTCACGACGTCGATCGACCCGTCGGGGGCGAGATCGACGATCCGGACGGTCTTGTCGGGGCCCTCCTCGGAGAACGAGTACGGCAGCGGCGTGCCCGAGTAGGCGATGCGGCCCTCGGCGCGGTGCTGGGAACGGTGGAGGTGGCCGAGGGCCACGTAGTCGAAGCCGGCGAACACCGAGTCGGGGACCTGGTCGGCCCCGCCCACTGCGAGGCCGCGCTCCGAGTCCGACACCTCGCCCCCGACGACGAACGCGTGGGCGACGAGCACGGAGCGCACGTCGCCGCGGGCCGCGACGTCGGCCCGGACGAGCTCTGTCGCGCGCGCCATGACCGATCCGTGGGTGTGGCGGGCCCGAGGCGCCTCGTCGTCGGCCTGGGCGGTGTCGGCCGGCGCCGCGGGGTCGCCGAGCCGGACCAGCCGGGGCCCGGCGACGGCCGGCTCGAGGTATGGCACCGGGTAGACGGCCACCGGGGGACCGCCGTCGCGCGGCGCGTCGACGACCACCGGCTCGGTGATGCGGGTGGCGTCGCCGCGCACCGTGACCCCGGCCCGGGCGGTGACCCGGTCGTAGCCGGCGGCCCGGACCGAGGAGTCGTGGTTGCCGACGATCGCCACGACGACGGCGCCGGTGGCGGCCAGGTCGGCGAGCGCGTCCTCGAACAGGCGGATGGCCTCCACGGGTGGGATGGCCTTGTCGTAGAGGTCGCCGGCGATGACCACCAGCTCGACCTCGTGCTCGACGGCCAGGGCCACGATCCGGTCGACGGCGGCCCGCTGGTCGTCGATCAGCGGCCAGCGGTCGAAGTCCCGGCCCAGGTGCCAGTCGGAGGTGTGGAGGATGCGCACGCCCGGACGATACGACGGCCCTGGGACGGGGAAGGGGGCCCCTAGGGGCCGAGGCGCGGCTGGTCTCGACGAACCGCCGCCACGGCTCAGAGCGAAGACGCTGTGGGCTCCGGGAAGCACGTTCCGCAGGGGACGAACTTCGGTCCGGCGCCGGGGTTGCCGTTCGCGAGCATCTCGGCTTCGGAGTCCGCTGAGGCGGGCGCCGCCACGAAATTGCCCGGCCAGTGAATTACATGGCTGTAGTAATCTGCAGCCATGGGTCCCCGTTTGATCGACCTGTTCGCAGGCTGTGGCGGAATGACTCAGGGATTCTTGGCCTCCGGGCATGGATTCGAGCCGGTCGCCGCGGTTGAGTGGGACCTCCACGCGGCAGCTACGTACGCCGCCAACTTCGGAGCCGATCACACCCACTGGACGGACATCGCCGACTTCGATCCCCCGGGCCGAGCTGACGTGGTGATCGGGGGCCCCCCCTGCCAAGGCTTCTCGAACCTGGGTACACGCGACCCGGATGACCCCCGCAACCAGCTTTGGCGTGAGTACATGCGGGTAGTTCTGGAGACGAAGCCTCAGGTCTTTGTCCTTGAAAATGTCGATCGGTTCTCTAAGAGCACCGAGTTCGGCTTGCTGATGGACGCGCTCCAGGGCGGGCGCCTGAAGGCGTGGAAGCACGTTGCCGTCAAGGTGCTCAACGCGGCCGACTTCGGAGCACCCCAGCGGCGCCAGAGAACGATCCTCCTGGCCTCCCGAGTGGGGCCAATCGATCTGCCGGCTCCGACGCATTCTCGGGACGGTCGGGATGGCCTGCCTCGATGGAACGGGGTACGAACGGTCATCCAGGACTTACCACCTCGTCCGGAACGGACGGACCTTCCGGCTCGGAAGGTCGAGATGTTCGGTGAAGGAGTCCCGGGGATCTTCAAGATGCCCGAGATTCACCTGGGCCGGAACCCGACTCCGCTGTCTCTGCAGCGCTACGACCACATCCCGCCCGGTGGGGGTCGCTTCGACCTTCCCGAGCATCTTCTGCCGCGTTGTTGGGCCGACAAGCCCACTGGCACGACTGACGTCATGGGCCGAATGCGTTGGGACGAGCCGAGCCTGACGATCCGGACAGAGTTCTACAAGCCCGAGAAGGGCCAGTACCTCCATCCGCAGTGGGAGAAGCGGAACAAGCGGAATCGGATCAATCGACCGATCACACACCAGGAAGCCGCACTCATTCAGACGTTTCCCGAAAGTTTCCTCTGGTGTGGCTCAAAGATCGAGATCGCTAGGCAGATCGGAAACGCCGTGCCACCGCTCCTCGCGCAAGCAATCGCTGACCAGGTCTACGCTCGCCTCAAGTGACGATCAGCGGATCCGAATCCGGGTAGAGGAGCTCATCCCGAACGGAGTCCTTGTCTAGAGCGTGGATTCCGGCGTGACAGTGGCTACACAGGACTCGAAGGTTGCGCGGGTCGTCATTGCCTCCGTCGCGGAGGAACCGCACGTGGTGGACCTGCAGTTGTCGGCGCTCGGTGCCGTTGACCCGGTAGTTGCATCGAGCGCAGGTGAAATCTGCGTGGCGCAGGAGAGACTCACGAAGCTTCAGCGTCTCACGTGCACGCGGCGGCCCCTTCTCCAGCGAATCGAGGCGGTACCAACCTGCTGGAAGGGTGGGATCGTCGTCGATCGACGCGATCCGCCAGCCTGCCTCCTCGAGATCCCGCTTCCTTCGATCCCGTGACCGGATCTTCGCAACATAGTCAAGATCCGTGTTTGACACTGGGTCCGGGTGCCGTTCGATCAGAAGCTGGAGCATGCGATCAGCACCGGATCCGGGCGCCTTCCGAATCCGATTGAGTTGACGCCAACGTTCTGCAGTCTCCTCATCCCGATCCGCCGCATGCAGGACGTAGGTACCATCCGTGCGCGCCTCCAGCATGAATCCTTGCTCGACGGCCAGTTCGCGCTTCCGCCGTGCCCACTCGGAGATGCAACTGACGCCTGCCAGTTCGGCGGCGAGAACGGGCTCGCCGATCCTCTGTAGTAGGAACTCGGTCATTCGCTGCTGGGCATTGGAGACCCCGAAGATTCGAAAGAGCTCTGCGGATACGGCGTCCAGCTCCGCTGCGTGGATTCCGTACCAGGCCCGAAAGTTCAGGAAGTCGTCTACCCCCAATGACCTGCTGTCGAGAGTGTCGATCTCTTCCTGGATCTTCCTCGCAACTACTCGTAGTTGGTGGAGTCGTTGCTCAATCAAGAGTTGGTCGTCTTCGTGGTCATCATTTGCCATGGTCAACGTCCCTCTTTGAATCTGTAGCGACGGGCACCCTTCGTTGGGCGTTCCACGTCTCAACCCGCGAACGCCTGGAGCTCCAGCGCCTCGATGAATCCGGGTGGGAAGCGCTTCGACCCTTCGCGCGCTCGCGATACGTAACCCAGGAGCGCTCGGGTCGAGAGGGAGCTGGTCTCGGCCTTCAGGAACTTCCCGATCGGTCGATGGATGGAGCGCTCGACGAAAGGCGTCGTCCGCACCGCGTAGCGGCGCCGGCCGCGCGAGCACGCGGCCGGCGGGCGGACCGCGGACGGATCCCACGAGTCGGTGAGCAGGGACCGGTCGAACTGTGGATGCTCGCGCAGCTCGCGTCCGATCCACCGGCTGACCGGCACGCTCACCGCGTTGCCCACCATCCGCCACCGGTGACCCTCCCGGACGGGCTTCCCGTCGATGGGGATCCGGGTCCAGTTCGCCCGGAAGCCCTGGAGCCGCTCGGCGTCGGTGATGTCGGGCGTGCTGGCCCATCCGGACTCGGCGTCGAAGATCGCCGGAGGCGAGGGGATTGAGAATCCCGAGCCCGCCTTGATCGTCGGGACGGCGTCCACAGCCCAGCCGACGCCCCGCCGCCCCTCGGTCCAGTAGAAGCCGTACTGCCGGCCCGGCTCCATCGGTCCGATCCGGTCCACCACGCCCGGTCGCTTCGCCTTGGAGAACAGCACGGCGGCGGGGTCGACGTCGCAGCGGCTGGCGAGGAGGATCACGCGTTGGCGGCGTTGTGGGAGTCCGAACCCGCGCGTGTCGACCAGTCGGTACGCCCATCGGTAGCGCAGTCGCTCGAACTCGTCGAGGATGAGGTCGAGATGGCGGCCGCGGTCCAGGCGGAGGAGGTTCTGGACGTTCTCCAACAGGACCAGGGGTGGCCTGGGTCGTCGGCCGATCAGCTCGAACACCGTTCCGACCAGTCCAGATCGCGCGCCGGCGAGGCCGGTCCGGGTCCCCGCCAGGCTGATGTCCTGACACGGGAAGCCTGCAGTCACGAGATCCACGGTGGGCAGGGACCGGAGCGTGGTGACGTCGTGGTGGAGCGGGACGTCACGGAAGCGCTGCGTGAGCACGGCTCCGGCGAACGGGTCGATCTCGCAGAGGAACTCGGCGTGGTGTCCGGCCTGCTCGAGCCCCAGCTCGATGCCACCGACCCCTGCGAAGAGGCCGGCGACCCTCAGGGTCCTCACCGGAGCAGGTGGAGGCCGATGGCGTACCCGAGCTTGGGAGGCACTGCGTTGCCGATCACCTTCTGGATCAGCGACCGTGACGCGTCGCCGAAGTCGAAGAAGTCGGGGAAGAACTGGATCCGAGCCGCTTCGTGGAGCGTGATGGTCCGGCGCTGCCGAGGGTGCACGTTGCGGCCGCGACCCATCGAACCGAAACCGGTGGTGATGGTCGGCGCGGGCTTGTCGGGGGCGAGTCGTCCGTACACGGCCTTGTAGGTGTGGGCCTTGAGGCGGTGGCAGTCGGGTCGCTCGGAGTCGGGGAGGTCGTAGAGGGCGTGGTCGAAGAGGTGGTCGATGCGCCGCTGGTTCTCGGCGCTGGGGGAGGGGTGCTGGTCCAGCAGCGTCGTCGGGACGACGTGCTCGAGGTCGCCGATCGCCCAGTCGACCGGCCGCGGCTTGACCTCGAGCGAGGTCACGAGCTCCGCCACCGAGGGCGTGACCGCCAGCGAGGCGAGCGTGATGCTCCGTCGACGCCGCTGGGCCGCACCGATCCGGCTTGCGTCGACCACCCCGGTGCTCACCTCGTACCCGAGGTCCTCGAGCAGCGCCCAGGTGCGCTGGGCCGAGCGGCGGCGGTCCCGTTCGACTCCCGGCACGTTCTCGATCACGACGTGGGTCGGCCGGACGACTTCACAGAAGCGCGCCATGCGCAGGTACAGCTCGTTCTTCGGGTCGTCGTGGCGGGTGTGGTTGTTGAAGTCCGAGTGGCCTTGGCACGGAGGACCACCGACCAGCACGTCGATCCTGCCCAACCGATCGCGAAGGGTGGCCTCCTGGTCCGTCGGGTCGGATCCGCACTCCCCGTCGAAAAGGGACTCCACCGGCGCACAGACGATCTCGGCCTCCGGGAAGTTCCGTCCGTAGATGCCGAGGATCGGCGCCTCGAGATCGTTCGCGAGAACGGCCTCCATGCGGAGTCCGAGGGCACGGGTCGCCTCTCGGATCCCGACCGAGAGGCCCCCACAGCCGGCGAAGAGGTCGACCACCCGCACGGTGGGCGCGTCGGTCGGGTCCTCGGGACGCGTCGCGGCGCGGAGCCAGGCGAGGTCGAACGCGGAGTGCGCCGAGAGGGACTCCGAGCCGGCCGGAGTGGGCAGGCTCGTCCGCACGGTGGTGCCGTCTCGGCGCAGCACCTGCCGTACCACGCGCTCGCCTCCGGCGAACTCGTGCGTCTCGACCTCGGGGTCGGTGAGGCCCGGGAGGCGGGGTCCGAACGACATGGGTGTAGTTTACGGAAACCGGATGACAGCGACGAGCGGTGGACGGCCCGGCTGACCGATTTCCCTCGACCGGACCGGCGGGGCAGCATCGGGGCGTGCCCGAACCTGCTGATCCCGGCGTCAGGCGCCGGATGGAGCGCCAGGCCCGGCGGGACACGGCGCCTGAGTTGGCGCTCCGCCGGGAACTGTGGCGCCGGGGTCTCCGCTACTTCGTCGACAGGCCAGTGGGGCCGGACCGGCGCCGGCGGGCCGACGTCGTCTTCCCCCGGGCCAAGGTCGCGGTCTTCGTGGACGGCTGCTTCTGGCACTCGTGCCCGGAGCACGGGACGGTCCCGAGGAACAACCGGGAGTGGTGGATCGCCAAGCTCGAGGCGAACGCTCGCCGGGACCAGGAGACCGACCGGAGGCTGGCCGCCGACGGGTGGACGGTGATCCGGGTCTGGGAGCACGAGGACCCGACGGTGGCGGCGCAGATCGTCCAGGAGGCGGTTGTCGCATCCCGCCTATCTTCTTCGGGAACCTCCGATGTGGGAGAAGGTGGGGATCGTGACTGAAGAGACGTTCGATGATGGTGACATGTGGTCACCGGGCGACCGTTCGATCGCCAGGTTGATCAACGCTATCAAGGCATCCGAGATCGCGCTGCCCCAGTTCCAGCGACGCTCGGTGTGGGGCAAGGCGAACTGGCTGCCGTTTCTCACCGCCGTGCTCCTGAACCGACCGACGGGAACGCTCCTCCTGTTGGAGGTCGGCGATGACGAGCCGGCGTTCGAGCCGAGGCCTTTGGATGGTGCGCCGGCGCTCCGCGCTGGACGGATCAACGACTTCCTGCTCGACGGTCAGCAGCGGTGTACCACCCTCTACCGCGCTCTGGAGATCGGCTTCCGTCACGGACGAGGTGATGGGATGAAGAACTTCGTCGTCGACGTCGGGTCTGCGCTCGAACGCGGCGAACTCACGGAGGAAGACTTCGAACTGCGCTCGGCGGAGAGAATCCCGGGAGCGGCGGAGTTGGCCCGGACCGGCCGCGTCGCGATCAAGACACTGGCCCGGATGGATGACGCCACTGCGTGGGCCAACAGCTATGCAGCCGCAACTGGAGATGATTTCCAAGAGGTCCTCACCAGGGTGAAGAGAACGATCCCGGGCTTCTTCTCGCTCGCGTCGTACAAGTTCCCGGTCCTCACGATCGACAAGAGAACGCCTCTCGACGTGGTCGTCGACATCTTCGAAGGAATGAACCGTCGTGGGCAGCGGCTCAACCAGTTCGACCTCATGGTTGCGCGCCTCTACAAGGAGCGGGTCGACGGATCTCACTACGACCTGAGGACCGAGTGGGCAGACGCACTCGAGGACGCCACGAATCTCAAGCGGCTCGGCATCGAGGAAGAAGACGGCATGCTTCCGCTGCAGCTGATCGCTATGCAGCTCGCACGCCTGCCGGTAGCGCTCCGGCCGAGGGGAATCAAGGGGATCTCGAACCAGAGTGTGCTCGAGATCCCACCCGATCAGGTCATTGGCGCACCGAATCCGACCATTCCAAACCTCGACCTCAAGGCGTCGGTGCGTGCGATGGACGAGGCGGCGCACTTCTTGATCATGAACTGCGGCGTCGTCTCGCGGAGCCTGCTCCCGCAGATCTCGATGCTCATCCCTCTTGCCGATCAGTTCCTGAAGCCCGCGGCCGATCGCCTGTCGATCGGCAACATGAAGCGGTGGTTCTTCGCGTCCGGCTTCTCCATCGAGTACTACGGGAGTGTCAACTCGTACGCATACAAGCACTGCATCCAGTTGGACGAGTGGTCACGTGACCCCAAGCGCCCACCCTCGTCGGTGGCCGAGTTCGACGCAGACCGAGCGAGGAAGCTGGATCTGAAGCAGGAGATGAGTCGAGAGGGAGCGATCCTGGGTACGACCCTCATGGCGCTGCTCATTGCCGGAGGCGCGCTCGACTGGGTGAAAGGTCAGTTTTTCATGACCAACATCAATGGTGAAGCCGAGGCTCATCACGTGGTGCCCGAGAAGGCTCTCAATCGAGACTTCGGCCTGAAGGCGGGGGATCGCCGACCGATCGCCGGATTGACGCCGATATCGAAGACCCAGAACGGGCACTTCGGCGCGCGCATGCCCTCGGAAGTCCTACCCGAGCTGGGGAGGGACGCGGACGAGATCCTGAACTCCCACGTCATCGACCGCCGGGCACTGGAGAACGCCGTCGACAAGGCCTCGTACGACGCATTCCTCGCGGAGCGCGAGCGATCACTGCGCGAGTACATCATCCAGAAGCTCGGTCTGGGCTCAGGCTGAACTCCACAGCGGAGTCACGAGTGCGCCGGCTTCGGCCTCCGTGTGGAGGACGGGGCTCAAGTTCGCGCGGAGGCGGTTGATCGCCTTCGCCGGCTCACGCTGGGCCTTCATGACGAGACCCTGGTCGGCTTGGGCGGCAACGAGCGGACGGGCCCAGTTCGGGTGGGCGCCAGTCCGCACGCCGAGGACGTGACTTCTCCAGAAGTCGGTGGGAGCAGCGGTCACCAGGTTCTCGTCGAGGAACCGCTGGTCACCCCCGACCGCCTGGGCCCGCAGGAACAGGCGGAGCGGGATCTGGTAGTGGTCCTTGCCCAACACGTAGCGCTCCAGCGGGAGCGGTCCTTCCGTCACCTCGGGGTCAGGCGTGGTGGGGGCGAGGATCCGGTCGAGGATCTTGCGTCGTGCCCTGATGACCGAGTTGCGTTGTCGGAGCACCACGAATCCCCAGAAGTGCTTCGCCGACACGTAGGTCCAGAAGTCGACGCTGCCGAGCGCCTCCAGTGGCAACTGCATCATGGCGTCGAAGACTGCACCCGAGAACTGTGACTCGACCGGCTCCAGGTCGTCGTCGGTCAGGCCTGACTCGACTGCGGCTGCATGGAGCCGGGCACCCACCGAAGCGGCCGGGGTGGTGTCCAGGGTCGGAACCCGCTGTGCGTGTCGATCGAGGAAGTCGTCGACGAGGGACTGGTTCAGGTCCTCCTGGATCAGGACCTCCGAGACGAACTCGTGCACCCGCTCTCGGGGCAGGACGGGGAAGCTCACGTCTACTTCTCCTCTGGGTTGCTGGGGATCATCAGGTGCTCCAGGTCCCGGAGCTCGGCACGGTCCTCGAGCTCGGCGAGGAAGCGACCGGGATCCTCCTGCAGGAGGGTCAAGGCGGCCGTGGGCGTGGGGACCGCCTCGGTCCCACTGACCTTGTCGAGGATCGCGCGCATGATCGAACCCGACCAGGGCTCCGTCGTCGGATCGAAGTCGTCGAAGAACTCGTTCCGAACGGCCACGAGCAGGTATGTGCCGATGGCGTTCAGGATCCAGCCCCGCTGGAGACGGTGTGACCATCCGGCGAATGGGTGCTCGCGCACGCGATCGAGCAGATCCTCGTCGACGTAGAAGTTCATGACGTCGTCGAACGCCTCGGCGGCGAGCACGGTCTCGCCCGAGGCGAAGACGTGGGAGAAGTGCACGGTCCGAGGTGACAGCGCGTACTCGTTCCGGACGGCCTCGGTGAGAGGTCGCGGCCGAGGCCCGCTGAAGGCACCGCTGGTGGAGATCGCGAAGTTCACCCGGGCGAGCCAGGATCCCTTGCGCCAGGCTCGAAGAGGCCGGCGCTCCTCGGGGGTGAGGTCGCGTCCGAGGAGGAGCTCCACCACGACCCGGCAGCCGTCGCCAGGGGTCTGGAGGGGTCGTGGCCGGATCTTGGCCTCGCCGATCTCGTGGAGGTCGATCGCAAGCGGGATCGAGTCGGGATCGGTGATTGCCCGGTCGAACACGACGTCGGTCATCTTCAGGCGCGAGTTGTGGAGGCTCACGACCAGGCGGACGGCCCCGGGGCAGTCGTCGAACTGTTGCCGCACGTCGTCGACGACGGCACGCGCCAGCCTCTGGTTGTCGCCTTGGCTTCGCCCGAACCAGAGGACGAACGGTCCCGACCGGTACGGATCGTGCTCGGACAGGAGGGTCTGGCCGGCGTAGGCGGCGACCTTCTCGGGCTCGTGTCCGGTGATCTGGACGAGCTCGTCGAGGGAGGCCTGGGCGCCGTCGAGCGTCTCGAACGGACGCAGCTGCCTGGCTTCACTTGCCATCGCCGCGCACCTCCTCGATCGGCTCGGTCGGAGATCCATCGAAGACCAGGGCGACCGACCATTCGTCGTCGTAGTCCGTGGTCTTCACGTCGAACGAGAGCGGGGTGTCGCGGGCGAGCCGCCCGCGGAACACGGCGGTCCCGTTGGATCCGTCCGCCACGGTCGTCATGCCGGTGGGAGCGGAAACGGTGACGGGGATCGGGTCACCCCGCTTGTCGCCGCGCGCTGCCTCCTCGACGACGTAGGCACCGATCGAGAACTCGGCCTCGACCGAGTCGGCATCGACCCACCCCGCCAGCGTGTAAAGGACCGTCCCGGCGGCGCGAAGGGTGTGCGGCCGCTCGCCGACGGTCCTCGTCGGCCGTTCGACCGCCTGCTGATGGTTGGCGGGGTGCACGAGGTTGACGTGGATCGGGCGCTTCGGTCTGGGCTCAAACGGAACTGGCCCCTTCGGAGGAGGAGCCTTCCTGCCCTTCGCCTGTCCCGGGACGGCGAGGAAGTCACTGAACCCCGGCATCCAGCCCGGATCCCCGGGGGGCTCGGCGATCTCCCGTCGGCGGAATCGCGCCGTGATGTCGGCGATGGCCTTCTGCACCGCCCGGGAGCGGGCGAAGTCGGACTGTGTGCCCCGGGCGTCACCGCCCCGGCGCCTGAGCCAGCGATCGTGCTCGGGTGGCTCGGTCTGGCGCAGCGATTCATTGACCTCGGGAGCAGCGATGAAGCAGCCGCGGACGACGGGCTCACCGCGTCCGAAGTCCGCGTAGGTCACGACCATCCTCGGGATCCGGACGTACGCCACGAGACTGGACGATGCATCCGGAGAGGGTGGAGTCGTGACGAGCGCGAGGGCACCGGCGGTGTCGAACTCGCTGTCGGGGATCGAGGCGGTCGCGACGTCACCCTCGATCGGCCCATCGGTGGAAGTCACCGTCGGTGGCTCTCCGTCCAGTACCGCACGCGCCCTGAGGTAGGAATCGACGAATCCGCCGAGCGCCCGGTGATCGGCGCTCACGGTCACCTCCCGCTCGTGGCCGTCGGTGTCGATGAAGAGACGGAGGTTCCGGTCACCGGTGCGCAGGAGCGCCGGCCACCAGTTCACCAGCAGGGCGGCTTCGAGATCGTGCTCGTCGAACGACGGATCGATGAGGACGAACGAGGTGCCGAGTTGGGCCTCGACTGCCGGATCGCGGGCTTCGAGCCCGAGGCGGCGGGCCATCGCATCCGCATCGTCGTTGACGAGAGGCCGGGCTTGCGGGCCCGTGTGATCCCCGAAGAGCGCCCATCCGTTGTACTGGTCTTCCCCGATCTCGTGGGGACGCCAGTAGGTGGCGCCCATGAGCCGGCGTGTGATCCCGGGCTCCCCCGCATCTTCGGTGAAGCAGGAGTAGGCGAGCACCGAGTAGATCTTGGACCCCTGGGCGACCGCGGCCTTGCCGTAGCCGAAACTGCCGCCGGCGCCGCGATGGCTCTGGGCCCATCCCACGTCGATCAGGGCTCGCGCCATCGCCGACCGGCCCTTGGCCCAGTTCCCCGGCATCCCGCCACCCCAGCGCTCCACCACCTCGAGCACCCGGAGCTCACCATGGAGATCGGCCAGACAGTCGTCGCTCCCGAGACCTGCGACCTCCCGCGTGATCGCCTCCGTGCGGTCTCGGAGTGCTCCGAGATCCACGTTCCTCCGAAGGTCACGACTCGCGCCCATGTCGAGGCTGCGGAACCGGAACACGATCTCGAGTTCTGGGTGCTCGTGATCCTCGGAGAACCAGTACGCGTCCCAGGAGTTGGCGACCGCTTCCCGGGCGAACAGTGAGGCGCTCAAGGACGCGTCCTGACTCGGAAAGACGTGCTCGAGGTCGCGAGGTGGGGCTGCACCCTCGGCCTTGAAGATGGCCATGATGCCACCGCCGATTCCCGGGTGGCCGGGGATCGGTTGGATCCATCTCCAGTGGGGCGTCGAAGTGTCGGTCATCTGAGGCCTCGGGGCAGTTGGGTGGGTAGAGAGGACGGCGTACCGTGAGGGCGAAGGTCGGATTTCAAGTGATTCCGGGTGTTCGGGCGAAGAGTCGAAGGGAAGATAGCCAGTGCCGCGCCCGGGCCGCATCTGGCCTGTGGGGCGACGGCCTGCTTCAGGTTCCAGGTGGCGACCCGGATGCCGGCGTCGCCACTCACGCTGCGACCCCCGCCTCGATGGCGTCGCCGACCGGCGCCAGGTCTCCCGGCGCGCATCCGAGGAACCGCCGCCGCCGCTCGACCCACTTGTAGTTGCAGGCGAGGATCTCGCCGATCCGGCGGTTGGACGTGCCCGCGCGGGCGAGGTGGGCGACCAGCACGTCCCGAACCTCCTCGGGGTCGGCGCCGACGGTGGCGGCAATCACCG
>CAIYGQ010000229.1 GCA_903925745.1 uncultured Actinomycetes bacterium | reverse complement strand
GGGTCGAGCCAATCGGGTCGATTGCGGCTGACCGGGTGGTTCGGTTGCACGTGGAGCACGGCTTGCGCCGGTCCTCCGCTCGGCCGGCGTGACGTCCTGCGTTGGGCGAGGGTGAACTCAACTGCTGCGGGCGCAGCCACGGCCAGAACCACGAGCCACCAGAAACGGCTCACCACACCCCGCCCCACCAGCACGATCCCCACGGCGGCCACGGCGCTGCAGACGATGATCGGGCCAACGAAGGACGGACCCTGACCTGATTCCTTCGCTCGGGTGTTCATCGAAGCGTTCGTCCCACGGCGGTCCCGACGTTCAGGAAGGTGATGACCGACCTCAGGTCGGCGTTGAACCCGAACCCCCTGGCACCGGGGATCACCTCGAATCCCTGCGAGCGTGCGGCGTCGAGCATGAATCCCGGAAGTGGGCTCGACATGTGGAACAACGCCTGTGCGTGAACACTCGGTAGGCGGCTTGCATCTGACGGGAACAACATCGACTCTGCTGGCTCCTCGGACAGGCTCAAGTTGAACACCAAGGCCGCACCGTCGCTCGACCTGAGGTTCCTGATGCGTTCGGCGACTTCGCTCGGATCTCCGTCGGTGGACTCGCCGTCGGTGATGTTGATCACGATGGGTGGGAATGAGTTCGGGTAGGAGTCGATCCAGGACTTGACGATCAGGCCCGCCCGGTCGAAGGCCATGGTCATCGGGGTGCCTCCTCCGGCGATCGGCTCGATCCAGACCGGCGTGGCGATCTCTCCAGTGCCGCCGCTGGTCTGTCGCCGCTCAACTCTGAGCGGATTCCTCGCCAGATCCGGGGTCCACACGATGTCGTGCTGGTTGAGCGGAGGCCCGAGCGCTGTGGACACCCGCGGGGTGCCGTGTCCGTCCGTCTGGTACCCGACGACTGCGACTGCGAAGTACGGGCGTGGCCCCTCCTGCGGTGACTTGACCGACCGGAGGACGATCTCGTACAGCAGTCCGTTCAGGGTCTCGGCGAGCGCGACATGTTTCGGCCGACCTGCGTCTCCGCCGAGAGGGTCGCGCATCGAGTCGGACTGGTCGAGGAGGAATACGAGGCACGCGGGGTGTTCCCGATCCACGCGACGGCTGTACTCGGCAGCTCTGATCCTTGTGTCGTCCATGTCGCTCACGGCATCGTCCCCCTCGGCTGCAGCGGTTGGTGGGATACCGGTCGGTCACGTCCCACGAGACCCTCCGCGATTCTGGTTGGTGTCGTCTTGGTTGGTGTCGTCTGGGTTGGTGTCGTCTGGGTTGGTGTCGTCTGGGTTGGTGTCGTCTGGGTTGGTGTCGTCTGGGTTGGTGTCGTCTTGGTTGGTGTCGTCTGGGTTGGTGTCGTCGTCCGTTCCGGTCGAGCGATCATCGGACTCGTCCGACTCACCCGTTTGCGATTGGTCGTCACTAGAACACAGTTCCACGATCTGCGCGCCCAGTTGCTGTCGGCTGTTGGAGCGTTGCCGGCCGCTGGTGGGGTTCTCGTCGGTCGTCTCCTCGACAGCCTCGTTGTAGTACCGACTGAGCTCCTCGTCGTTCCCGATGAAGAAGCAGATCCAGTTGCCGTCGGGCACGGTGGTCGTGGTCG
>CAIYGQ010000228.1 GCA_903925745.1 uncultured Actinomycetes bacterium | reverse complement strand
GACGTCCCCGACTACGTGAAGTGGGCCGAGGCCATGGGTTGCGTCGCCATGCGGGTGGAGTCACCCGAGGAGGCGGGACCGGCGATCGACAAGGCGAACGAGATCAACGACCGTCCGGTCGTGCTCGAGTTCCGGACCGACGCCGCCGAGAAGGTGTTCCCGATGGTGCCGTCCGGACTGTCGAACGACGAGATCGTCGTCGACCCCTCGCAGCAGGAGCGCCCCCGATGAACCTGCCCGCACCCTCCAGCGTCCCCGTGCCCCGTCATCACGTGCTCTCGGTGCTCGTCGAGAACAAGGCCGGTGTGCTGGCCCGGGTCGCGAGCCTGTTCGCCCGTCGCGGCTACAACATCTACTCCCTGGCTGTCGCCCCCACGCAGGACGAGCGCTTCTCGCGCATCACCGTCGTCGTCGACGTCGAGTCGGCTCCCCTCGAACAGGTCGTGAAGCAGCTGAACAAGCTGATCAACGTGATCAAGATCTCGGAGCTCGACCCGCGTGACTCCGTCGAGCGCGAGCTGATGCTCGCGACGGTGAAGGCCGACCCCGAGGTCCGTCACCAGGTGATGAGCCTGCTGGACCTCTTCGAGGGGCGGGTCCTCGACGTCGGGCACGACGAGCTCACGGTCACGCTCGATGACCACCCGAGCCGGCTCGACGACCTCGAGGAGCTCCTGCGGCCCTTCGGGATCGTCGACATCCAGCGCACCGGCCGGGTCGCGCTGCCTCGCCTCGAACGCGGCCCCTCCTGATCTGCGGACCTGACGGCGTCAGGTCCCGGAGATGCAGGCCAGCGTGGCGTCCTCGACGAGCTTCGTGACGGTGTCGGACGAGCCGGACTTCCCGGCCGCCGCCAGCTCAGTGATCGAGAGCTGCGCAGCGACGCGGTCAGCGATGCACGCGGCCTGGGTGGCGTCGAACGTGCCGTCCGAGGTCAGCTCGTCCACGAGCAGTCCGGCGACGATGTCATCGGGCACGCAGACGTCGAAGGTTGCGAGCACCTCGGTGGGGAGGGTGTCGCTCTGTTCGGAGTTGACGCTGTCGACGATGATCGTGCCCGTCTTGCCGTCGATCTCGCCCGCCACACAGCTGACCACCGACTGGTCCGGAGTGGGCGAACCGGGGAGCTCGCTGAAGAACCCCTCGGTGAGCGACGGTGCAAGAGTGGTGCCCTTGACGCACGCGTCGAACGCCGCGCTGATGGCGTCGAGCTGGTCCGACGTCGGGTTCTGCGTGGTCGTCAGCTCCTGTGCCTCGGAGCTGCCGAGCGCATCGGTGAGGGCCTGACCGAGGCATCCGGCCTCGAGCTCGTCCGGTTCGGTGATGCTCGAATCGAGCTGGTTGATCAACTCGGTGCCGAGCTGGGTGGCGTCACGATCGAAACCGTCCGACTCGGTCGTGGTGGACTTCGACGTGGTGGTCGTGGCCGCCTTGTCGTCGAAACTGGCACCGCTGCAGCCGGCGGTCATGGCGACGACCGTGACGAGGCCGGCGGCCGCTGCGATGAGCCGAGGTGTCGGGCGTCGGCGGGGCGACGGGTCGGTGGCGGTGAGATGCAGGCTGTCGGTCATGACGCCACCATAGGTGATCCTGTCATCACTGTGCGTTGTTCCCGCCGCACGGTCTCCGGTCGGCGTGGCGGTCGCTCCGGAGATGGGCGCACGTTGACGAGAGCGGCGCCCGCGCCGCCGCAGGTTGGCGGTCCGAGCCCGGCTCCTGCGAACATGTGCGCTCCCGCCGGACGGCACCGTCGTCCGGTCGCCCACAATCGAGTGTCAGGACCCGACATGGCCAACGTGTACTACGAGAACGATGCCGACCGATCGATCATCCTCGGTCGCAAGGTGGCGATCCTGGGTTACGGGTCGCAGGGCCACGCCCACGCCCTGAACCTCAAGGAGTCGGGCGTCGACGTGCGGGTCGGACTGCGTGAGGGGTCGTCGTCACGGGCCAAGGCCGAGGAGGCCGGTCTGCGGGTCGTCGACGTCGCCACCGCCGCCGCCGAGGCCGACGTCATCATGATGCTGCTGCCCGACACCGAGATCGGCCCGATCTACGACGCCGAGGTCGCACCGAACCTGAACGAGGGCGACGCCCTGTTCTTCGCCCACGGCTTCAACGTGCGGTTCGGTTACGTCCAGGCGCCGGACTTCGTCGACGTGGCCATGGTCGCCCCGAAGGGTCCGGGCCACCTGGTGCGACGCACCTACACCGAGGGCGGCGGCGTACCGTGCCTCATCG
>CAIYGQ010000227.1 GCA_903925745.1 uncultured Actinomycetes bacterium | reverse complement strand
GCGCACGACCAACCCGCGCACCTCATCCGGTCGTTCGAGCTCCGCTCGGGCCACGGTGCCCCACCGGGGGCTGAACCAGGACGTGACGACCATCTGGGGGGTCAGGATGACCCTTGCGGCGAGGGACACGAGTCCAGCCGACGTGGGCCCGACGATCGCTCCGACGACGAGCGGATCGGCGTTGAACCCCGCGTAGCCTGCGAGGACGAGGGTCTGGTAGCGGCGGCCGTCCCGGAGCAACTCCGGGTCTGGCGAACCTGATCCGTGCCGGACCCGCATGGGCCGGATGGCGATGGTGTCGAGACCCCACCCGATGAGTTGACTCGTGAAGTTCGCAGCGACGAGGAGACCGAGCGGTGCCTGCAGCCACGCGCAGGCGAGCACCACGACCAACTGCCCGACGCACCCGATCAGACCTCGGCGCGAGCTCTGCGGTAGCCGTCCGAGCCCGATCTGGACCTTGGGGGCCATCCCCAGCAGGGCGAGTGCAGGCCCGACGAGCCCGACGGCGAGCACGCTCGACCCCAGATCGACGCTGTCGAGACCGCCGACCGAGGTGCCGGTCGCGACGATCGCCCCGGCCGTAGCAGCGGCCACCACCGCAATGGGGCCGGAGATCCTCAGGGCCGTGTACCGCAGCGACGCGGCGAGCTGAGCCGGGACCCTGTCGTCGCGACCACCGGCGAGCAGGCGTCCGCTCGCCCGGACGAGTGCGTTGCCGAGTCCGGCGTCCAGAATGAGCAGGCCGCTCACGATCGCCACGGCGACGGTCCAGGATCCGAATCGCTCCTCACCCTGGGTCCGTGCGACGACCGTGACGGTGAGCAGCGCAGTGAGCAGGCTCGCAATCCGCAACGCCGTGCTCCACGGGCCCGCCCCGCTCCCCACCGCCCCACTGTTGCGCCCCCTGGCGGCCGACTCGGTCATCCGTCCTTCACGACGAGGCCGCAGAACAGGTTTCCCCGGTTCGGCAGTGTCGTGTCGGCCACTCGCTTCACTGCGGCCAGGAACCGGACCGCTCGTTCGCCCCCACCGAGGCGCCGGCCCAGCCGGTCGAGGTGCAGGTTGTGGTGCCAGAACGACTCGCTGAGGTTGGTGAACGGCGTCCGACCGAGGTAGCTGCTCGCAACCTGATCGACCATCCGTCGGTTCCACCGGAACACGAAATTGGTGGCGGTTCCGTGCTCCTCCCACGCCCGCCCGAACGTCCGGCCGGACCACGATTCATGTGGTTCGAGGAACAGGGCCGCCCGCCGACTGATCCGGAGCATCTCGGTGAAGCCGGACACGGGGGACTGCAGGTGGTGCAGACCGTCCTGGATCACCACGATGTCGAAGCTGCGGTCACGAACGCCGGCCGCGTTCGCGTTCAGGACCAGTCCCTGCAGCCGGTCGTCCCGCTTCGTCGCGGCCTGCACCCCGAGCAGGGAGATGTCCGAGACGGTGACGTCACGGAAGCCGAGGTCGGCGAGTTGGGTTCCCTCGAAGCCATCACCGGCGCACAGCACGAGGACCGAGCTGTCCGTGGTGAGGTCGCGCACCTCCGAGAGCAGGCGCCTCACGGAGTGGTCGAGGCGCCAACGTACGAGGAACTGCACCAGCGGGTCGTCATCGAGCAGGTAGCTCCTCGTCCCAGCCTCGAAGACCTCGTCCGCCCACCGGCGTTGCTCGGCATCGTGGTTGGCGTTCGTCATGCCTCACTGCCCCGTCTCTCCGTGCGTGATCGGCGCCGGTCCGAGGTGGCACATCGCTCTGGCGGCGCTGCGTCCGGCTGGCCCCGTCACACTACCGGGCACAGTTGGAGCGTCTGCTCAGGGCGGTCACCCGATCGAGCGGTAGGCGTCCGACAGGAGTTCGGCGGTCCTCGCCCAGGTGTTCGCCGCCGCGACGTCCCGCCCGGATGCCGCCACCGATCGGGCGAGCGTTGCATCGGTGAGCAGGACGGCCATGGCGTCCCGGAGCGCCGCTGGTTCGCCGACCGGGACGAAGCTGCCCACACCGCCGGTGACCTCCCGGTGGACCGGGATGTCGGACGCCACGACCGGGCAGCCCGCCGCCATGGCCTCGAGCACCGGGAGTCCGAAACCCTCACCCGCCGAGCAGGTGACGAGCAGGCGCGCTCGCCGGTACCACTCGGCCAGCTCCCGGTCGTCGCACTCGATCCTGCGCACCGAGACGCCCTCCGGCAGGGATCCGATCCGGGCCCGCTCGGCGCTGGTCCACGATCCCCCGCCGACACAGATCAACTCGACGGACCCGAGATCCGTCGTCGCGAGCGCGGAGACGAGCACGTCGAACCTCTTGTAGCCCGCACGTCCGCCGACGTACAGCACGATGGGCGGATCGCCGGGGCGGTCCTCGAGCAGCGGGACCGGGCTCTCGTCGGGTCGGACCCCGAGCGGACACGCGACGACCGGGACCTCCGGAACGCTCACCACCCGGAGGAGGTCGGAACGGACCGACTCGGAGATGCAGACGATCAGGTCGCTGGCGGCGACCAGCTCGAGCTTGGCCTCGTGCGAGTCGGCCCGGACGTGATCCGGGAGCAGCTCAGGGGTCATGTCGAGCACCGTCGTGACCAGTGGGGTCGAGTCGCGTCGCCGCAGGTGCCTGGGGTCGTAGTAGGTGGGGTGGAACAGGTCGGCGTCATCGCTGCGTGGCCGCTCGAGAACACGGTTCACGGTGCGCAGGACGTCGGCCCGGTCGCCCGGCCATCCCTCGCGGACGTGACCGACCCGGCCGACTGCCACTGCCTTCAGGTAGTCGTTGCGGTGGAGCCATGGCCCGACGACCGGCACCACCCCGAGTTCGGGTCGACGGGTGAACTCGTCGAGCAGCTCGGCGAACATCCGCGACGCTCCGCCCCGGCGCTGCCGGGTGAAGATCTCGCTCGAGTACCGGACCCTGATGCTGGTTCCCACGTGGCGAATCGCAGTGGTGGGTCAGCCGCGTTCGTCGCGGAGGTACGTCGCGTCGAACTGCAGCAGCTGGGAGTTCCGTGGGTCGCGGAACCCGGGCGACACGTCGACGAGCCGGAACCCGGCGTCTCGGATCCGACCGTGCAGGGCGTCGAACGTCTCGCTGCCGGCGTACAGCTCGACGAGCGAGTGCTCGAGGTGGATCGCCGTGATCCGGTCGAGCGTGGTGCCGTCCAGCACGGCGGACTCGGCGCCCTGGACGTCCAGCTTCAACAGCACCCGGTCGGTCGGCCGGGCGACCTCGTCAAGCAGTGCGTCGACGGTGGTCACGTCCACCTCGACCGTCCCCACCGTCGCGGTGTGCGGCGCCGCCGCGGTGTGGGCATCCAGCATGGGGAGCAGCGAGGACGAGTCGGCGTTCCCGGCCACCTGCAGCGACGCCGTGCCGGGCGCAGCGCCGACGGCGATCCGTCGCACCTGCCATTCGGGGTCGTCGGCCGCCGCCGTCCGGAGACGCTCGAACGACGCCGGGAGCGGCTCGCAGGAGACGATCCGACCGCGGTGGCCCCGGCTCCGCAGCATGAGAGCGTAGCCCCCGCCGGCCGCTCCGACGTCGAGGACGAGGTCGATCCCGGCGGCGGCGATCAGCCCGACGTGGGCGAGCGCCGGGTCACGGGGCGGTGGCCACCGGCGGACGTCGATCCCGAACCGGTGGACCAGGGTCCGCAGACGGTGCGGCATGCTCGGTCGGTCGGTCACGGGGTCGAGCATGGCCGCACGGGGCGAACCGGGCAAGGTTGCCGTGACCGCAGGGCGGGGGCCGGCCTCGGGAAGGCGGTGGACCTGCCTGGCGAGGAGTCCTGGAAGGTGGTTCCGGAAGCGTTCGAGGCCTCTCGTGCCGGCGTTGCCGACGGCGCGTCCCAGCCCGGACGGAGAAGTCGTGACCGCCAACGTCCCGGCGGTGTGTGACCACCCGGTCGTGCCCGTTCGCATCGTCTCGGTGGATGCACGGACGATCCTGCGGTCGAGCGGGCCGAGCGTCCGGCTGTCGTCGCCACCGAGGAGACCGAGCTGCTGCACCACGGTGCGGGCGATCGCGCGTGTCCGGACGGGCTGGTAGCGCCGGGCGAGCTCGTCGATGCGCTCCGATGCGGCTTCGTCGAGGCGGCGTTCGAGGAGGGCCACGTCGACGGCCCACTGGAGGCGTTCGGTGTTGTGGCGGAGTGCGTGGGCCAGCACGTGCAGGTGCAGGTGGTCGGGCCCCGGTGCGGGCAGGACGACGCCTCCCACGTCCACCCTGGCGTGGGCGTCCCACAGGGTCTCGAAGTCCAGGTCGAGCAGTATCGACCGACCGAGTCGCCAGTGGAGTTCCAGATCGCCGGCCGGCGCCGCACGGTCCTCGAGGCGGTACGACGCGTGGTTGTCGACCCACCGGGTCCACCCGAAGGCCCGGGCCGCCGGGTCGGCGGCTGGCCCCGATGCGAGCTGCCAGCCGGACTCGAGGAGCCGATGGTGTGCGTCCTCGTACCGCTCGGGATCCACGAGCAGGTCGATGTCGCCGCACCAGCGTCCGGCCGGCTTCCCGGTCGTGACGACGGCGAGTGGCGTGCCCTTGAGCACGAGCGACCTGATCCCGTCGTCGGCCAGCGAGGTCGAGACCACATGGGCCCGGCCGGCCGAGGCGATCACCCGCCGGGCGTTGCCCTGAGCCCGCTGTTGGATCCACCGTTGGTCGTCCTCGCTCAGGTCGGCCGTGTCGCTGGCGAGCACCGCTCCGATCCTGTGCCGCTCGATGGCCGCTCGGAGCGCCGGACCCAGATCCGGCGCGCTGGCGTCCGGGACCGCAGGGCGCGCGCGGCGATCCGCAGGGCTGATCGCCGCCCGGACCCGCCGGAGCAGACGGTTCCACTCCTCATCGGTCGTCGGCGGCGCTGGCACCGGGTCACACTAGGTCCGGCTTGCCCGACGACGGGATGGGGCCGGCGCAGGTCGACGTGGCAACGCCGGTGACCATGGGACGTCGGGTCCGGGCGCCGGTTGCACCGTCCCGTCACGTCTCCCAGGAATCGACGAGCGCCGTGAACCGTCGGGCAGCCTCGGCCCAGTTCATGGACTCCGCCGCCTCACGGGAGCGAGCAGACAACTGGTCCCACTCCGCGTCGCTGAGGAGGAGCAGTTGGCACACGCTCTCGGCCAGGCCGTTGACCAGGAGGCGACGTCGTCCGGGTGGTACCAGCGAGCTCGACTCCCGAGGCAGGAAGGCGCCGAGGCCGAACTGGTCGATGGTGACGACGGGCACTCCTCGGCCGAGCGCCTCGAGAGCCTGGGCTCCGGACGACTCACGCAAGCTCGTCACCAGGAGGAGCCTCGTGTCGTCGAGGTGGTCGAGAACCTCCGTCCACGGAACCCGTCCTCGAACCGTCACGTGACCGTCGAGTCCGAGATCGGTGATGGTCGAGCACAGGCGTCCCATCTCGGCTCCGTCCCCGAGCATGTCCATGTGCGCTCCGGGCACACGGGCGACCACCTCGGCGAGGACCTCGACGGCGAGCACCGGGTCCTTGATACCGATCAGTCGACCGATCCACGAACACCGGAAGCGGGTTCGCTGCGCGGCCGGTACCACCGGCGACGCCAGCGTCTGCGGTGGACATGCGGTGTCGAGTTGCAGGGTCACACAGGAGGCGCCGAGCGAGCGGGCCACGGCTGCGGTCTCGTGGTTGGTGACGAGCACCTCGCGGGCGGCGCGCATCGTGCTGCGGGCGAGCGGGTTCCACCTGACCGACGTGATCGCCGCAGTCCGGAGACGCTCCGCAAGCCGGTCCCGGAGCGACATCGGGGTCCCCTGGATCGCCGATGCGACCTGACCTCCCCCGATCGGACCGAAGACGAGCGGAGGAACGCCTCGACCGTGGAACCTCGACCCCCAGTAGAGGCTGCTCCACGTGACGTGGTGGATGACGTCGACCTGTTGCAGGAGACCGCTCTCGCGGCAGCGTTCGAGGGCGGCTCGCTGCCATCGCAGGTAGCGGATGTAGCCCCCGAGCTGCGTCCGTGGCGTGCGACCCGGTCGCGGGACCTCATGGAGCGAGGTGGAACGTGTCGCCTTCGTGAGTGCAGCGGAGATCTCACCCGAGGAGCGGCCGCTGGTCAGGAGCTCCACGTTCCACCCGGCCCGGTCGAGGTGCACTGCCCAGTTCCAGGCGTTCCCTGCCTCCGATCCGGAGGCGGGACTGCACTCGTACGCCACGATCAGGACGCGACGTCGCTGAGATGTCGGCTCCGCCATCACGCCGGGCCGTCAACGAGGTCGGAGCGGCGGTCGGGGATCGCGAAGTAGTTGGGTCCCCACCGACCTGGGCCGTCGACTCGGCGGAGTCGCCCGCTGTCGCTGAGGGCGGCGAAGCCGTACCCGAGCTCGGCGAGCAGCTCCCAGACGACCGTCCCGGAGTGGCCCAGACGCTCCGCTGCGCCGGGCTGGTGTTCGAACTGGATCACGGGCTGGTGCCGCACGATCGCCGAGCGGCCTCCTTCCAAGGCGTCGTACTCGCCGCCCTCGATGTCCAGCTTGATGAAGTCGACGCGCTGCAACCCCGCGCGGTGGACGACGTGGTCCAGGGTCGTGACCTCGATCGACTCGGAACCGTCGTCCTGTTCGAGTTCACCGAGCGTCGCCCGACTCGGATCGGCGTGGAGGTGGAGCACGGCCCGGCCCGGATCCCGGCCGAGGCCGACCGGCTCGACCGTGACGTTCGAGCACTGGTTGAGTGCGACGTTGCGATGCAGCACTTCGAGGGCGTGTCGCAGCGGCTCGACCGCGACGACACGGCCGTACGACCCGACCAACCTGCTGAGAGCGAGCGTGTAGTCCCCGTAGTGGGCCCCCACGTCGATCGCCGTGCCGCCAGGCGGCACGACCACGCCAAGCCGTCGCAGCTCGGGCTCCGCATCCTCCCGGAAGACGTAGGCGAGCTTCGACATCCCCCGCCACTCGGCAGGGAGCTCGAGGCGGAACCCGAGGTCACGGAAGTTCACGATGACCGGTCGCCGGCGGAGGCTCAGCAGCCGCCAGGTCGCGAGTCGGGCCTCGGTGCGGACCGGCCGGTAGCCGGAGTGGTGCCGGAGGAAGTCGACCTGCGACGAGAGGTCACGCACCATCCCCGTGGTCGGTCCAGGCACAGTGGGAATCCTACTCCGGCCATCCACCGCCCCGGTGAGGGCCTCAGGCCAGCTTCATGAACATCTTCTGGACGTCGGCCACGTCGTAGCCGGCGGCCAAGGACTCCTCGGGGTGCTGGACGCACCACGTGAGTCCGGAGGCGACCAGGACGAATCCGACCTGCTCCAGGGCCCGGTTGGCGGCGGCGATCTGGGTGGTCACGTCACGGCAGTCGCGGCCGTCGGCGATCATCTGCTGCAGGCCACGGACCTGACCCTCGATCCGGCGGAGGCGGTTGAGCACGCCGTCGACGACCTCGGCGGGCAGCTCCATGGCCCCGACGGTCCGGGTCTCGCCGGACGGTCCGTCGGCAGGGCGGGGTGTCGGATCGGCCGGTGTCACCGCCGGAACCAGCTCCGCCGGCCCGAGGACTCGTGGCCCTGGCAGCGCTGGTCGGGCGGCACGTCGCCGAGCACCTGCTCGACGTGCTGGCCGCAGCCGGAGTACGTGGGTCGGCCGCACTGGCGGCAGGTGGTTTGTGAGCACATGCCGACACTCTACCGGGTACCCCCGGGGGTATCAAGCAGCCCCGTCGCAGCCCCGGGACCGCCGCCGACCGGTAGCGTCCCGCCCGTGGACGACCGACGGGCCTGGGACGACTTCTGCGAGCAGCTCCGCCGGGCGGGGCACACGGCGCTCGGGGCGGCGACCGACCCGTTGGAGGCGGCCGAGGGGCTGCGCTTCGTCACCCGGTTGCTGTCCGCCGCCGTCGACATGACCGTGGCCTACGCGGACCCGGCCCGCCCGGCCTTCGTGCGCCTCATGACCGACCGTCGGAAGTTCTACGGCGACAACCCCGACACCGACTACGACTACGCGAGCATCCGGGGCCGCCACGGCTACCGGATCGCCGGGGAGCGCGGGACGAGCTCGTACCTGGCCTGCTGCGTCTACGGCCGCAACGAGGACGGCAGCACCCGGATCGTGGCGAACATCTCCGACCGGGACCTCGACCTGACCGACGGCCGGTTCGAGATCGTGCTGTCGGCCGATCGTCCGGACGACCTCGGCACCGCCACCTGGGTCCAGCTGACCTCCGACGCCGACGTGGCGATCGTCCGTCAGTACTACCTGGACCGGTCCACCGAGACCCCGGCGACGTTCGACATCGAGTGCACCGACGAGGTGGGCGCGCCCCCACCCGTCACCGCCGAGTGGATGAGCCGACGCCTCCGGGCCGCAGGCACGTTCGTCGAACTCGGCACCGAGTTCTCCGCCGCCATGGCCGCCCAGCTCGAGGAACGACCGAACGAGGTCGTCGTCGACTCCGAGGCGTCGACCGTGGCGGGGTTCTACCCGACTCCCGACAACAAGTACGTCGGCGGCTGGTTCCAGCTCGGTGAGGGCGAGGCGCTCGAGGTGACGGGACGACCGCCGGACACCCGGTACTGGTCCCTCCTGCTCATGAGCCGGTGGATGGAGAGTCTGGACACGTCCTTCCACACCACGATCCTGAACTGTTCGCAGGTCGAGTTGGAGGACGACGGGACGTTCCGGATCCTGGTCGCCCATCGTGATCCTGGATCCCCGAACTGGCTCGACACCGCCGGGCACCGGCAGGGCTACGTGCTGTTCCGCTGGATGCAGGCGACCGGAGTGACCCGACCCACGTTCCGGGTCGTCGCCCTGGACTGAGCCGGCCCGGCGCCGAGCGGCCGGCAGGTGTGGTCGTCGAACCCGGCCGTCGCACATGGGTCGGCGCGAACCTCCGGCGGTACGCTCCAGCCCACCGACCCGGACCCGGAGGTTCACCGTGGCGCACGTGCCGTCCGCACCCACCGACCACTACACGCTGATCTCGGCCGACTGCCACGCCGGCGGGAGCCACGACCAGTACCGGGAGTACCTCGACCCGGCGTTCCGCAACCGCTTCGACGAGTGGCGTGGCGGCTACCGCAACCCGTTCCGGGACCTGGGCGACCAGCGCAAGCTGCGCAACTGGGACGACGAGCTGCGGATCGGCCAGCAGGAGGACGACGGCGTGGTGGGTGAGGTGGTGTTCCCCAACACGATCCCGCCGTTCTTCCCGAGCTTCGTGCTGTTCGCCGGGCCTCCCCGGCCCGAGGACTACGAACTGCGGCGGGCCGGCATCCAGGCCCACAACCGCTGGCTGGTGGACTGGTGTGCCCGGTACCCCGAGCAGCGGGCCGGGATCGGTCAGATCTTCGTCAACGACGTGGACGACGCCATCGAGGACGCCCGCTGGATCGCCGAGCACGGTCTGCGCGGCGGCGTGCTGCTGCCGAACGTGGCGCCCGACTGCACCTGGGTCAAGCCGCTCTTCCATCCCGACTACGAGCCGCTGTGGGCCGAGCTCGAGGCGCTCGGCCTGCCGGTCAACGTCCACGGCGGGACGGGCCTGCCGGACTACGGGGCACACGCGTACTCGCTGCTCCTCTACCTGGTCGAGGTGCCCTTCTACGCGCAGCGGCCGCTGGTCCACCTGATGTTGTCGGGCGTGTTCGAGCGGCACCCCGATCTGAGGTTCGTCGTGACCGAGTCGGGTGCCGAGTGGATCGTCCCGCTGGTGGAGCGACTCGACGGTGTGCTCGAGACGATCCGGGCGACCGGTGCGACGGGTGAGCTGCGCTTCGCCGAGGACGCCGTCCTGCCGAAGTCGGCGACCGAGTACGTGCGCCAGAACGTGTGGATGGGGGTCAGTCAGCCGACCCCGGCGGACCTCCGGGCGCTCGACGTGCTGGGTGAGGACCGTTTCATGTGGGGGAGCGACTACCCCCACGACGAGGGCACGCACCCCTTCACCGTCGAGGGGCTCCGGGCATTGTTCTCGGACCTGCCCCCCGAGCGGGTGCACCAGCTGGTGGCGGCCAATGCGGCGGCGCTCTACGGCTTCGACCTGGATGCGCTGGCTCCGATCGCCGAGCGCGTCGGTCCGACCGTCGCCGAGGTGGCCACGCCACTCGGTGACCTGCCGGCCGAGGCCAACGATGCGCTCCGCCGGGCCGCCGGCGCCGCCTGACCCCCACCTCCACCGATATAGGGGTCGCGCGCGGGGTACGTGTCGCGCGCTGGAGCCGCAGAACCGGACCAGTGGCCGCTCAGACGGGCACGACGTCACCGTCGAGCGTGACCACCCATGCCTGGGCCCGGTGCCGACTCAGGAGCGCAGCACCGTGCACCGGACCGGCGAGCGCCACGGCCGTCGTGAGCATCTCGGCGGTCGCGGCCGTGGGTGCCGCGACGGTCACGGCGGCCAGTTCGATGGCAGCGGGGGCGGCGTTCCGTGGGTCCAGCACGTGGTGTGCCGCCCGACCGTCGGCGGTCCGCCACCGGCGTTTCAGGGGGGAGCTCGTCGCCAGCCCGGCGTCGGTCAGTCCGATCTGCAGTACCGGCTCGAGTGTCTCGTCGAACGGGTTGCGAACGTCGATGCGCCAGGGTGTGTCGACCTCGCCCCCGAGCACGCGCAGGTCCCCACCCAGGTTGACGAGCACGGCGTCCGCACCGGCGTCGACGAGCTCGGCGGCGACCACGTCGGCGGCATGGCCCTTGCCGATGCCTCCTGGATCGAACCAGGCGCCGCCGACGATCGCCGCCGTCCTCTGCGCCGAATCGAGCCGCAGCGGCGATGGCGACCGGAGCGGCTCACCGATCGCCGGTCGACCGGCCGGGGTGCGCGTGCCGGTCCCGACGTTGCTGTCGCGCACCTCGTCGAAGGTGCGGTCGTAGCCGAGCTCGACCATGGCCCGTCCCAGGAAGGGGTCGAACCAGCCGAGCGTCTCGGTGCGGGCGGTGTCGGCGAGTCGGAGGAGTTCGATCGTCGACGG
>CAIYGQ010000226.1 GCA_903925745.1 uncultured Actinomycetes bacterium | reverse complement strand
GATCCGTCCCCTCGCCGCCGGTCGGACGGGGCGGCTACTCGCCGCCGTTCTGGAGGTAGGACTTGACGAAGTCCTCGGCGTTCGACTCGAGCACCTCGTCGATCTCGTCGAGAAGCTCGTCGAGTTCGGGCTTGATCTTGTCGCCCGACTCGGTCGCGGCCGGGGCCTCCTCGACGGTCTCATCCCGTCGCTGGGGCGCCGGCTTCTTCCTCTGTGCACGTTCAGCCATGGGGACCTCCGCGCGTCACCGTACCGCGGCCCACCGACACCGGGTGTGCACCCGGGTCGGCTCCCCCAACCGGCTCAGCGCCCGAGCGCCTCGAGCAGCTCGGCGGCGGTGGCCGCACCGTCGACGAGGTCCCCCACGTGGGCCCGGGTGCCGCGTCCCGGCTCGAGCATGGGCACGCGTTGCAGGGTGGCGTCACCGGTGTCGAAGACGATGGAGTCCCAGTTGGCGGCGACGATGTCGGCCGAGAATCTGGCCAGGCAGGCGCCCCGGAAGTACGCGCGGGTGTCATCGGGTGGTTCGCTGACCGCCCGCTCCACCTCGTCGTCACCGACGATCCGACGCAGGTCCAGGCGCCGGGCGAGCGAGGACCCCGGGCGCAGGTCGTGGTACTGGAGGTCCATCGCCCGCAACCGGGGGGAGTCCCAGTCCAGGTCGTGACGCTCCCGGTAGGCCTCGAACAGACGCCGCTTGGCGACCCAGTCGAGTCGATCGGCGAGCAGGTCGGGGTCCCGCTCCAGGTCGACGAGCACGGTACGCCAGGTGTCGAGCACCTCCCGGCCGACCTCCTCCGAGCCCAGGCACGACAGTCCGTGGCGGTCGGCGTAGGCCTCGGCGCGTTCGAGGAGCCCGATCTGGAGCTCGAGCGCCGTGGCCGTGGTCCCGTCGTCCAGTTCGAGTGGGCGGGCGAGCGTCACGTCGCGGGACACCTGGTGCATGGCGGGCACCGGCCGTGCCAGTCCCACCGGCTCACCGGCCTCGTCGTCCTCGACCATCGCCAGCACGAGCGCCGTCGCGCCGAGCTTCAGGAAGGTCGCCGTCTCCGAAATGTTGGCGTCACCGGCGATGACGTGGAGCCGCCGGTACTTCTGGGCGTCCGCGTGCGGTTCGTCCCGGGTGTTGATGATCGGGCGCTTGAGGGTGGTCTCCAGTCCGACCTCCTCCTCGAAGAAGTCCGCCCGCTGGGTCAGCTGGAAGGGCACCTCGGCGGCGCCGACACCGGGCACCTCGCAGCCGACCTTGCCGGCGCCCGTCATGATCTGGCGGGTCACCAGGTGCAACGTGGCGTACAGGACGATCCGCCCGAACGGCACGGACCGGTCCAACAGGTAGTTCTCGTGGCAGCCGTAGCTGTTGCCCTTGCCGTCGGAGTTGTTCTTGTAGACGACGATCTCCTGGCCGTCGGGCAGGTGGTTCCGTGCCGCGGCCATCGACCGCACCAGGATCTCCTCGCCGGCACGGTCGTAGACCACGGCGGCCCGCGGGTCGGCCGTCTCGGGGCAGGAGAACTCGGGGTGCGCGTGGTCGACGTAGTACCGGGCCCCGTTGGTCAGGACTGCGTTGACCAGGTGCGTCTCGACCTCGGGCGCCAGGGACAACAGGAGTGCCTCGCCGCGTGCGTCGATCCCGGGGGTCTCGTCCTCGAAGTCCCAGCCGACCCGCTGGCTCCGGTGCCCGACGCGGCCCTGTTCGAGTGAGGACAGGTAGGCGTTGATCAGCGTGGAGGAGGCCGCGATCGGGTTGGTCTCGGAGGCGCCCCGGACGAGGATCCCGTACTCCGTCTCAATGCCGAGGATCTTCGGGATCGCCACCCGGGCCTCAGAGGTACTGACCGGTCGCGACGCGCTCGATGGAACGCCCCCCGGTCCGATCGTCGGATGCCTCGTGGTGCACCAGCGTGCGGACGTAGACGATCCGCTCGCCCTTCTTGCCCGAGATCTTCGCCCAGTCGTCGGGGTTCGTCGTGTTCGGGAGGTCCTCGTGCTCCTTGTACTCCTGGTGGATCGAGTCCAGCAGGTCCTGGGTCCGGATCCCACGGGGACCGCCGGCGAGTTCCCGCTTGATGGCGAGCTTCTTGGAGCGGCGGACGATGTTCTCGATCATGGCCCCCGAGGAGAAGTCCTTGAAGTACATGACCTCCTTGTCGCCGTTCTGGTAGGTCACCTCCAGGAACTGGTTGGCCTCGTCGTCGCGGTACATCTCCTCGACGGTCCGTTCGATCATCGCCCGGACCGCCTTGTCGGGGTCGCCGCCCCCGAGCTCGTCCACCTCGTCCACGTCGAGGGGAACCGCCGTGGTCAGGTAGCGCCCGAAGATCTGCGCGGCGGCCTCCTCGTCGGGACGGTTGATCTTGATCTTCACGTCCAGGCGGCCGGGCCGGAGGATCGCCGGATCGATCAGGTCCTCACGGTTCGACGCGCCGATCACGATCACATTGCGCAGCGTCTCGACGCCGTCGATCTCGGCGAGCAACTGCGGCACGATCGTCGCTTCCATGTCCGAGGAGATCCCGGTCCCCCGCGTGCGGAACAGGGACTCCATCTCGTCGAAGAACACGATGACGGGGACGCCCTCGGCCGCCTTCTCCCTGGCCCGCTGGAACACCAGCCGGATGTGCCGCTCGGTCTCGCCGACGTACTTGTTCAACAGCTCGGGACCCTTGATGTTCAGGAAGAAGCTGCGCGCGGAGCGGCCGGTCGTCTCGGTGACCTTGCGGGCCAGGCTGTTGGCGACCGCCTTGGCGATGAGGGTCTTGCCGCACCCGGGGGGTCCGTAGAGCAGGATCCCCTTCGGCGCCGGCAGGTCGTAGTCCCTGAACAGGTCCTGGTGGAGGAACGGCAGCTCCACCGCATCGGTGATCTGTTCGATCTGCTCGTCGAGGCCACCGATGTCGGCGTAGGAGATGTCGGGCACCTCCTCGAGGACGAGCTCCTCGACCTCGGGTCGCGGCAGTCGTTCGAGCAGCACGCCGCTGCGGGGGTCGACCAGCAGCACGTCGCCGCTCCGCAGGTGGGTGTCGCGGAGCGTGTCCGCCAACTCGGCGACCCGCTGCTCGTCGGCCCGACCGACCACCAGGGCCCGCCGGCGGTCCTCGAGGACCTCCACGAGCGTCACCGTCTCGCCGGCGGTCTCGGGGGCCCGGGTCATCACGACGTTGTACGCGTCGTTGAGCACCACCTCGGCGCCGCGCTCCAGCTCGTCCTCGTCCACCCCCGGGGAGACCTGCACCCGCATCTTCCGGCCGGCGGCCTGCACGTCGACGGTGCCGTCCTCGTTGCGCCCGAGGAGCGTGGCGTAGGCGGCGGGGGGTTGGGTGAGCTTGTCGACCTCTTCCCGCAGGGCGGCGATGTGGTCCCGGGCCTCCCGCAGCGTGGCGGTCAGCTTCTCGTTCTGGCTCACGGCCTGGGCCAGCTGACCCTTGGTCTCGAGCAGCCGTTCCTCCAGGGTGCGCACCCGCTTGGGGGCGTCCTGGAGCCGACGGACCAGCGACGCAACCTCGTCCTCCAATCCGCGCACCTGACCGCGCAGCTCCTCGAGGTCGTCGTCGTTCGCTCGGGTGCTGTCGTCGTCCTGCACCGGTGACCCCCACTGCTCGCGGACCCCGCCTGTTCTACCCCCGCCGGAGCCCGACCGTGCGCCATGGTCCCCCGACCGTGCCCGGGGTCCCGGGTGCCACGGTCCCGGCGGGCTCCGGCGGGTCGCCGGAATTCTCCCGTGACTACCGTGCAAATTCCCCGGTGTGTCTAGAATGACGCCGTCACTCCAACCCGGCGACAGCCGGCTCACACAAGGCAGGTCACAGCACATGGCCCCCAAGGTCTGGATCGACCAGGATCTCTGCACCGGCGACGGACTCTGCGAGGAGATCTCCCCCGCCGTCTTCACGCTCCTCGACGACGGCCTGGCCTACGTGAAGGAGGGCGACAAGGTGTTCTCCGACCCGGGTGGCGCCGAGGGCCTGGCCGTGATCCCCGAGGGCGAGCTCGAGGGCGTGATCGAGTCCGCCGAGGAGTGCCCGGGCGAGTGCATCTTCATCGAGGTCGACGCCTGATCCGATGAACCGGGTCCGGCCGTGACGGTGGGCCCGCAGCAGAGCGCCGCTACGGGGAGAGACGCTCGGGCTACGGCAGCGACGGCGCCGGGAACGGTGGGACCGAGAGCGGCGGAACGGTCGACGACGTGGTCGTCGTCGTGCTGCTGGTCGTCGACGAGGTCGTGGTCGTCGGGCGCGTGGTGGACGTCGTCGGTCGCGTCGTGGTCGTCACGGGTCGGGTGGTGCTGGTCGCCGGACGGGTGGTGCTCGTGCTGGACGGCGACGTCGTCGCCGGCACGGTGGTGGTCGTTCCGGACCCTCCGCCGTCCCTGGTGACCGCCCAGATCACACCGCCGCCCACCAGCACGATGGCGGCGATGATCGCCCAGGCCCAGGCGGGGACGCCCTTCGGGCCTCCGCCGGTACCGTCGCCGCCGGTACCGTCGCCACCGGGCGGCGGGCCCGTCGGACCGCCACCGGCGGAGCCGACCGTCGGCATCGACACGGTCGGCTCGCCCCCGCCGGGGGGGTCGTTGGAGACGCTGGTCGGTTCGTCACCGACGGACGGTCGGGGCTGTTGCGGATCGCTCACGGAACGACCCTAACCGTCGGTGGCGGGCAGAGCCCGACTCCACCGGGTATGCCGGCCGCGTCGGGCGCGACGCCTCAGGCCAGACAGGACCCCGTCTCGACGGGGCCGCCAACCCCGGACAGGTCGTCGAGCACGTCCTCCACCCGGAGCGCGTAGGCCACCCCCGGCCGGTCCGGCGCGATCGCCACGGCCACGGCCACGACCCGTCCGTCGTCCCGGACCACTGCGCTCCCCGAGTCACCCGGCTCGAGTTCCGCCGACAGGACGACCAGCGAACGGGCGACCTGGTCGCGGTCGTAGATGTCGAAGCCGAGCGCATCGAGGAGCTCGCCCACGCGGAACGGCGAGGGATCGAACGGCCCACCCCCGGGGAATCCCAGGACCAGACCGGTGTCGCCCGGTTCGGGCTCCCCGGTCGGCAGCACCTCGAGCGGGAGGTCGGTCGCCACGACGGCCAGGTCGACCCTGGGATCGAACGCCACCACCCGCCCGGTTCCGCGGCGGCCGTCCGGGGTCTCGAGCGTGCTCTCGTCGGTGCCGGCGACCACGTGTGCGTTGGTGACGACGAGGCCCGGCGCGATGGCGAAGCCGCTGCCGGTCTGGATCGACTCGCATGCCTGTCCCTCGATCCGAACCACGCCCCGGGCGAGCTGCTCGAGCGTGGCGGCGTCGATGGTGGACCCCGCTGGCGGAGGCGGCAGGTCCGGCGCGGGCTGCAGGTCCGCGAACAGCTCGGGGAAGTCCCCCTCGTCCAGTCGTCGCTCCAGTTCGTCCAGGATCGGCGGCGGCTCCGGCAGGAGGCCGTTGATCACGCCGGCGACCCTCGAGTTGCGGCTGAGGGACGCGGCCCAGCCGTCGGCCGATGACAGGACCGGCAGCAGCAACCAGACGATGCCAACGACCACCGCCACCCCGAGCGCCGCACCTCCCGCCGCATCCGCCACCCGCCAGTGCCGTACGTCCTGACCGGGACGGAGGCGCGCCCCGAGCGCGGCGCCGAGCCCCTGGCCCAGGGTCACGAGAACGAGCGCCCCCATCACGCTCGCGATCGCCAGGACCGCACGGGAGTCGGTGTCGAGCCGGTCGACGAGGCGCGGGATGAACACGAGCGCCGCCAGGAGCCCCAGTCCGGCGCCCACCCACCCGAACACCCGGGTGAGGAACCCCATCCGCCAGCCGGCGACGACCGCCGAGACGGCTGCGACGGCCACCAGGACGTCGAGCGGGTTCATCCCGGATCGGCGAGCCGACGGGCCACGGTCAGGAACCCGGTGTGGCCGACCATGCGGTGGTCGGGGCGGACCGCGGCACCCTCCACGTACCAGCCGCGTTGCATGACCTCGACCGTCGAGGCGTCGAAGAAGGGCCCGGCCGCGATCGCCTCCCGCAGCTGCGATACCTGGACGGTGCTCGGGGTGTAGGCGAGCAGGATGCCGCCGGGCCGCAGCGCCTCCACGGCGTGGGGCACCACCTGCCAGGGCTCGGGTAGGTCGAGCACGACTCGATCCACCTGGGTCTCGTCGATCCCCTCGTAGCAGTCGCGCAGCTCGATGCGGTAGCGGTCCTCGCCGACCTCGCCCATGAACCGCCGCACGTTCGCCTGCGCGCGTTCGGCGAAGTCCTCGCGCAGCTCGTAGCCGACGATCTCGGCGCCGGCGCGGAGCATGGCCATGGAGAGTGCTCCTGAACCGACGCCGCTCTCCAGCACGCGCACCCCGGGGGCGATGTCGGCCAGCAGGAGGATCGGACCCAGGTCCTTCGGGTAGATGACCTGCGCGCCGCGGGGCATCTTGAACACGAAGTCCGACAACGTCGGGCGGACCACGACGAATCGCTGGCCCCGAGTGGTGCTGACCGTGCTGCCGTCGGGCCGACCGACGACGTCGTCGTGTTCGACGAAGCCGGAGTGCGAGTGGAACTGGGCGCCGGGCCGGAGTGTCGCCTGGTAGCGGCGGCCCTTGGCGTCGACGAACTGGACCAGGTCGCCCTCACGCAGGGCGCCGGGGGGTGTGACGGGCTCGCTCACGGGGCTCCCCCGGACGGCTCCCGGCGGAAGGTGACGGGCACGGCCACCGGTGCGTCATCGACCTCGGCCATCGGGGCACCGGCGCGTTCCAGCAGGCGGCAGAACGCACAGATCCCACCGGAGCAGGGCGCGCCGCAGCGCTCGCAGGGAACGGGGCCGCCGTCGCCCGACTCCCCCGGCGCCTCCCGGAACCGGTCCGCGGCCTCACGGAGGAACCCGAAGTAGAACGCCGCCTTGGCCCCGGGCGACGCGAGCTCGAGCTCGGCCAGCTGCTCCTTGTACCGCAGGTGCCGGTTGCCCGCCGCCATCGGGCACTCGTCGACCTGGTAGTCGATGCCGTTGACGATGCAGTAGGCGGCCATCTCCCGCTCCGAGAGTCGCACCAGTGGCTTGATCTTGCGGGGGAAGCCGTCCCGGGCCGGGAGTACCGGGGACTGCCGGCCCAGGTACTCGGTGTGCCAGTGGAGCACGTTGCCGAACAACACCGCCGCCTCGTCGTCCAGGTTGTGTCCGGTCGCCACGGCGTCGTAGCCGCCCTCGAGCGCCGCCGCGTCGAACAGGTGACGCTTGGACAACCCGCAGGCCGAGCAGGGGGCCCGGCGGCTCACGGCCGCCGCACTCGGGACGTCGGTGCCGTATCGGGAACGCAGGTCGCACTCGAGCAGGCGGAGGCCGCGCTCCTCGGCGAAGCTGCGGGTCACCCGGGTGGACGCGTCGCTGTACTCGCCGATGCCGAGTCCGACGTGGAATCCGTCGCAGTCGATGTCGAGGGAACGGAGCAGGTGCCACAGGGCGAGCGAGTCCTTGCCTCCCGAGACCGCGACCAGTACCCGCTCGCCGGGTGCGACCATCCGGAAGTCCTCGATCGCGCGCCGGACCTGGTCCCGGCAGAAGCGGGTCAGGTGCTCGGCGCAGAACGCGGCGTTGTGCCGACGGAGGTCGAGGAGGGCCTCGCCCCGGCACACGGTGCACTTCACGCTGCCGCCCACCCTGGCGTCACAGGTGTCGGTCGGGCCGCGATCCAGCCGGGCGGACTCCCACCCGGGGCCCGCCTCACCCGGCTCCGCCCGAGATGACCGGGCGCACCTCGACGGTGTCATCGTCCTCGAGTCGTGCGTCACCCGGCACGATCGTGCCACCCCGGATCACGAGGACGGACTCCCGGTTGATCCCCAGTCGCTCCAGGACCACCGAGACCAGGGCGGGTCCCGGGACCTCGATCGACCGGTCGGGGTTGCGGAGGCGCACGATCACCCTGTCAGTCTCGCGTGTCGGCGGGACGGCGTCCCATCCCCGGTGGGTGGGACCGGGCCCGGGCGCGTGTTCAGCCGTAGAAGCGCCCGCGCAAGCGGCGGCGGCGACGACTCCGCGCCGACTGGGCGGCGGCGAAGCTCGCCGCACGTGATGCGTCCAACTCGGTGGTGACCTGGAGCAGCTCGGCGCGGACCGCCCGCTGGCGTCGGGTTGGGGCCACCTCCCGGTCGAACCGCTCGCCCGCCGACCGTTCCCGCGCCGCGAGCCGGGTGGCCCGCCGGGATCCGGCACGTACCCGGCGCAGACGACGTTGCACCCGGGACAGGCGCCGGGCCGAACGCAGCTGGCGTCGGTTCGGTCGGCTCAGGTGCCGGTCGCGTTCGGCCAGATGGCGCTGCCGAGCGGCCAGGCGACGCTCCCCGCGCGTGGCCCGGGGTCGTGCCACCACCAGGTAGGAGTCCCCGGGGCGGAGCCGGACGCCGGTCAGGTCCTGGGGCGGTCGGTCGACGGCGTCGCGCAGGCCTCCGACCAGGAACCCGGCGCCCCGGGCCGCGAGCTCGGCCCCCAGTCCGTCCCCGAACAGCCAGCTGACGGCCCGCTGGGTCAGCCGGTCCAGCATCAGGCGCGTCGCACCTCGATCACGGCCGACGAGCGACGGCCGGCCCGACGGCCGAGCACGAAGGCGACGATCAGCACCAGGAGCGCCACGAGGACCCCGGTGGCGAGCAGTTGGTTGCGAACGCCCTCCACCTGTTCCTGGGCCTCGCCCTGGATGTCGGTCAGCTTCGACTTCAGGTCGTCCCGGCTGATGGACGGACCTGCGTCAGTGGCCGGCTGTGTCACGTGGGGCTCCTCTTCCTGGACGGTTCCGGTTCCGGGACGGCTCGGGGTCGGTACGGGGTCGGTTCGGGTCTCAGCCCTGCGATGGCCGCTGCTGTGCGAACTTCACCAGCTTCCGCAGGAAGATCGCCGCCACGACCGCACCGACGACGGCCACGATCGTATACGGGGCCCACGAGAACCGACCGCCCGAGACCTCCCCGGGTGCGTTGAACACGTCGATCTCCTGCAGCCCCCGGAGGAGTGCGAGCATCCAGAACAGGACCCCCGTGGCGATGCAGATGGCACCGGAGATGCCGACGGCCAGGTCGTGGCCCAGGTTCCGGAGCGGTTCGACCGTCTCCTGCCTCGCGTAGGCGACGACGAGGTCCTTGAACTCGGTCGCCTCGGCCACCGGGCCCCGGCGGAGGTCGGGCCTCAGCGTGTTCCTGGTCTTGTCGGTGCCACGTCGCTCACGGGTGTCGCTCACGTCTCGACCTCCTCGTGTGTTTCTACCACCTCGTCGGTCACGGGCCGGGACGTGCGGCTCACTCCAGTGGCTCCGGGTCGTCGGGGGATCCGAGTCGCAGCCGACCCTCCAGCAGGACCGCCTGCTCGTCGAGCAGTTCCTCGACCAGCTCGAGCCGTGCCCTCGGTGACGGCTCGGCCAGGATGCGCTGACGGTCCAGCGGGCCCAGTGGTGCCAGCACGGCGGCCTGGTAGGTGGCGAGCCACGGGTCCTCGCTCAACTCGTCCTCCGCCGGCGTGTGGACGCCGAGCTCACTCAGGTAGGCGGCGCACCGGCGCAGCGTCGACCGGATCACGGTGAGGCGCTCCGGGGCGTCGTCGGGCACCGGCCCGATGTCGTGGCGGTCGACCACGAGGGCGCGCGGGTAGGGGTCGTCGGGCAGCCACTCGTGGACCCGCAGCGGTGTCCCGCCGGCGGTGACCAGGGCCCACCTCCCGTCCTCGGTGCGTCCAGCCTCCAGGATCCGGGCCGTGCAACCGACCATGGCGCGGATGTCGCCGCCCCCGACCTCGCTGCCGCGCTCGATCAGCGTGACCCCGAAGGTGGCCGTGCCGTCGGCGAGGACGTCGTCGACGAGTCGCCGGTAGCGGTCCTCGAAGACGTGGAGGGGCAGCACCATCCCCGGGAGCAGGACAGAACCCAGGGGGAACATCGGCATGACGGTCGCCGGTGGGGTCACGGTGACTCCGCCGGTCGTGGCCGGAGGAGGTCGGCCGGCGGGACGGCCGGGTATCCGAGCGACGCGGCGAGGATCCGTTCCTCGAGCGCCTCGAGGGTCGCGCTGTCGAGGCCGTCGCCGCCCACGGCGCCGATGGCGAACGCGAGCGACCGGCCCGAGGCCAGGTCGAGCCAGCCCGAGAGCGAACGGACACCGTCGAGCGATCCGGTCTTGGCCCGAACCCGATCGGTCAGGTCGTTGCCGGTCATCCGGTCGTCGAGCGTCCCCGGTCGACCGGGACGCGCCAGCCAGTCGGCGAGGCCGCCGACCGGGCCCACCCGCTCGAGCACGGCGACCATCGTCCGGCAGCTCAGCCGGTTGTCACGCGACAGGCCCGAGCCGTCGGCCAGGACGGCTCCCTCCATGGGCAGGCCCACGCTCCGGGCCCACTCGAGCACCGCCGCGGTGCCGGCCGCGGTGGTCCCGGTGCCGCTGGTTCGCAGGCCGATCTCCTTGACGAGGAGCTCGGCGGTCGTGTTGTCCGAGAAGCGGACGAGTTCCGAGGCCAGTTGCGCAACGGTGGGTGACTCGACCCGTGCCACCTCCACCGACCCGCTCGGTGCGACCCCCACACCCGCCTCGCCCCCGATCCGCACACCGCGGGCGCGGAGCAGCTCGGTCAGGACCGCAGCGGCCCGCAGCGGAGGGTCGACGCTCGCAGGGTCGGGTGCGCCGTCGTCGACGACGAGTGCGGACAACGGGGCGACCTGCGCATCGCTCAGGTAGCTCGGGCGCCACGACGGACCCGTGCGCACCCGGTCGTACCGGGACTCGTCGCCCAGGACCGATCCGGTCACCTCCCTGACGCCGGCGTCGACGACCCGGTCGGCGAGCTGCTCGACGGAGGTGGTGAGTTCTCGGGGCATCCCCTCGTAGGGCTCGTACCCCGCAGTGGTGAGCACCGGGTCGCCGCCGCCGACCAGGAACAGGTCGCCCCGGACGACACCACCGGCGACCGGCGCGCCGGCGACCACGGAGGTGGAGGCCCGGGTCTCGGCGCCGAGCAGCTCCACGGCCGCCGTGGCGGTCAACGGCTTCATGTTGGACGCCGGGATGACGACCTCGTCGGGTTCCCGGGTCGACACCGGCCGCCCACCGTCGCTCAACAGGAGGCACGACACGTCGGGGAGCTGACGGCTGACGGGCTCCACCGCCGTCTCGAGCGCCCGCTGCCCGACCGTCGCCGTGAGCCACTCGGGCGTCCGCCGGACCGAGGCGACCGGTGTCCCGGACGCAGACGCCGGCTGCGTGGACGCCACGTCGACGGCGGGTCCGGTCACGAGCCACGCAAGTGCGCCCAGTGTGCCGAGGGCACCGAGCACGGCCGCGGCCCGTCGCGGTCCCCGTGGGGACGGGTGCGTCGCAGCCTCGGTGCGGCGCGCGCGACGGACGACCACGCGGTCGGGCGGTGGGTCCTGCGGTCCGCTCACGGGCGTCGCCGTGCCCGCCGGTGGCGGGCCCGGCGGACCAGGTGGCCCAGGGCGACGACCGCCCGCTCGGCGGACGGGTAGCAGAGTCGTCCGGTGGCGCGCACCGACGCCGGACCCGGGTTGTCGGGGAAGGCAACCGCGAGCTCCGTGGCGGTGAGGACCGGGGTACCCGTGCGCTCCGAGACCTCGGCCGCGGCGCGGGCGTACCGCTCGTCCTGGCGTTCGTGGTACTCGACGATCCGACCGGTGCCCTCGTCCGGGTGGAAGCCGCCATGTCGCAGCAGTCGGGCCTGGTTGGACTGGATGCCGATGCCCAGGAACACCACGGCGTCCACGTCCGGATGGGATGCGACCATGTCCAACACGACCGGCACGGTGTCCCGGGTCTCACCGCCCGCCAGGTCGACGGGGTTGTTCCGGCTCCACCTCGGGGGCAGGAGTTCGTCGATGCCTGCGAGCAGGTCGCCGGGGAGTTCCACCAGCTCCAGTTCGGGGTGCGAGGTGATCGCGTCGGCGGCGACGACCCCCCATCCACCCACCGTCGTCAGGACCACGACGCGTCCCCCGCTCGGCTCGGGCTGCGTGGCGAACGTGGCTGCGGCGTCGAAGGCCTCCTCTGCACTCCGGGCCCGCGTGACCCCGAACTGGGCGCACAGCCCGTCGAAGGTCGCGTCGTCGGTCGCCAACGAGCCGGTGTGGCTCGCCGCGGCCCGGGCGCCACCGCTCGTCGTCCCCCCCTTGAGCACCACCACCGGCTTCGAGTCGGACGCGGCCCGGAGCCCCGAGACGAATCGATGCCCGTCGGCCACCCCCTCGACGTAGGCGAGTGCCACCGAGGTCGCCGGATCGCCGGCGTAGTACTCGAGGACCTCGGCCACCCCCGTGGCGGCAGCGTTGCCGGCGGACAGCGCCCGGGCCACGCCGACACCGGTGACGCAGGACCAGTTCAGGAAGCTGGACACGAGGTTGCCGGACTGGCTCACCACGCTGATCCCACCCGCCGGCGGGTACGGGGCGACGATCTGCGCGCACAGCGACGACGGCGTGGAGACGACCCCCTGACCGTTGGGTCCGACGAGGAGGATCCCGAGCTCGTCGCACAGCTCGACCAGGGCGCGTTGGTCACGGCGCCCCTCCTCGCCCGCCTCGCCGTAACCGGCCGAGGCCAGGAAGGCGGCGCGGACCCCGATGGCTGCCGCCTGGCGGAGCACGTCGGGCACGGCGGCCTTGGGGGTGCAGACGAACACGAGGTCGGCGGATCCGACCGGGAGCTCTGCGACGTCGGTCGCGCACTGCACGCCGAGCACCGTCGCCCCCTCGCGGTTCGTGGCGTGGACGGCTCCCCGGTAACCGGAGGTGAGCAGGTTGTGCAGGCTGACGAACCCGAACTTCCCGGGGTGGGTGGACGCGCCGGCGATGATGACGCCGGCCGGGTCGAACAGGGCGCTGAACCGGGGGTCGGCACCTCGTGGCGCAGCGTCACCCAGCGCGGCTGCGGGTCGGTCGTCGTCATCTGCGATCTCCACCAAGGCGTCGACGGCCACGGGGCGGCCGTCCGCGACGATCAGCGGGTTGAGGTCGACCGACACCACGTCGGGGCGGGTGGCGGCCACGCGGGAGAGTGACTCCGCCACCTCGGCCACCGCGTCCCGGTCGACGGGGGGCTCACCCCGGACCGACCCGAGCAGGGCCGAGTTCCGGAGGTCGTCGAGCATGTCGAGTGCGTCCTGGTGTGAGATCGGGGCGAGTCGGACGCTGACGTCCGCCAGGGCCTCGGTGAGCACGCCGCCGATGCCGACCACGACGGTCCGCCCGAACGTCGGGTCGGTCGCCACCCCGGCGATGAGCTCACGGTGGCCGGTGACGACCGGGGCGACCAGGACTCCGGTCGCCCCGTCCTCGGGGCGGGCGGCCGCGAGGAGCTCCTCGGTCGCCGTGCGGACCGCCTCGGGGTCGCCGAGGCCGAGCCGGACCAGGCCGCGCTCGGACTTGTGCGCGATCGAGTCCCCGCACAGCTTCACGACGACGGGAGGTCCCACCCGTTCCGCCGCCGCCACGGCGCCGTCGGGGTCGACGGCCAGCTCCTCGGGCGGGAACGGGATCCCGTATGGCCGCAGGAGCTGCTTGGAGTCGTCCTCGGAACTCGTCGTGGCCACCGCTGCAACCTAGACGGGAGGTGACGGCGGGGAGGCGCACGCGTCCCGGAGGTCGGGGTCGCACCGAGGGGTTCACCGGTGTGTCGGCCCAGCCGTATCCTGAAGGCGTGCACATCGTGGCGGCGCTCTTCATCGACGACATCGAGATGCGTCAGGTCCCGGGACCCTCGACGCGGATCGACCTGCGAGGCATCCAGTTCTCGGCGCCCGCCCCGGGCGAGTTCCCGATCACCGTCGATCCCCACCTGGTCGTCATCGTCCACTGCCCCACCGGAGCCACGGGCACCGGGGTGCTGGAGGTGGTCTTCACCGACGCCGACGGCGTCGAGGTCGCCCGGAACGCCCAACCGCTGCAGATCGAACCCGGTCGGTTCGGCCGCCAGCTGGTGCGGGCCAACCTGACCTACCCGGCCCCCGGGACGATCGACGCCCGCTGCCGGATCGACCAGGGTCCGGTGACGGTCGTTCCCTACACGCTGCTCGAACCACTGGGGTGAGCATCCGGGCCGCTGCGGCCTGTTCCGAGCACCCCGTGGTCGCCGAGGCGCTCGGCGAGTGTGCCGGGACGCTGCTCGAGGCAGGCGCAGACGCGGGCTCCGTCCCGGACCTGCTGCTGATCGGATGCACTCCCCCGGTCCACGGTGCGCTCGACGACGTCGTGTCGTCACTGGCCCGGCTGCTCTCGCCCCGGTGTGTGGCCGGAGCGGTGGCGACGGGCCTCCTCGGTGGCGGACGGGTCGTCGAGGACGCCGCCGCGCTCTCGGTGATGGCGCTCTGGGGGCTCCCGTGCCGAGGCGTCGAGGTCGACGCGATCGAGGAGGACACACTCGACGCGCTGCGGCGTCCGGGTGAGGACCTGTTCCTGGTCGCCGACCCGTTCTCGGTGGCCGCCGGCGTCCTCACCGCTTCGGAGCCCGGTGCGGCCGGTCGGGGTGACCGGGACGGCACGGTGCTGGCCGGCCTCACCGGTGCCGGGCGGCGACCGGGCGCCAATCGGCTGGTGTCCAACTCGGGGATCCGCGACCACGGCGCCGTCGGCGTGGCGCTGCCCGGGGGATCGCTGGATGTGCGCACCGCCACCGGCGTCCACCCCGTTGGCCCGCCGGCCGTCGTGACCGGGGCCGGCCGGTCGCGCGTCACCCACCTGGACGGTGTCTCGGCCCGGGAGCACCTGGAGGCCCTCATGGGTGCCGAACCCGATGTGCACTCAGACGACTGGGACCTCGTCCTGCTCGTCGCCCCGGACGACACCGTCGCCGAGTTCGACCGGGACCGTGCCACGCGCACCGCCCCGATCCTCCCGGCACCGGACGGCACCTCGCTGCACGTCGACGACGCGCCGTCCGTCGGATCGGTGGTCTGCGTGGCCCGGTTCGACCGTCGCGCGGCCGAGGCTGCGTTGTCCGCCTCGCTCGTCGGCCTGGACCGGGCGCCGACGCTCGTCATGGCCGGTGACGGTCGGCGCGCCGCGCCGACGGGTCGGCCGTCGGATGCGGAGCTGGTCTCGGACGCGACCGGAGGCGCACCGCTGTGGGGCCTGCGGACCGTGGGGCTGCTCGCCGCCGGTCGGGGTCGCTCGGCGTCCGTCGACGACGAGACCGTGGCCGTCGGGACCCTCCACTGAGGCTTGCTACTGTCCTCACCTCGCGCCCCCGGCACCCGGTCGGGCGGGCGCGGACAACCAGAGGAGACGACCGTGGGGACCGACCCGACTCCGGAGCTCGAGCGACTGGGGATCGACGTGATCCGCGGCCTGGCGATGGACGCCCCCCACCGCGCGAAGTCCGGCCACCAGGGCACGGCCATGGCGCTGGCGCCGCTCGCGCACGTCCTGTGGACCCGCGTGATGCGCTACGACGCAGGCGCCCCCCACTGGGCGGACCGGGACCGGTTCGTCCTCAGCTGCGGCCACGCGTCGATCCTGCAGTACGCCATGTTGTACCTGACCGGGTACGGCCTGGAGCTGTCCGACCTGGAGGCGTTCCGGCAGTGGGGTTCCCTCACTCCCGGCCACCCGGAACGGGGGCACACCGTCGGGATCGAGGTGACGACCGGACCGCTCGGCCAGGGCTTCGCCAACGGCGTCGGCATGGCGGTCGCCGAACAGCACCTCCGGTCGCGGTTCGGCCCGGACGTCTGCGACCACCACGTGTGGGCCTTCGTCTCCGACGGCGACCTGGAGGAGGGCATCAGCCATGAGGCCGCCTCGCTGGCGGGGCACCTCGGACTCGGCCGACTCGTGTACGTCTACGACGACAACCACGTCTCCATCGACGGCCCCACCGAGCTCGCACTCAGTGACGACGCCGCCGCCCGGTTCCGGGCCTACGGCTGGCACGTCCTGGAGCTCGGCGAGGCGGGTGAGGACCTGGACACCCTCGAGGACGGCCTGAGGTCGGCGGCGGCGGTCGAGGACCGACCCTCGCTCGTGATCGTCCGCACCCACATCGCCACCCCGTCGCCCGACCACACCGACGACCCGGCCGCCCACGGCCTGGCGTTCTCGGAGGACGACATCCGCAGGACGAAGGAGGCGATGGGCCTGCCGCCCGAGGAGTCCTTCCACGTCCCTGCCGAGGTGCTCGCGATGTACCGGGCCGCCGGTCGGCGCGGGGCGGTCCAGCGCGAGGACTGGGAGCAGCGCTCCCGGGTCGTCCTGGCCGACCGTGCCGCCGAGTGGGAGGCGAGCCTCGGCGCGACCGGACTGCCGGGGTGGAGCGACGCGCTCCCCACCTTCGGTCCCGGGGATGCGCCCGCGACGCGCGTGGCCTCACAGGCCTGCGTGACGGCGATGATGGGTGGGGTGCCCGGACTGCTCGCGGGCGCCGCCGACCTGACGGGCAACACCGGGACCGAGCTGCCCGGACGACCCGTGCTCGCGGCCGACGTGCCGGAGGGCGAGCAGATCCACTTCGGCATCCGGGAGCACGCCATGGGTGCGCTCCTGGTCGGAGCCGCCGACCACGGTGGCGTGTTCCCGGTGGCCGGGACCTTCCTGGTCTTCAGCGACTACATGCGCGGCGCGGTCCGACTGGCGGCGCTGTCCCGGTCGAAGTGCGTGTTCGTCTGGACCCACGACTCGGTGGGGGTCGGCGAGGACGGTCCGACACACCAGCCGGTCGAGCACGTGATGTCCCTCCGGCTGATCCCCCAGCTCCCCGTGATCCGGCCGGCCGACGGCAACGAGACGGCCGCCGCCTGGCGGGTGGCGGTCGAGGGTGACGGTCCCGTGGCGCTGGTCCTCTCCCGCCAGGGCACCCCGACGCTGCCGGTGGCGCCCGAGGTGGCGCACCGTGGTGTCGAGTTCGGGGGGTACGTCGTCCGCGGCGACGACTGTGACGTCGTCCTCGTCGGAACGGGGACCGAGGTGGCGGTGGCCCTGGCCGCCGCCGACCTCCTCGAGGCCGACGGGCACCGGGTCCGGGTGGTGTCGCTGCCGTGCTGGGAGCGCTTCGAGGCCCAGGACCCCGCCGGGCGTGACGCCGTGCTCCCGCCCGGTGTCCCCACGGTCTCGGTCGAGGCCGGGGCAACCCTGGGCTGGGACCGCTACGCCGATGCCTCGGTCGGGATCGACCGGTTCGGTGCGTCCGCTCCCGGTGGGACCGTCATGCGCGAGCTGGGGATCACGCCCGAGCACGTGGCCGAGGTCGCCGAGCGGCTCCTGTCCGGTTCCTGACCACGCGCTCGCCGGTCCGTCCTCGGCCGGACCGGGTCCGGACCGGGTCCGGTCGGTTCGATCGCCGAACCGACTTGGTTCGGAATCCGAACCCGTCTACGGTGCGACCGTGACCAGCGCCGCCCCGCCCAGCCGGGCCCACCGACCCGTCGAGGGCCGTCCCGGCTGTTCGATCGAACAGGCGCTCCAGCTGGTCGGTGACCGCTGGAGCATGTTGATCCTGAGGGACACCTTCCGTGGACTCCGGCGCTTCGACCAGATCCGCCGGGACCTGGGGATCCCCAAGGCGGTGCTGTCCGAGCGACTGCGCAAGCTCGTCGACGCCGGGATCCTCGAGCGTCGCCGCTACCAGGAGCACCCGCCACGCGACGAGTACCGACTCACTCGGATGGGCCGCGAGCTGTCGCCGATCCTCGTGGCGCTCATGCACTGGGGCGACCGGTGGCTGCAGGAGTCGGGCCCGCCCACGGTGCTGGTCCACGAGCCCTGCGGCACCGACGTCCACCTGGGCTTCCACTGCGCCACATGTGGCGTGGACTTCGGACCGCTCGAGATCGCCAGTCGACCGGGACCCGGGGCGCTGCGGTGAGCGCGTCCCACCCGCCGCTCGGCAGCGAGGAACTTCAGCGCGAGGCGCAACGGATCCGTCGTGAGTCGTTCGGGCTCCGGACCACCTACTCGCCCAAGGTGTTCATCCCGCTCACGATGCTGTGCCGCGACCGATGCGGCTACTGCACGTTCGCCCAGCCGCCGGCCCGGCTGGAGTCGCCGTTCCTGGAACTCGACGAGGTGCTCGCCATCGCCCGGCAGGGTTCGGCCGTCGGTTGCCACGAGGCACTGTTCACGCTCGGCGAGGCCCCCGAGGACCGGTACCCCGTCGCCGCCGGATGGCTCGCCGAGCGCGGGTACGCGAGCACGGTCGACTACCTGGCCGAGGCGTGCCGGGTCGTGCTCGAGGAGACCGGCCTGCTCCCCCACGCCAACGCCGGTGCGCTGTCGCCGGGGGACCTGGCGACGCTCCGTCGGGTCGCGCCCTCCCAAGGGATGATGGTCGAGTCCCTCCGCGGCGACCTCGAGTGCCACCGCGGGGCCCCCGACAAGGCACCCGAGCGCCGGCTCGCCACGCTCGAGGCCGCCGGCGAGCTGCGGATTCCCTTCACGACCGGGATCCTGGTGGGGATCGGCGAGGACCGGGACGACCGGATCAGGGCCCTCGAGGCGATCGCCGCCTCCCACCGTCGACACGGCCACGTCCAGGAGGTGATCGTCCAGAACTTCCTGCCGAAGGCGGGCACCACGATGTTCCGGCACCGGCCGTGCCCGACCGACGAGTTCCTCGATGCGATCTCGCTCGCGCGGGTGATCCTGCCGCCGTCGGTCCACCTGCAGGCGCCCCCGAACCTGTCCGACGACCTCGGGGCACTCCTCGCAGCCGGCATCGACGACTGGGGCGGTGTGTCCCCCGTGACCTCGGACCACGTCAACCCCGAACGGCCGTGGCCGGCGCTCGACCGACTGCGCAGGGAGACCGAGGCGGCCGGCCACACCCTGGCCCCCAGGTTGACGATCCACCCCGAGCACGCCGCCGACCCCGAGCGCTGGCTCGACGAGGCGCTCCGGTTCCCCGTGCTCGACCGCGCCGATGCCGAGTCGCTCGGGCGTGACGACCCGGGCTCGGTGTTCCCGGAACGCGTCGGGGGCATCGAGGTGGTCGGCGACGGTGCCGAGGTCCAACTCGTCGGCGACGTGTCCTCGGCCTGGTACGCCGGGTCCGGGGCCGATGCACCGGACCTGCTCGGGACCGCGCCCCCGCAGCCACGGATCGCCGGAGCCGTCCGTGAGGTCCTCGACGGCGTCCTCGCCGGCTCGCGCCCGGACCGGGCCGAGCTGCTCGCACTGTTCGCCGCACGGGGTCCCGAGGTCCGGGCCGTGGCCGAGGTCGCCGACGAGCTCCGTCGTGAGGCCGTCGGCGACTCGCTGACCTGGGTGTTCAACCGCAACATCAACTACACGAACGTCTGCACCTTCAAGTGCCGGTTCTGCGGGTTCTCGAAGGGGCCACTGAGCCTCAACCTCCGGGGCGCTCCCTACCTGTTGACGCTCGACGACATCGCCGAGCGGGCGGCCGAGGCGGAGCGCATGGGCGCGACCGAGGTCTGCCTGCAGGGTGGCATCCACCCCGACTTCGACGGCGACTACTACGTCGAGGTCTGCCGGGCGGTCCACGAGGCCGCGCCCTCCCTGCACCTCCACGGATTCACCGCCCTCGAGGTCACCGAGGGGGCTCGTCGGCTCGGGGAGCCGCTCGAGTCGTACCTGACCCGGCTGCGGGAGGCGGGTCTGCGCAGCCTCCCGGGCACGGCCGCCGAGATCCTCGACGACCGCGTGCGAGCGGTGATCTGCCCCGACAAGGTCGACACCGAGGAGTGGCTCGAGGCCCACCGGGTCGCCCACCGGGTCGGACTCCGCAGCAACGTCACCATGATGTTCGGCACCGTCGAGGACCCCTCGAGCTGGGTCGAGCACCTGCTCGTCACGCGGGCGCTCCAGGAAGAGACCGGGGGATTCACCGAGTTCGTCGGCCTCCCGTTCGTGCACATGGCGGCCCCGCTCTACCTGCAGCGCCGCTGTCGACGCGGACCGACGTTCCGTGAGGTGGTCCTGGTCCACGCCGTGGCCCGGATCGCGTACGCCGGCGTGATCGACCACGTGCAGGCCAGCTGGGTGAAGCTGGGACTGGGTGGCGTCGAGCAGCTGCTCGCCGCCGGCGTCGACGACCTCGGCGGCACGCTGGTGGACGAGAACATCTCCCGGGCGGCCGGCGCGCGGCACGGGACCATGGCGGACCCCGCCGACTTCCGGCGGCTGGCGGAACGTGCGGGCCGGACGCTGCGGCAGCGGACGACGCTCTACGGCGAGCCGGGCGGATCCGGCACCGTCGACGTCGTCGAGGGCGTGGACGTCGTCGACGACGGCGGCACCGTCGTCGTGGTCGTCGGCAGGACGGGCTGACAGGTCGACTCCACCAGCACGGCGGCCTCGGACGCCCCGGTCCCGCCGAGTTCGCCGGCCCGACAGGAGCCGTCAGGGAACTCGAGCACCAGCACGTCCCCGGGACCCCACGACGCGGCCGTGAGCACCGTGGCCCGCCGCCCCGGGTCCCGTCGTAGGACCTGCCTGACCGCCGAGGACCGGTTCGCCAGGAACTCCGCCCCGGTGGCAGCCGCCGGGTAGCGGAGCGCGGTCGCGGCATCCGGGTCCCCCGCCGAGCCGTCGACACCGACGACGAGCGGCGTGCCGCCGAGGCCCCGGACGTCCACCGCCACCTCGACCGTGGTGTCCTCGGCCAACGCGCCAGCGCCCGTGCAGGACCGGAGGCGCACGCTGATCGTCCGGCGGCCGGGGGTGGAGTACCTGAACGACCGCTCGAGGCGGCCGGTCCGGGGTGTCCCGGTCGGCGAGCACGCGGACGGCGGCGGTTCCACCGCGGCCAGGGTCAGGAACGGGTCGTTCCACTCGACGGTGACCGATGGCTCGCCGGTCGCCGCGTGGTCGGCGTCGTTCCAGTCGATCGCCATCGTGAACGGTGCGCCGACCGACACCGAGGACGGCAACGAGAGCCGAGCCGTCAGCGGTGAGGAGGACTCGGGCGCGACGGGCGGCGCCACGGCGTCCGCGGCCGGCACCGTGGTCCCGGTGGTGACCGGCGCGACGGGGATCGCCGCCTCGCCCTCCGGCACCGTGCTGGGTGCGGTGATGGTCGTGGTCGTGGACTCGTCGTCGGTGGCCCGGAGGTCGTCACCGTCGTTGCCCAGGACCACCAGCAGGACCCCTGCCACCACGGCGACGGCACCGATCGCACCCGCCACGGTCCACCACCTGGATCGCTGGGCGGCGATGCGGGCCCGCACCCGGTCCTGGGCTCCGACCAGATCGAGTCCCGGCTCGCTGAGCGCAGCGACGACCAGCTCGGAACGCGTCGGTGGCGCTGCGACCGGATCGGGGACGACGACGTCGCTCACTGCCGACCCGTCGTCGCCCCGAGCGCAGCGGACCGGCGGTGGGCCGTGAGCTGCTCGCCGATCCGGGCCAGGGCCTGCACGGTCTCGTCGCCACGCAGGTCCAACAGTGCGGCGGTGTCCTCGGGCGACAGGCCCGCGGCCAAACAGCACGTCCCGACCCGTCGGGTGCGGCGGTCGGTGTCGGCCAGGGCCACGTGGAGCTCCTCGAGCCGCAGCCCGCTCGTCGTCCACTCCAGTCGGGCTCCGTCGTCGAGCACGTCGCCGTCGGCGAGGTCCTCGACCTCCAGGCCGGGCGGCAGTGGGACCTGCAGGCCCGGCCGGAGCAGCAGGTCCACACAGCGGTCGAGGGTCCGGCCGGCGATCCTCGTCGTCGCCTCGTCGGTGTCGTGGAGCCGGCGGGTGCGGGCCCAGGCCATCACGTCGACCGCGACGTCCTCGGCCGTCCGCAGCGCCGCCCGGTCCGATCCGTCTCGGTCGATGATGCGTCGGACCAGGCCGACCATGGCCGGGTAGACGCGCATGAACAGCGCATCCGCCTCCGATCCTCGGTCGGTCGGTACGGCACTGCTGGTGTCGGTGTCCACGTCGCCCCCGGGGAGCATCCAGCGTGCCACGTCCGGCGCCGCGATCCACCGATGGGGCGGACGGGGCCCGGTGGACGGGTAGCGTCCGGGCCGTGCCGCCCGCGACCCCGTCCGACGCTGCCCGCCGCGACGGGTCCGGGGGCCGGGCCCCCGTGCCGTTCGACCGGGAGGCGGTGGAGTCGGCCGTCGAGGGCTGGCTCGATGACGGTGCGACCGTCGCCGACCGCGACCTGGTGGTGGGGCTCGTGGAGGCGGCGCTGCGGATGGGGACGGCGGAGGTCGACCGCCTCGACCTGAAGATCGCCAGGCGGACGCTCGAGGAGCAGCTTGCAGCCGCGTCGGCGTTCGCTCCGTACCGTGGGGTCCGCAAGGTTGCGGTCTTCGGGTCGGCCCGCACGGCACCCGACGACCCGGCGTACGTGGCCGCCCGCGAGCTGGGTGCGGCCGTGGCCCGCCGCGGCTGGATGGTCATCACCGGCGGTGGTCCCGGAATCATGACCGCGGCCGTGGAGGGCGCCGGCGTCGACCGATCGTTCGGGGTGACGATCGAGCTCCCGTTCGAGCCCGTCGACAGCAACCCGTTGGCGGGCGACCCCAAGTCGGTGAGCTTCCGGTACTTCTTCAACCGCAAGCTCGCGTTCATGCGCGGCGCCGACGCCTACGTCCTGCTGCCCGGGGGATTCGGCACGATGGACGAGGCCTTCGAGTTGCTCACCCTGCTCCAGACGGGCCGCGAGACCCCCGGCCCGGTGGTGCTGCTGGAACCGCCGGGTGACGCCTACTGGAGGAGCTTCCGGCACTTCCTCGACGTCGAGCTGCTGGATGCAGCGCTGGTGGATGCGGCGGACCTGGAGCTGTTCCACCTCACCTCGGACGTGGAGGATGCGTGTGACCACGTCACCGCCTTCTACCGGATCTTCCACTCGGTCCGGTACGTGCGCGACCACCTGGTGCTGCGCCTGGCCGAGGACGTCGACGACGAGTGCATCGACCGATTGAACGACGAGTTCTCGGATCTGCTCGTCGGGGGCCGCATCGAGCGCTGCGGCCCCAGCCAGGCGGAGCGGCGGGACGACGACCACGTCGACCTGCCACGGCTCCGACTCCGCTTCGTGCGGGCACGCCACGGCCGGCTCCACGCGTTGATCCGATCGCTCAACCGGGGCTGAGTTCGCTCGCCGTCGGCCCGGTCCGCCACCCGGCGGCACCGGCAGCGGTGCGACTCAGGAGTCGTCGGGTTCCGCCAGCAGCGCCACCGCCTTCTCGACCGCGCGACGGGCGCGGGTGAGTCGGCGTTCGTCGACGGGGAGTTCCGTTCCCCCGGCGTCGATGGACTCCCGCAGGCGGACGATCGCGAGGTCTGCGAGCTCCTCGGCGATCGCCTCGAGCCTCGTGCGCACGTCGTCGAACTCTCCGGCCATCCCCCACTGCTACCACTCCGGGGCGCTGCGATGTCGAACAGCGAGGTCGCCACCTCGGGGCTCCGTGCCCGGGGGTGGTCGCGGGTCGCTCCGGTGGCTCGCTACGCTCGGCCGTCGTGCGGGATGACGGGACCAGCCGGCAGTGGATCTCCTTCGACCACGGCGGTGACACGTGGATGTTCGACGCCACGTTCCTCGCGAGCAACTGGACGTGCATCTTCGGCCGAGGCTGCAAGGGTGTCCTCGAGGAGGACGCGACCTATCTGGGGCAGGGGTGCTGTTCCTTCGGCGCCCACTTCGCCGACAAGGGCGACCGGAAGCGGGTCCGCTCCGCGGTCCGTCGGCTCCCCGCCGAGCTCTGGCAGCACCGTCACGTGGTCGACCGACCCGAGGACGCCCTCCGCAAGGATGCCGACGGCAACTGGACGACCATCGTGCACGACGGCGCGTGCATCTTCCTCAACCGGCCGGATTTCGCCGCCGGCGCGGGTTGTGCCCTGCACCTCGGCGCGCTGCTCGCCAACGAGCGGCCCCTGGACTGGAAGCCCGAGGTCTGCTGGCAGGTGCCGATCCGGTTCGAGTACCACGACGACGACGTGGGACACACGACGCACGTCCTGCGGGAGTGGAAGCGCCGGGACTGGGGCGAGGGCGGGGCCGACTTCCACTGGTGGTGCACCGACGCGCCCGACGCGTTCGTCGGTCACGAACCGGTCGTGGATGCGCTCCGGGACGACATCGTGGAGCTGGTCGGTCCCGAGGTCTACGGTCGCCTCCGCGCGGAGCTCGGCCTGGACGAGCCCGGATTCACCACGACCTGGTTGCCACACCCTGCGGTCCGCCCCCGGGGCTGAGCCGTCGCTCCACCGATCCGGGGAGTCGGTCGCGGCCCGGGGTGCCGCCAGGATCAGGCGCTGACCTCTCCCGGTTCGTCGTCGGTATCCTCGAGGGCCTCGTCGTCCCCTCCGAGGGCGCCACCGTCGGGCCCGGGGCCGGTACCGGCGTCCTCCTGGAGCACGTCGAAGTCGTCGGGGTCCCCGCCGGGGCGGACGTCCCGGTCCGAGGACAGGTCGTCGAGGATGCCCTCGATGTCCAGGTCGGGCCCGCGCTTCATGGCTCGAGCCTCCTCGTAGCGGCGATGCCGACCCTTCTTCACGGTGCACTCCCGGTCCTCGACGGCCGAACGACCGAGTGTAGCCAGCCGCACGACCCGGTTCATGCCCGCCGGTAGCCTGCGGACGTGCTCGGTCAGGCAGCTCGGAGGTGAACCAGCTGCCCGCGGTGGTCGCCGTGCTGGCGGCAGCCGCCGCCCTCCTCGGTTCGGTCGGCGGGATCGGAGGTGCCGCCCTGCTGGTCCCCGTGCTCGTCGCCCTCGGGGCGGAACCGACCGCGGCGGCACCGGTCGGCCTGGTGGTGGTGGCCGCCGGATCGCTGGCCGCCTCGGCCCGACAGCTCGACGACGGCACCGTGCACCACCGGCTGGGTCTGACCCTGGAGCTCGCGGCGGCCGGTGGGGTCGTCGCCGGGGCGATCGTGTCGGTGGACCTCCCGGAGCAGGTGGTCGCGTGGGTCCTGGCAGGGGCTGCGGTCGTCGGTGCCGTCTCGGCGCTCGCCCGCAGGGGGATCCGGAACCAGCCGGTCGGGATCCTGGATGCGGAGCCCGCCGGTGAGTGGCCGGGGACGCTGGGCGGCCAGTACCGACTCGACGGAGCGGTCGTCCCCTACCAGGCCACGCACCTCGAGCGCGGTCTGCCCGCCGCCCTGGTCGCAGGTGTCGTCGCCGGCATCTCGGGAGTCGGCGGCGGTTTCCTCAAGACGCCGGCGATGAGCGAGCTCATGCGGGTGCCCGTCAAGGTCGCAGCGGCCACGACCACCTTCACCCTCGGGATCACCGCCAGTGCCGGACTGCTGGTCTACGCGGTCCAGGGCCGGGTCGACGCCCTCGACTCGGCCGGGGCGCTCGTCGGGGCCGTGGTCGGCGGGTGGATGGGGGCGCGCATCCAGTCGATGCTGCCCGCCGTCGTCATCCGCCGGGCGACCGGCGTGTTGCTCCTGGTGGTCGCAACGGTGGTGGTGGTCCGCACGTGAACGGCGACGTGGCCCCGGACGCCGAACGCGGACCGGTGGATCCGAAGGCGGGACGCTTCGACCGGGTCGTGACGGTCCTCCGAGTCGCGACGCTGCTCGTCCTGGTCCTGGCCGCCGTGGCTCTGGTGGTCGGGGGCGAGGTCGGTCGGTCGGCCGCGTGGGTGGCACTCGCGGTCCTGTGTGCCGTCCCGCTCCTCCGGGTCGCGTGGCTGGCCGTCCGATGGTTCAGGCGGGGCGACCCGCGGTACGGGCTCGTCGCGTGCGGGGTGCTCGCGGTCGTCGCCGTGGGCCTGACCCTCGCCTGAGCGGTCGCGGGCCCGTGACGACCGGCCCTCAGGCGTGGCGCTGGTCGGCCAGGACGAGGCCGCGACCCCGCTCGAAGACCAGGGCGGCCTCACCCGACAGCAGTCGCCGGATCGGCTCCCCCACCAGTTCCGCGCGCCACCCCGTCGACAACCGGGCGTCCGGGGCACCCCGCAGGAGCGCCTCGAGGTCGGCCCGGGTGGCGAGCAGCGCGGTCTCCAGGTCCAGGTCCCGGGCCTGCTGCGAGACCCAGGCCGCGATCAGCGGCAGGGCCGGACGCAGCTCCGCCGGCAGCTCGGGGACGGGGTTGGGGGTGGAGCGCATGGGGGCCCGGCCGCGCGCGTCGTCGACGATCGCGAGCAGTTCCTCGGCCGTGCCGTTCCTGAGGCTCCGTCCGTCGAGCCCCCGGAGTGAGCGCAACTCGTCCTCGCTCCGCGGCGCGCTGGAGGCCACCGAGACGACTCCCAGATCCGACATCACGAAACGCGGGGTCAGGTCGCTCGACGCGGCCCGTCGCTCCCTCCAACCCGCCACGGCCTGTGCGATCGACAGCGACGAACCCTTCAGGTGGCGGATCTCCTTGATGCGCCGCCAGGCGTCGTCCGGGTCGCGTGGTCCCCGGGGCTCGGTACGGATCTCCTCGCAGGCCTCGTCGACCCAGGCGGTCCGACCGCGTTCCTTCAGTCGGCGCTCCAGCCCGTCGTGGAGCTCCAGCAGGTGTGCCACGTCGGCTGCCGCGTACTCGAGCTGGGCCGGTGTCAGCGGTCGCTTCAGCCAGTCGGTGAGGCGGTCGGCCTTGGCGGTCCGCACGCCCAGTTCGCGCTCGAGGAGCGTGGCGAGCGAGGGCGTGGTGTAGCCGAGGAAGCCGGCAGCGATCTGGGTGTCCACCAGGCGTGACGGCACGGTCCCACAGGAGCGCTCCAGCACCTCCAGGTCCTGTCGCGCCGCGTGCATGACCGCCAGTCCGGGTCCCTCCAGGACGTCGGCGAACGGGGTGAGGTCCACCGACAGCGCGTCGACCACCGCGATCCCGTGCTCGTCGGCGAGCTGCACCACCGCCACCTGCGGGAAGTAGGTGCGCTCCCGGTGGAACTCGGTGTCGACGGCGTAGCGCCGGGCCCCCCGCAGGCGGTCGACCAGCCGACGGAACGCCCCGTCGTCGTCGATCAGGTCGAACCCGGGTGAGCCGACCGGCCCGTCACGCACGGCGCCTCATCGGGGCCCCGTCTCCACGGGCCGACCAGATTCGATCCAGGCCAGTGTGCCCCCGTCCACATTGGCGACGGACCGGCCCCGCCCCGCGAGCAGGACGCAGGCGTTCAGGCTCCTGGCGCCGCTCCGGCAGATGACGTAGAGCGGGTCCGCCTCGGGAACCTCACCGAGACGCACCTCGAGCTGGTCCAGCGGCACGTGCACGACGCCCGGGACCCTGGCCTCGAGGACCTCGTCGTCGGTCCTGACGTCGAGCACCGTGGCACCCGACCGGATGGCCTCGTCGAGCCGGTCGACGTCCACCACGGGAATCCCAGAAGTTTCATCCGCCATGAACCCAACGCTACTCCGCAGGCCGTCGTTCCGAGGACTTCCCCTCCGGCCCGAACGGCCCGTCGACGTCCCGGAACGGGGCCTCCGGGAGCACGAGTGCCTCGACCCCCTGCGGTTCCAGGCACTCGTGCAGCGAGCGGACTCCGACGCTCACCGCCTCGACCAGCCCTGCGGCCGCACGCGTCGAGATCGCGACGACCGACCAGGCCGCGACCCGGTCCACCAGCGGCACCGCAACCTGGGCTCCGCCGTCCACGGCGTCCAGCAGCGGCGCCAGGGCGGCACCGGTGAGTTCCGGGAGGTCGCACGCCGCCACGAGCAGGTGCCGATCCGGTCGAACCGCCTGGAGCGACGCGATCGCGGCCGCCGGTCCGGCACCCGGTTCCCGGTCGGGGATCCACGCGCCCAGGGCCGGCAGCCGGTCCCCGTCTCCCCCGACCAGCAGCACGTCGTCGACGCCGGCTGCGACCACGGCCCGCCGGACCCGGGCCGACCACGCATCCCTGGGCCAGCCGATGGTCGCCTTGTCGCGCCCCATCCTGATGGAGCGGCCGCCGCAGAGCACGCCGGCCGACCAGTCGTCCCGCCGGAGCGGGACGCTCGTCCCCGGTGGTCCGCTCAGGACTCGACCACCCCGCCGTAGGCCAGGCCCGTGCCGCGGGCGGCACCGTGGTCCGCGACGGCGCCGGCCAGGTCCGAGACGAACGCGTCGACGACCCGGTCGTGTCCGGGGGACAGCATCACGTGGAGACCCCCCTGCTGACGGTCCAGGTTCCACCCCCGGTCGTCCATGACGTCGCCCACGGCTGCGATGTCCACCGGCACGTCGCCGTTCGGGTCCGGACCGAACTCGAACACCGACAACTCGGGGTCCGAGGTCACCCGGATCCCCTCGATCGAGTCGATGCCGGCGCGGAAGCCGCGCGTCGCCTCCCGCACCCTCCCGGCGAGCCGCAGGTACCCGGCCTCGCCCAGGTGGGTCATCGTCGCCCAGGCCCCCGCGATCGGAGGGCCGGGCCGGGTGCCCGCCGCCGACATCGAGGCGTACAGGCCGCCCGGCCAGTCGTCGTACATGAACAACTGGCGCTGCTGCAGGTCCCGGTCGCGGTAGAG
>CAIYGQ010000225.1 GCA_903925745.1 uncultured Actinomycetes bacterium | reverse complement strand
GGTGTTGGAGTCCTGCGCCGGTATCGACCTCGGCGAGTGGGCTCGCTGGGACGAACCATGGCGACTGGCCGCCAACGTGCACCGCGTCTATCGCGAGTGCGCAGGAGGGGACTGGGATTCCCCCTTCGATTCCGGGGCGGTCATGGCCGACGTGGAGGCGCTGCGTCGCCGTCTGCAGGGTTGACCGGTCCGGGTTGGGGACGGTCGGCGTCTGGTCCTACCATTCGCCGGTCGGCGCCCGCCCGAGGCGCCCCGAAGGGGGACCCGTGTCCGATCCGATCCCGATGGTCGACTACCTCGTGCTGGGGAGCGACCCGCACCTCGTGGCCAATGAGTGCGGCTCGTGCGGCGCCCGGTTCTTCGACCGACGCAACGCCTGTGCCTCGTGCGGAGCCGTCGGCTCGTTCGCTCAGGTCGACATCCCGACCACCGGCGAGGTCCGCGCCTTCACCATCGTGAAGTCGTGGACCGGCGGTGACGACTACGTGCCCGCCGTGGTCGACTGCGGCGGCACCAGCGTGCGCGGACAGATCGTCAACACCCCGCCCGATCCCGAGCACGTCTCGTTGGGCATGAAGGTCCGACTCACCACCTATTCCATCGGCGCCGATTCCACCGGCACCGAGGCCATCACCTACGGCTTCGAGCCGGTCTGAGAGGAACGAGCACCATGGCGAACGACGACATCTGGATCCTCGGGATCAACATGACCAAGTTCGGGAAGCACCCGACCTTGGACGTGGTCGATCTGGCGGCCGATGCCGCGCTGGCGGCGCTGGCCGACGGCGGCGTGACCATCCAGGACATGGGGGTGCTGGCCGCCGGCAACCTCATGGGGGCGGCGGCCGGTCTCGGTCAGCAGCTGCAGAAGCAGATCGGCCAGACCGGCATCCCCGTCTACAACGTGGCCAACGCCTGTGCCACGGGGGCCACCGCGCTGCGCACCGTGATCATGGCGGTCAAGTCGGGCGAGTGCGACATGGGTCTCGCCGTCGGTGTCGAGAAGCTCTCGGGAGCCGGCATGCTCGGCGCCGGGTTCGGCGCCGCCAAGTCCGAGGAGTGGACGCGCTCGGGTCGTCACGGCACCGTGTCGGGCTTCGAGGGCAAGTTGGGCACCGACATGATGCCCGGCGTGTTCGCCCAGGTGGGCATGGAGTACCTGCACGCCCATCCCTACGACGGCGCCGAGTTCGAACTGTTCGCCCGCATCTCGCAGAAGAACCACTTCAACTCGACCATGAACCCGTTGGCCGCCATCACCAAGGACATGTCGGTCGAGCAGATCATGAACGAGCCGATGATCGCCTACCCGAACACGCGTGCCATGTGCTCGGCCAACTCCGACGGCGCGGCGGCGGCGGTGGTGGTCTCGGGCGCCAAGCTGCGGACGTTGTCGACCGAGCAGCAGCGTCGGGCGGTCAAGGTCTCGGCCTCGGTCCTCACCAGTGACCCCTATCAGGAGGCCTGTCAGATCCTCCCGGACGTCAACACCCTGACTCGTCGGGCCGCCATCCAGGCCTACGAGGCGGCGGGTATCGGGCCGGACGATCTGGATCTGGTGGAGTTGCACGACTGCTTCGCCACTGCGGAGCTCGTGCACTACGACAACCTGATGCTGTGCCCCGAGGGCGACGCCGTGGCGTGGTTCGAGGCCGGCAACGCCCACCGTGACGGTTCGACGCCGGTCAACGTGTCGGGCGGTCTCGAGTCGAAGGGCCACCCGATCGCCGCCACCGGCATCGCCAACATCTGGGAGATCTGCCATCACCTGCGCGGTGAGGCCGGTGCCCGTCAGATTCCCGATGCCAAGGTCGGTCTCGCCCACGTCATCGGACTGGGTTCGGCCTGCGGTGTGCACATCATGGAGCGGTCGGGTCTCTGACCCGACGGCATCCCCCCGTGCCCTCCCGTCTCCCCGCCCCCGAGCGCCGTCAGCAGTTGCTGACGACGGCGCTGGCCATGTTCGCCCGACTCGGGTACCGCGACGCGTCGATGAACGACATCGCCGAGGCGGCCGGGGTCACCAAGCCCGTGCTGTACCAGCACTTCGGCTCCAAGCGCGACCTGTTCGTCGAGCTGTTGACCGAGATCGGTGCCGAGCTCCGCGACACCGTCGCCAAGGCGACCGCAGATGCCGCCGGTCCGCGCCAGCAGATCGAGAACGGATTCCGCGCCTACTTCCGGTACGTGGGTGAGCACACCGACGCGTACCGGGTGCTGTTCGGTTCGGGCGCGCGTCGGGACCCCGAGTTCGCATCGTTCACCCGTTCGGTGGAGGACTCGGTGGCGGCCATGATCGCCGAGCTGATCGTCGTCGACGGCGAGCCGGTGGCGGGTCGCGACCTGCTGGCCCACAGCATCGTCGGGATGACCGAGGCGGCCTCGCGCCACTGGCTGGCCCACGACCGCACGCCAGATGTGGACACACTCGCCTCGCAGCTCGCCCGTCTGGCGTGGTCGGGGATGCGGGGCCTGGACCGAGGGAGCGCCACGTGAGCGACCGATCCGCCGACGACTGGTACGAGGTGGTCGTCGAGATCCCGCAGGGGACCCGGAACAAGTACGAGATCGACCACGACTCCGGCGAGATCTGGCTCGACCGCAACCTGTTCAACGCGACCGTCTACCCGGCCGAGTACGGGTTCTTCCCCCACACGCTCGCCGAGGACGGCGATCCGCTCGACGCGCTGGTGCTGCTCGGTGAGCCGACGTTCCCCGGTTGCCACCTGCGGGCGCGACCGGTGGCCCAGCTCGAGATGACCGACGAGGCCGGCCGGGACGTGAAGGTGCTGTGCGTCCCGGCGGGCGACGTCCGCTGGGACCACATGTCGGACGTCGCCGACGTCCCCGACTTCCTGTTGGCCGAGATCAAGCACTTCTTCACGGTCTACAAGGACCTGGAGCCGGGGAAGGGTTCCGAGATCGGCGACTGGACCGGCGTCGAGACCGCCGTGGAGAGCATCGACGACGCCCGTCGCCGGTACGCCGGCTGAATCCGTTCGTCGGGGCCGCGCGGCGTGCACGCCCGGTCCGCCATCGCGCTGCGGGTCACCGCTAGCGTTCCGGTGGTCGGCGCTGCCGGCCATGATCCGTGGGAGGCACCGTGAACACCCTCGTCCAGCTCGTCAGCCAGACCGACTTCACCACCACGACCGACTCCGGCACCTCGGCCGGCGGGGTGGCCGCCTTCGGTGCCCTCTGGTTCCTGTCGCTGGCGCTCCTGGTCCTGACCCTCATCGGCTACTGGAAGGTCTTCACCAAGATCGGGCTACCCGGGTGGATGGGCATCATCCCGTTCGTGAACATCTACATGATCTTCAAGGCCCGCGGTCAGCGGGAACCGGTGGTGTGGCTGATCCTCTGCCTGATCCCCTGCATCCAGATCATCGGGCTCGCCATGCTGGCCAATGACACCGCCGAGCTCTTCGACAAGGGCCTGGGCTGGAAGCTCTTCCTTTTCTTCTTCCCCGGCCTCTCCCACCTGTTCCTGGGCTTCGGCGGCTCGGCGGCCGACCGATCGAAGATCGCCCCGGGGGTCGGGCTCAACGCCTGAGCTGCCTCAGCGTGCGGTCGGCTGCCGGGGGATCGCCACCGAGATGTCGGTGCCCCGGACCCGGACCTCCCGCTCGGAAGCCGACCGGAACGCGGCCTCGTCCTCGTCGGTCAGGTCCCGACCGGTCAGGCTGCGGGGCCAGCGTCGGTCGACGAGCACCGACGACAGCTCGATGCCGTACAGGTAGGTCGTGCTCACCAGGTACGTCCAGGAGAGCAGGCCGAAGAAGAGCACGAACACGCCGTAGGTGTCGGAGCTCCGCACGACGAAGCGGTCGACGAACCAGGTGCCGAGGAGCTGCAGGGTCAGCCAGGACAGCCCGACGACCGCGCTGCCGGGAAGCAGCCAGCGGATCGCGACGCCGCGTCGGCACAGGGTCAGGTGGAGCCCGAGGGCGCAGAGCGCACCCGCCAGGAACGGTGCGACGACCGCAGCCACCGAGACGACCCCGTCGGGCGCCCACCAGAACAACCACGCCGGTGCGCCGGTCAGGATCAGGCTGGCCAGGATCACGAGCGCCCCGGGCAGCGACCGGAGGCGTCGGATCAACCAGTTGGGCCGGTCGTACACGGGCACGTTCCACACCGTGTTGAGCGACTCCTGCAGCATCTCGAGCAGCCCGAGCCCGGCCCAGAGCGACACGAGGCTCGAGGCGACGATCACCGTCCAGCTGCCGCCGAGGTCCTCGGCGCCGCTGCGGATCTGGGTCCCGACGATGGGGATCGAGGCGAGCGTGGAGTCGATCAGGCGCCGCTGGATCTCTGGGCTGCCCGACAGCACGAGCCCGACGACGTTGACGAAGACCAGCAGCAGCGGGAACAGCGCGAAGAACCCCCGGTAGGTGAGCAGCATCGCCAGCTGGCCGCCCCGGTCCTCACCGAACTTCTTGAGGACGCCGTGGAGGACCGCCAGCGGCGCCACCCGGCGCTGGACGGCGTCGAGCCGATCCGACACCGAGTCGACCGTCCGTCCCACCCACTCGATCGGGTTCGACGGCGGCGGCCGACCGGGTGGGTCGGGAGCCGCCGGCTCGGTGCGATCCTCGGGGCTCGAGGCGCTGGGATCCACCCGGTTGACGCTACCGCCGGCGACCAGCGGACACCGGTGATGGAACCGGGCACGGAACCGGGAATCGAACCGCTCGGACGACGCCCGGAGGCCCGCCGGGGGAAAGGTCAAGGCCCGGAGCCCGCGCTCCGAGGAACCGGGTGGACCGTTCGAGGACGCGACGGTCCGGACGAACGGACGAGGAAGCGGAGAGTCGGATGGACCCCCAACGGGCGAGCCTGGTCGAGGAGCACGTGGGCCTGGTCGACCAGGTCGTCTCGCTCCTCGCGCTGGGCCTGCCCGCCCACGTCGACCGGTCAGAGCTGCTCGCCGCCGGGCGCCTCGGGCTCGTCGAGGCGGCCGAACGCTTCGATGCCGACCAGTCGGTCCCGTTCGCGGCCTTCGCCGCGGCCCGGATCCGCGGCGCCGCCCTGGACGCCGTGAGGGACGGGGACTGGACACCCCGGCGCACCCGGGCGCTGGCCCGCCAGGTGGACCAGGTGCGTCGGGAGCTGATGGGCGGGGACGGAACCCCGCCCCCGGACGAGGCGGTGGCCGAGGTGTTGGAGCTCCCGTCCGGGGCGCTGCGCCGGTTGCGGGAGCAACTCGACCGGGGCCGGGTGGGCCGACTGGACACCACCTTCGCCGAGGGCCGGCCGGCGGCCGAGCTGCTCGACGACCCGACCGCGATCGACGCCGAGCAGGCGCTGGTCGAGCTGGAGGCCCGTCGCGAGCTGCGCCGGGCGATCCGGGAGATCCCCGACCGCCATCGGATCGTCGTGACCGCGCTCTACCTGGAGGGCCGCACCACGGGCGACGTCGCGGAACTGCTCGGCGTGAGTCGATCCCGCGTCTCGCAGCTGCGCGCCGATGCGCTCCGCCGACTCCGGGACCTCCTGGAGGAGCCGGTGGCTGGCCACCTCACGGCCACCCCGCCGGGAGCCTGAGCCACCCGGTGGAGCGGTAGCGTCCCGCCGTGCCCCGCTCCGTCGCCGACGCCGACTACTCCGGCTACACCCGGGATCCCGCCGAGGTGGACCTGCCGGTCCCCACGCCGGGCGGACCGCCGATCGGTCCGCTCGACGAGCCCGCGGACCAGCCCCCGGCCCCGTCGGCGACGCCGGACGACGACCCGCTCGTCGAGCTCGTCGACCGCCGGGTCCGGACCCTCGGCTGCTACTTCCACGAGGGGTGGCGGTGTGCCCGGCCCGGGACACTCGTGCGGTCCAGCGTCGCCGATCGACTCGCTCGGGCGGCGGCGGCGCTGCCGGAGGGCTTCGGCCTCGCGGTGTTCGACGCGTGGCGGCCGCTCGACCTGCAGGCCGAGCTGTTCGACGCCGCCTACGGGGACGACCGCCTGCCGCCGGGGTTCATCGCCGAGCCCATCACGGATCCGGCCCGGCCACCGGCCCACCTGACCGGCGGGGCGGTGGACCTGACACTCACCTGGGGGTCGACCCCACTGGCCCTCGGCACGACCTTCGACGACTTCACCGACGATGCCCACGCGCTCGCGCAGGAGGATCTCCCGGGAACGGTCCGGGATCTCCGCCGACTGCTCACCCACACGCTGCGTGGCCAGGGGTTCATCGTGCTCGACATGGAGTGGTGGCACTTCGAGTGGGGCACGCGGCGCTGGGCCGCGATCCGGGGCCGACCGTGCCGGTACGGTCCAGCGGACCCGGCCGGCACGGTCCAGCGGACCCGGTCGGCCCGTCACGCTGACCGGGACCGACGACGCCCGGGTACGGAGCCCCGATAGGGCCTGCCTTTCCTCAACACATACTCAAGGACGTCCCGTTTCCGCCGATGAAGGGGCGGGAGCGAGGCATCGGACCCGCTCACCGTCTGCGGACCACTGCCGCGAGGAGACCACCTGATGGACACGATGCGAGGACCGGGTCCCGCACCCTCGACTTCTGATGCGGTCGACGACGGTGGATCCCGGGGCGACCTCGGTCGCTTCTTCTACGGGGCGCCGATCCTGGCCGCCACCGCCAACGCCGAGGGGTACCTGGACCAGCTCGGCGGCGCCTGGCAGGACGTGCTCGGGTGGTCGGTCGAGGAGCTGACCAGCCGACCCTTCGTCGAGTTCGTCCATCCCGAGGACGTGCCGTCGACCCTCGAGGCCCTCGATGCGCTGATCGAGGGCGATAGCGTCGCCGGGTTCGACAACCGCTACCGCACCGCCGACGGGCGGTGGGTCTGGCTGCGGTGGCACGCAGGTGTCGATGCGCTCAACCAGATCTTCGCCGTGGCGTGGGACGTGACCGCCGAGGTGGAGGCCCAGCGCGACCTGTCCGAACGGACCTCGCTGCTCGAGCAGGTGACGGACCTCCAGCGCGCGGCCATCGAGGCCCAGCTGGACCCGACCGCCATCGGCGCACTCGTCGAGTCGCTGGCCTCCGCCACCGGCGCCCGGGACGGCCTGGTCGCCACCGTCGTGATGGTCGACGGCTACCCGGTCCTGCGGCCCGTCTGGGCCTCGACCGGCTTCGATCCGCTCATGGAGCCGGTCACGACGGAGGTCGTCGATCCGACCGGCCTGTCCGACCACCAGGAGATCCGGGACCTGAACACCCTGGTCGGCGCGGTCGTCCGCACCAACCAGCCGGTGCGGAGCGACCATCCCACCTCGGACCCTCGGCGGGGGCGGGACAACGACGTCGACTGCGACCGCCTGGTGGCGCTACCGCTCCTCGGCGGCGGCGAACTGCGGGGTGTCCTGGCCCTCACCGACGTCGACACCGACGTGGACTCCCACACGGCCCGACTGCTGGACACGGTGGGCGTGACGCTCGCGGCCGTGCTCGACCAGCTCGTCGTCCGGCGACGGGCCGAGGAGACCACCAACGACCTGGCCCGACTGTCGAACCTGCTCACCGCCGTCATCCACGACCTGGACGGCATGGTCGTGGTGTCGGGGCCGGACGGCACGATCCGGTTCGCCAACAGGGCCGCCGAGCGGCTCTTCGGAGTGGGATCCGATGAGCTCGCCGGAGCGTTCACGCCGGCGGCGTTCGTCGTCCCGGGGCCGGATGGCCGGGGCCAGGTCGACTACCTGGAGTGGCTGCAGGATCCCGACCACACCCCGACGGAGTGGGCCTTCGCCGGGCCGGACGGTCGCAGCATCCCGGTGCTCGTCCGTCCCTCGGTGCTCCGCGACCACGAGGGTCGACCCGACGGCTGGGTCCAACTCGGCACGGAGCTGACGGCCCGCAAGCAGTTCCTGGTGGAACAGAGCCGCTCCGCCTCGCTGGCCTCCGAGGTCGAGCTGCTCCGCGAGCGGGAGCGCGAACTCGGGTTGCTCGCCGAGGCGATCAAGTACGTGATGTCGAGCGCCACCATCGACGACGCCCTCTGCGTCGTCGAGTCGTTCGCACCGCGGATCCTCCCGCGTGACCACCCGGTCGTCCTGTCGATCGGTGACCGGGACTGCGCCGGCGGTGGGGAGATCCGTGGCATCGATGCCTCCGACTGCTGGGCGCTACGGACCGGGGCCACCCACGTCAGCCGCATCGGCCGAGCCATCCGGTGCGCCCACCTGCCTGAACGCGGCTCGTTCGCGTGCATCCCCCTGAGCGACGGCGAGCACCAGGTGGCGACACTGTCGGTGATGCTCCCCGTCGACAGCGCCGCGGACGGCACCCGATCCCGGGCCACCCAGCAGCGGGCCGAGGACGTGGCCCGTCAGATGGGCATCGCGCTCTCCTACCTGCAGCTCCGCCGGTCCCTCGAGCAGCAGGCGAGTGTCGATGCGCTCACGGGGGTCGGCAACCGGCGGGTCGCCGAGGGCGCGCTCGACGCCGCGATCCTGGCCTCCCGGTCCACGGGCGACGAGTTCGGCCTGCTGCTGTTCGACCTGGACGGCTTCAAGTCGGTCAACGACGAGCAGGGTCACCACGTCGGCGACCGGGTGCTCCGGGACGTGTCGGGGGTGCTCGCCGAGCACGTCCGACCCGGGGACACCGTGGCCCGTCTGGGTGGCGACGAGTTCGTCGTGGTGCTCCGGAACCTGTCCGAGCACGACACGGCCCGCGTCGCGGAACTGCTGCGCCGGGAGGTGCAGCTCGCGGTCCGACTCGACGCCGACCGGCCGTGCACGACCTCGGTCGGGGCACTCCACGTGCCGGGTGGCGCGGCTCCGGCATCGAAGCTCATGGCCCTGGCCGACGCCGCCCTGTACCGGGCCAAGGAGGCCGGACGGAACCGGGTCGAGGTGGCCACCGCCCGGGGCCCGGTCACCGGGGAGGACGTCCACGACCGGTCACCGGACCGAGGAGCCCCCGATGGCGGGTCGTCGAGCCACCCGGGACCGGGGAGCGACCAGTGACCGGCGATCCCACCGCCGCCACGGAGCTGACCACGTCGGCGGACGCGATCGAGGACGTCATCGCCGGGTTGCAGGACGCGTCCGCCTATCCCAATGAGGTCCTGGCCCTCATGCCGGTCGGCACCGTCATCCAGGCGCCCTCGGGCGCGATCGTCCACGGCAACCCGGCCGCGGCGCGGATCCTGCAGCTCTCGATGGAACAACTGATGGGGCGGACGTCGACCGATCCGAGCTGGAGGAGCATCCACCCGGACGGGAGCCCGTTCCCGGGCGAGGACCACCCGGCCATGGTCACCCTGCGGACCGGTGAGGTGGTCGAGGCGCACATGGGTGTCCGCACCGGCGACGGCCCGGCCACCTGGATCCACATCACGAGCCTCCCGATCCGCTCGGCGGCCGGCTCCCTGCTCGGCACGCAGACCTTCTTCGTCGACGTGACCGGCGAATTCCACGAGCAGCAGCGGCTGCGGGACCGGATCGCCCGGGCTGAACGACTCGCCGCCGAGTCCAGTGACCTGGTCGTGCTCTGCGACGCCTCGGGCGTGGTCACCGAGACGGCCGGATCCGGCCCGTGGTGGCGCGGTCCCGACCGCGCCGACCTGATCGGCCGGCCGCTCGCCGACGGCCTGGATGCACCGGACCCGGTGGGCCGCGCCCTCGAGGACTGCCTGACGCTCCCGGGTGGACAGGCCCGGGTGGTCATCCCACTCCCAACGGCTGCCAGCGGCACCCGACACGTCGAGGTCCGCTTGCGCAACCGGCTCGAGGATCCGTCGCTCGGCAGCGTGGTCGCGACGATCTCCGACGTCGAGGAGCGGGTCCTGGCCGAGGAGGAGCTCCGGGTCGTGAACCTGGACCTCGAGCGACGACTCGACGAGTTGGACCGCACCCACCGGTTGGACGGGCTGCTCGCCCAGTCCTCCGGGCTGCTCGGAGGGTGCCGACACGTCGACGAGGTCGCCGACGTGCTCTGGGACCTGTTCGCCCAGGTCTTCCCGGGTTCCGAGATCGCCGTGCGCCTGGACCAGGGCTCGGGTCAGTCGCTCGACGTCATCCGGTCCAGCTTCGCCGAGGAGGAGCGCATCGCCCCCGACGCCTGCTGGGCGGTCCGGACGCGACAGGTCCACTCCGAAGCGACCGGAGGCGTCGAGTGCGACCACCGCCTGCCGGACGGCCGGAGCGTCTGCATCCCGGTCCTCGTCGAGGGCCAGGCGGTCGGCTCGGTGAACGTCGCCGAGGAGTCGTGGCCGCTCGACTCACTGCTCGCCACCGGGGAGCGGATCGCGACGCGACTCGGCCAAGCGATCCCGCCGCCCGCCGTCCGGCCGCGCGACCTCCGGGCCTGACCGGGACCCGGGCGCCGCACGGTCACACGACGGCTCCGGTGACTCGACTCGGTCGTGGAGACGAATCGAACCGACCTGCACCGACCGGCCCGGAACGGCCGTGACACCGGCGAGCGGCGCCCGCCGGCCGACGGCGGAACGCCGCAACCGCTGGAGGTGTACTACTCACCCGCCTACCACGACACGGACGTGGTCTTCGACACCACGGTGAAGTCGCGCCACGTCGCCGAGTTGATCGCCGGTCGCGAGGACTGTCGGATCGTCGCACCCGACCCCGTGGACGCCAGCGACCTGGTGCTGGTGCACGACGATGCCTACGTCCGGGCGGTGCGCGACGGAACGCCGATCGACCTGGCCGGCTCGAACGGCATCGGGTGGGACGATCGGCTCTACCTCGCGGTCGCCACGTCGACGGGCGGCATCGTGCAGGCCGCCCTCCGGGCGCTCGCCACCGGTTCGATCACCGCCAGTCTGTCGAGCGGCCTGCACCACGCCGGGCCGGAATCGGGTCGGGGGTTCTGCACGTTCAACGGGATCGCCCTCGCCGCCCTCCTGGCGCTCCGCGCCGGCGCCCTCCGCGTCCTGATCATCGACCTGGACGCCCACTGCGGTGGGGGGACGGCGCGGATCATCGACGGCGTCGAGGGGATCGAGCAGATCGACGTGTCGACCCAGCGGTTCGACCAGTACGCCTCGCGCCCGGACGCCCGGCTCCGGATCTCGGGGGCCGACGGCTACCTGGGCACCGTCGAGCGGATGCTCGACGAGGTGCCCGACCCCGCCGGGGTCGACCTGGTGATCTACAACGCCGGGATGGACGTCCACGAGGAGGCGGGCGGCGATGCCGGATTCACCACCGACCTGGTCGTCGACCGCGAGCACCTCGTCCTCGAGTGGGCGGTCGCACAGGGCCTGCCGGTCGCGTTCACCCTGGCCGGTGGCTACACGGGCCACGGCCGCGACCTGGCCGGAGTCGCCGAGTTGCACCTGGAGACGTTTCGCGCCGCCGCGGCGGTCGCCGGCTGACCCGCGTCGCTTTGGGCGCAGGCGCCTCGGGCGGCAGGCGGTGCGGGCGGCAGGCTCAGGGCGCGGCCGGGACGGGCCAGACCCTGGGGCACCACGGCTCCCCCACCACGTCGCCGTCGGCCACCTGGTCCAGTCCGGGCCGCCCCGGCAGTCCCGGACGGTGCAGGTACCTGACGTCGTCACCCACGTAGCGGACCGACACCGCCCGACGCCGCCGGCTCGAGGTGTTGGGCGGCGCGCCGTGGAGGGTCCGGGCGTGGTGGACGGTGACGTCACCGGGTTCCACGTCGAAGGTGACCAAGCGGTCGGCCAGGGCCGGCGTGCCGAGGACGTCGGGCACGACCTCGCCCTCCGTCCCGGGGATGGGCTCGTCGGTCACGAACAGGTTCGGCCGGTACTCGACACCGTCCAGGTGCGATCCACGGACCCAGCGGACGACGCCACTGTCGGGCGTGGCGGCGTCGAGTGGAACCCAGGTCGTGCACACCCGGTCCCCCGTCAGGTGGAAGTAGCTCGCGTCCGTGTGGAAGTGGGTCGGGAACGGGGACCCGGGTTCCTTCACCAGCACGCTGTCCTCCCACAGGTGGACCGTCACGCTGTCCAGGAGCGTCGCGACGATCGACGCCAGGGGTGAGCGGGTCGCGAACGCGGCGAGCACGGGATCACCACGCCAGTGGTCGACGCCACCCGCGAACGCCGGGGTGTCCGGAGCCGCGCCGGCCATGGGCCCCATGTCGACGGCCTCCCCCGAGCCGACCACCCGGTCGACCGGGTCCGACAACGCCCGGATCCACTCGGGCTGCAGGACCCCGCGGAGCAACACCACGCCGTCCCGGTGGAACGTCGCCACCTCCTCGTCGGTCACGGGACGGACCGGTCGGAGGGGGAGGGAGGCCGGGTCGATCGGGTTCGAGTCGTCCACTGGTCCTCCGGGGTCGGTGGTGCCGGTCGGGGTCGGCGGTCCGGTCCCACGGGTGCGTCGAGGTGTGCGGCCGGGCTGCGCTGGTACAGACTGTCATCCCCCGGGGTCCGCAGCACGTCCGGGACCGCCGGCCGGGCGCCGGGAACGACGCAGTCGAGGGCGGGTTCGAGGGCGGGTTCGAGGGCAGGTTCGAGGGCAGGGTCGAGGTCGAGACGATGACGGGGATGACGGGAACGGGGACCGTGGGGGACGTCAGCTTCGACTTCAGCGACGCGACCGTGCTCGTCACCGGCGCGACCAGCGGGATCGGACGGGCGCTCGCCGCAGCGTTCGACCGGGCCGGCGCCACGGTCCACAGCACCGGGACCCGGCCGACGGCCGACGACTACGACGCCGCCGTCATCGGCACCTACCACCGGTGCCGGGCCCAGGAACCGACCGAGGTCGACGGCCTGGCCGCATCGCTGGACCGACTCGACGTGCTGGTCAACAACGCGGGGGCCAACCTGCCGGGCGGTCGCGACGAGCACGACCCGGACGTCTTCGCCGAGTCGGTGCAGATCAACCTGGTCGCCACGCACCGGCTGAGCGAACGCTGCCGGGCCCTGCTGGCCGACAGCGGTCGGCCCGGCGGTGGTGCCGTGGTGAACCTGGCCTCCATGGCCTCGTTCCTCGCCGTGCCGATGGTCCCCGGCTACGCGGCGGCCAAGGCCGGCGTCGTCGGGTTGACCCGGACGCTGGCCGCCGCCTGGGCCCCGAGCGGCATCCGCGTGAACGCAGTCGCGCCCGGCCTGATCGACACGCCGATGACCGAACCGATGCGCACGTTCACCGACCTGGCCGACCCGATGGTCGAGCGCACGCCGATGGCGCGCTGGGGCACGCCCGAGGACGTCGTCGGGGCGGTGCTGTTCCTGAGCTCGTCGGCCGCCGGGTTCATCACCGGCCAGACCCTCTGCGTGGACGGCGGCTACTCGATCGCCTGAGGTCGAACGGCCCGGGCGGTGAACCGCTCAGCGCCGGACCGTCAGCACCCCGAGCGCCGGGTCCGGTGCCGTCGCCGGGTCGACCAACGCGTCGAACTCGCTCAGGCCGAGCAGCCGGGAGTTCAGGAACGCCGTCACCAGTCGCCTCGTCACCCGGTGGGCCTCGTCGATCGGGATCAGGTCGGGAGCGCACCCCTGCACGGCGTAGGCGTCGATCGCCTGGACGAGCGGAGCTGCGACGTCTGGCCGACCGCGCGCGAGCTCCTGGTAGGTGCACACGTCGGTGAAGCTCTGGTGACCACCGCCCTGCAGGTCGGCCCGGACCAGGGGCCGCGCCGCCACCAGCGACGCCGGCCGTTCCGTGTTCGGATCCACGGGGGTCGTGACGTCCGAGGTGCCCGAGACGAGCAGGGTCGGGGTGTCGACGGCCTGCAGGACCTGGTCGGGGATCGTCTCGGAGTAGGGCGCCAGCGCCACGATCGCGTCGAGTCCGGCGAACGCCTCGCCGTCGCCGGACTGCGACCCGGCGACGAGCGCGGTGAACCCACCGAAGCTGTGTCCGGTGACCGCCACGTGTCCGGCGTCGATCGTCGGGGTGAGGTCCTCGAACCCGACGGCACCCGAGGTCGCTGCCCGCACGACCGCGGCGACGTCCTCGGGGCGGTCCTGGGCGACCTGGGCCTGGGGCTCGTCACTGCCGGCGAACTCGTCGATGGCGGTGTTGCCGACGTGGTCCGGTGCGACCACGACGAACCCGTGGCTGGCCAGGTGCTCGGCCAGGAAGCCAGACACGTAGCGGAGCCCGCCGCTGCCGTGGGAGTAGACGACGAGCGGGAACGGACCGGGGGCTGGCGGCGCTCCGACCACGGCGTCGATGGTCGGGACCTCGAGCCCCGGGAACGAGTAGGTGGCCGGCGCGGCCCCGCTCGCCGCCGCAGGTTCGACCGGATACCAGACCTCCACCGGCAGGAGTCGGCCGCGGGCACCCGTGACCTCCACGGTCCGCACGCCGACCGCGTGGGGGCCGCGCTCCTCGACCCGGGCCGCGAGCGACACCGGATCGGCCGTCGGCGCCGTCGTGGTGGACTCGGCGGTCGGGGCCGGGTCGACCCCGGCGGCCGCACCATCACCGGCGACGTCATCGGTTCCGCTGCTGCAGGACGCCACGAGGACCAGGGCCACCGCCACGGCCGCCACGCGCCCCGGCGCCCGGCGCGATCGGCCGGCGCAACCCGATGGCGGACGGCACGGCGGGGCGGAGAGGACGGATCGACTGCTCACGCCACGAACCTACGGCCCCGCCGCCGACCGGGGCGACGACCGCACCGGGTGGTGTGGTGAACTGTGTTCATGAGCGCCGCTCCCGATCCCGTGCTCCCCACCCTGCCGTTGTCCCGCAGCTCGTTGGCCTGGCGGGTCAACGCCGAGCCGACCGTGTTCGCCGGCGGCGGACGCGCCCTGCTCCTGCAGGTGGCCCATCCGGGAGTGGGTGCCGGTGTCGAGCAGTTCTCGTCGTACGCGAGCGACCCGTGGGGACGCCTGTTCCGGACCGTGGACATCATGATGAAGCTGTCGTTCGGGTCCCCCGAGGTGTCGGCCAGGCAACAACGGCTGCTGCACGCGATGCACCGGCGGGTCCGGGGGACCACCGACGACGGCGCGTCGTACTCGGCGCTCGACGCGGACCTGCAGGTGTGGGTCTGGGCGACGCTCGTCGACACGGCGCTCGTCGTCTACGAGGAGGTCCGGACACCACTCGACGACGCGGACCGAGAGGCCTACTACGAGGAGTCGAAGCTGGTGGCCTACGGCTGCGGAGTACCCCGTGGAGGGTGCCCCCGGGACTGGTCCGCGTTCCGTGACTACTTCGACACGGTCGTCCGGGACGACCTGCGCGTCACCCGATCGGCCCGGGCGGTCGCCGCGACCGCCATGACACCCCCGCTCCCGGGCCCGCTCGCCCCGGCGACCGGGGCGCCGAACCGGCTCGTCACCGTGGGCCTGCTCCCCCCGTCGATCCGGGAGCAGTACGGCTTCGACTGGGACGCCCGCAGCCAGCGTCGACTCGACCTCTGGTTCTCGGCGCTGCGCGTCGGGTCGCACCTGATGCCCGCGCCGCTGCGCCACCTCCCGACCGAGTGGACCATCGCCCGCACGAAGCCGCTCCGGATCGGATGGCTCCAGCGCCACGGCGCCCGGGCGACCGCGTCCCGGCTGGACGCCGCCGGACTCACCACGCCCGAGCTGGACGCCGCCGAACCGGGGGTCGGCACCGGATGAGCCCGACCGAGACGACCGAGGCCTTCCGGGAGCGGGCCGTGGCGTTCCTGGACGCGCACGCGCCGCTCCGGCCGGAGCGCTCGGGTGGATTCACATGGGGTGAGGGCGACGACTTCGTCGGGATCGTCGAGGAGGGCGACCCGGCGACCGAGGAGGAGGCGGTCGCCGCCGCGAGGGCCTGGGCGGCCACCCGCTTCGATGCGGGCTTCGGGTGGATCGACGGTCCGACGGACCAGGGGGGTGCCGGACTCGGGGCCGACCACGTCCGGACCTACCGATCGCTCGAGGCCCGCTACGAGGTGCCCGACCAGTCGATCTTCACGATCGGACTCGGCATGGTCGCCCCGACGATCGCCGCCCACGCCCGCGACGACGTGGCCACGGCCTACCTGGCCCCGCTGCACCGCGGTGACCTGATCGCCTGCCAGCTCTTCAGCGAACCGGGTGCCGGGTCGGACCTGGCGGCCCTGTCGACCCGGGCCGTCCGGGACGGGGACGAGTGGGTGCTGGACGGCCAGAAGGTCTGGACCTCGAACGCGCACCACGACGGCATCGGCGATATCATCTGTCGGACGGATCCGGACGACCCCAAGCACGCCGGGATGACGGCCTTCCTGGTCGACATGTCCGCCCCGGGGGTCGAGGTCCGGCCGTTGCGTCAGATGACCGGCGGCGCCGGATTCAACGAGGTGTTCCTCACCGGCGTCCGGGTCCCTGACTCACACCGGCTCGGAGCGGTCGGCGAGGGCTGGGGCGTCGCGCTCACGACCCTCATGAACGAGCGGGCGTCGATCGGCAGCGGCATGGGGCTCGCACGTGGGCCGGGGCCCTTCGAGCGGCTCGTCGAGTTGACCCGGCACCTCGGCGTCGACCGCGACCCCGTCGTCCGGGATCGACTGGCCCGGCTCCACACGACCCACGTCGTCAACGGGCTGACCGCGAAGCGGGCGGCAGCGAACCTGCAGGCCGGCGGCCTCCCGGGGCCGGAACTGTCGGTGCTGAAGCTCGCCGGCACCCTGCAGCTGCTGGCGACCGCCGACTACGTGGCGTCCGTGCTGGGCCCAGCGCTCTGTGCGGACAACGGCGAGTGGGGCACGTTCGCGTGGACGAAGCTCGTGTGCGGCGTCCCCGGCGCCCGACTCGGTGGGGGCAGCGACGAGATCGTGCGCAACATCATCGGTGAACGCGTGCTCGGGCTGCCGCGCGAACCCCGCTGAGCCGGGCGACCGTTCAGTCCGGTCAGGCGACCGTTCAGTCCGGTCAGGCGACCGTGGCCCCGGAGCGCTGGATCACCGCGGCGTCGGTGCCCAGGTACGAGGCGACCACGGCCGGATGCGTCAGCACCTCCTCCGGCGGGCCGTCGACCAGCACCGCACCGAGCTCCATGGCCACCAGACGGTCGCACAGGCCAGCGAGCAACGGCACGTCGTGTTCGATCACGACCATCGCCGCGCCGGTGTGGTCACGGATGCGGCCGAGCAGCGGACCGAGCGCCTCGGTCTCCCGCTGGGCCACCCCCGCCGAGGGTTCGTCGAGCAGCATGAGCACCGGATCCGCGGCGAGCAGGCAGCCCAGTTCGACGATCCGACGGGTCCCGGTGGACAGGACCGAGGTCGGGGTCCACCGGTAGCGACCGAGGCCGAGCAGACCGACCAGCTCCTCGACGCGGTCCTGCGTCTCGTCCTCGGCCAGGTAGGACACCGGCAACCGCGTCGCGTCGGCGACCATGGACCGGTTGGCGACGGTCCGCTCGCAGGCCACGGCCAGGGTCTCGGCCACGGTGAGCGACGGGAACAGTCGGGCCTCCTGGAAGCTGCGCCCCATCCGGCTGCGCGCCCGCTCGAACGGAGCCCAGTCGGACACGTCGACGCCTCGGAACACCACCCGGCCACCGTCCAGGTCGCAGAACCCCGAGATGCAGTCCATGAGCGTGGTCTTGCCGGCGCCGTTCTGGCCGATCAGGCCGACGATCTCACCCGGGGCGACCAGCAGGTCGACGTGGCTCAGCGCCTCGACCCCGCCGTAGCGCTTGGTCACGTCCTCGCACCGGAGCACCGGGGTCGGATCGGTCTGCGGGGAGCGGTCCTCCCGGCCACCGGACAGCGCCGACAGGTCGACCGACGACACGGCGGCGATCTCCTCCGGACCGGCGTCCTGCCCGTCGCCGGCGGCGGCACCGACCACACCGGTGGGTGCGGCCCCGCCACCCTCCAGGAAGACCGACCGCAGCAGGTCGGGCCGTTCCAGCAACTCACGCGTCGGGCCCTCGAAGCGCACGGCGCCCTTCTCCATGAAGACCGCACGCTCGGCGAGCGTCAACGCCACGTTGACCGACTGCTCGACCACGACGATCGTGACACCCTCGCGGTGGAGCCGTCGGACGACGTCGCACAGCGAGGCGACGACGATCGGAGACAGACCCAGCGACAACTCGTCGATCAACAGCACCTGCGGCCGCAGCAGCAACGTGGTGGCGAGCGCGAGCTGCTGCTGCTCGCCGCCCGACAGGTCCCCGGCGTGCGCGTCGCGTCGTTCGTCCAGGGAGGGGAACAGCTCCATCACGTCCTCCATCGAGTCCGCGATCCGCTGCCGGTCCCGCCGGAACGTCCAGCAGGCGAGGCGCAGGTGCTCGGCGACGGTGAGCGTGGGGAACACCGCCTTCCCGCCCGGCATGAGCGCCACGCCGTCGCGGACCGTGCGTTCGGGCCGGCGGTTCGCCAGGTCGACCCCACCGAGCGCGATCCGGCCCCGGCAACGGGACAGGCCGGCCACCGCCTTGAGCAGCGTCGACTTGCCGGCGCCGTTCGTTCCGAGGAGCGCCACGATCTCGCCCCGCCGGAGTCGGAGGTCGACGCCGAAGAGCACCTGCAGGGACCCGTAGGACACGTCCACGTCGGCGACGTCGAGCAACACGTCACCGGCGCCGGCAACCGCCGCGGGCCGGTACGGCGGCGGGGCGATGGGGCCTGGACCCGCTGGGCCGCCGGTGGCGGGACGGTACGGCGGCGGGACGATCGGGTCCGGAACCGGTGGGCCGCCGGGGAGTCGCTCACCGTCGGGACCGATCCCGGCCCGGGCCGCCAGCGGTCGCACCAGGCGGTCGCGTACCCGAGCGGCCAGGCCCGCCAACCCCGACGGCACGAGCCACAACACGAGCAGCACACCGACACCGGCCGCCACCAGCCGCAGCGTCGGATCCAGGTCCTGCGCGCTGCGGAGGCCGGCGGCGCCCAGCATCGCCCCGGGGATCGACCCGAGTCCGCCGATCGTCGCCCCCGAGAACACCTCCACGGACTGGACCACCTGGTAGCTGCCGGCCCGGGCGCCACGCAGCAACAGCACGTGGAGGCCTCCGGCCAACCCGGCGATGGCCCCCGACGCGACGAAGCCCTGGAGCGTCGTCCAGCGGGTCGGCACCGAGGACGCCTCGGCGGCCTTGCGGTTGTCACGGGCGGCCACGAGCAGGCGGCCCGACCGCGACCGACGGATGGACACCACCACGACGACGACCACCGCCAGCACCGCCAGGGTGAACCACAGCATGGAGCGTTCGTCCTCCAGGTCGACCCGACCCCACAACAGCGGCCGCACGACGGTCTGCGGGATCAGGTCGGGGAACACGTTGGGGTTGAGGACGTAGCCGTCGAGCACCACCGCGAACGCCAGCGTGACGACCGCCAGGAACGGACCGCTGATCCGCAGCGCCGGCACACCGAGCAGCACCGCGACCAGCGCCCCGGTCACCGTGGCCGCCGTCAGCGTGATGAACAGGTCGACATCCCAGCGGCTGAAGAGGTTCCCGGCCACGATCGCGGCGGCGCCGACGATCGCGAACTGACCCAGGCTGATCTGGCCGGCCCAGCCGGTGAGCACCACCAGGCTGAGCGCGACCATCGCCCAGACCGCGACGACCGACGCCGAGAACGCGTTCGACGGGGAGAGCTGCATGGGAACCCAGACCGCGGCCGCCACCACCAGCGCCGCAGCGGCGTACCGGGCGGCCCGCACCGGGCGCAGCCGGGAGATCGACTCCGGCAGCCGCCGGATCAGCTCGGCGTCACGCCAACCGCCATCGGCGTCGAAGGCCCGGCTGCGCCGCCCCTGGCCGACGAGCAGCGCCACCAGGATCACGGCCAGCAACAGGACGTCGAGGAGCGCCGGCGTGTCGGAGTTCCATCGGACCAGTTCGCCGGCGGCGCCGATCACGACGGCCGCCCCGAACGCCACGGGCAGGGACTCCATCCGGGCGACGATCGCCGCGGCCAGCGCCGGCAGCAGGATCGCCGGGCCCGCAGCGGCCGCCGGTGAGGCGCCCAGGAACGGCGCCTGCAGCACGAAGGTCATCGCCGCCAGGCCGCCGGCGAGCGCCCACACCACCGTGGTGACGTTCCGGACGGGGACGCCGAGCAGCCGGGCCCGATCGGTGTTCTCCGCCGCGGCGCGCACGGCCGTCCCGACGAGCGATCGCCGCAGGAACCACGCCAGCCCCCCGACGACGAGCGGCACGACCGCCACCGCCAGCAGGTGGTTGCCCGTCACGAGCGCCGGGCCGACCTCCCACGACCAGGACGACAACGGGGTCTCGAACGAACCGAGCACGAGCCCCTCGGCGCCGAAGATCCGCTCCGGGATCAACAACTCGATGCCACCGAGCAGCTGGGCGAGTCCGATGGTGGCGACCGTCAGGACGAGCCGTGGGGCCTCGGCGAAGCGTCGGATGATGGCCACCTCGACCAGGGCTCCCACCAGCAGGCCGAGCACGGGCCCGACGACCAGCGTCGCCCAGTAGGGCCAGCCCCAGCTGACGAACAGGTGCACCGCACCCAGACCGGCGACCCCGGCGATCGCCCCGTTCGCGAAGTTCACGATCCGGTTCGCCCGCCACACCAGGATCAACCCGACCGCCGTCAGGCCGGTGGCGGAACCGAGGATCGCCCCGGACAGCACCACCCCGGCGGGCGCTCCGTTCGGCAGCACCGACGCCGCGAGCAACCAGGCCGCGGCCGCCGCCGCGACCGCAGCGGTGGCCCGCCCCACGGGGGACGACACCAGCCGCGCGCCCGGTCCGGGTCGGGGCGAGCCGGGAACGGCGACCGTCGCGTCGCTCACCCGGCCGCCGACCTCGGCGGCGACCCCGGCCACTTCCCGATCGGGAACCGGGCGCCGCCGTTCGGGTCCTGGTAGGCGCCCGGCGAGCGGGTCTGGACCGAGTTGACCCTCGGGTTCCAGAACACCTCACGGGCGTCGTCCGCCGTGGTGTAGTCACCGGGTCCGAACCCCCAGGTCCCGTACGGCCCGGTGCGGCGCGGGTAGTTGAACATCCCCTGCTCGAAGCTCTGCGGGTTCAGGTTCGGTCCGGCCCCCTGCACCCCGATCGCGAGCAGGTACAGCTGGTTGTAGATGAGTTCGACGCCGATCGACGGCTCGTCGGGACGCACCGACTTGTACGCGCGGTAGCCGAGCCCCTGACCCGCCGCCTGCGCCGGCCCGGCGAAGGACACGCCGAAGGAACGCGCCCACTGGTCCTGTTGGAGGATCTGGCCGATCAGGTCGTTGTCGACGAGCGCCACGCCGCTGATCACCCACTCGGGTTCGTAACCCTGTTCCCGGGCCTTCGCGGTCAGGAACGTCATGATCAGCGGGTCGCAACCGCAGATGACACTGGTCACGCGCTGGTCCTTGAGCTGGCGGACGAGCGAGTCCGCCTGACCCGACATCTTCGGGATGTCGAGCACGTACTTCGAGTTCACGACGATGTCGCCGGCCTTCCCGGCACGCTCAGCGATCCCGACCCCGCTCCGGACGCACTCCTGGTACCAGGAGTTCTCGGGGGCGATGATCGCAGCGCGGCGCGGCTGGCCCTTCAGGTTGCCGCCGGCGAGTGCCGCCGGCCGACCCGCCATCTTCGTCACGTAGTAGCTCGCGACGCTCTCGACGATCGTCGAACAGTCCGGGAACTGGCTCCACGCGAACGGCCGGCGCTGCGCCATCCACTCGCGCGATGTGAACGGGGCGCCGACGTTCACGACGCCCTTCGACGACAGGGCGTCGGCGTACACCGGCGACACCGCTGAGACGTCCGCGAACGCCTGGATCTCCTGGGACACCTTGAGCGCGTCAGCCTGCGCACCCTCCTGTCCACCGCCGGTGATCTCCTTCAACACGTCGCCCTTGCCGCTGTAGACGACGAGCTTGAACTTCCGGCCGTAGAACTGGAACCGGCGGTTGAAGTACTCGACGAGCCCCTCGACCGTGCGACGGATCAACTCGGGGCTCTCGTTGGGGATCTTGGCGTTCGCCACCCGCGACACGGCGTCGAGCAGTCCGTTCGAGAACCCCTCGATCCGCACCGAGACCGTGATCGCATCGCCCGTCACGCCGCGGCCGGTCGACCCACCGTTGCCTCCGCTGAACCGGACACAGATCGGCGAGTACGGATCACCCGGCACCTGCTGTGGGCCGCATCCGGCGACCGAGGCCGGGCCCCGGTTCGCACCGGCTGGACCGCCCGGTCCACCGCCCACCGACCCCGGACCCCCCGGACCGCCGCCGGCCACCGATCCCGGGTCGACACCCGCCGTCGGGTCGGCGCCGACGGCCGCCGCGTCGGCACCGGCCGCAGCGGGGTCGAGCGCCTCGTCCGTGATGCCGGCCACCTCGGCGTCGAGCCCGCCCGTGCCGCCAGCTCCACCCGGCTCCACCCGGACCTCCCGCTGCTGGCTGGGCACCAGCACCGCGATCGCCAGGAACACCGCCGTGAACCCGATCAGCGGCCCGTAGCCGCGGAACAACCGGTCGCGGGCCCCACCGCGGGGTGACCCGTCGCTCACGTGATCGTTCTCCTCGAACGCCGTCCGACCACCCGGTCGGCGACCGACAGCCCCACTGCGCCCAACAGGGCGATGGTGCCGACCGCGACGCCGGCGCGGCCCGCCGTGCCGTCCTCGAAGCGGTTGCCGATGACCGATGGGAGTGCGGCCTCCTCGGCCCGGGCCCGCTCGACCTGGGCCACGACCGGAGCGGCGGCGACCGAGGTGTCCCCCAGCCCGAGCTCGCCCACACCCAACTCGAGCGGGGGGACGGTGTCGGTCACGACGAACGGATCATCCAAGGGGATGTCCGGAACCGGCTCGGCCACGGTGGTCTCGGGCGCCACCTCGACCGGTGGCTCGGCCAGCGCCGGCAGCGGCGGCGGAGCGGAGAAGTCGGTGTCGTCGGTGACCGCCTCGACCCCGCCGGCCAGGATCTCGATGCTGCCGGATCCCCCCAGGACGCCCAAGAGGATGTCGACGACGGTCAGCACCACGTCGTTCTTGCAGTCCTGTTCGACGAGTTCCTTGCGGAGCGCCTGGACCAGCGGATCGATCCGTCCGAGGAACGGGACCAGGACGTCGCGCCCGAACGGGGGCTCGACGACCCGGAAGCCGATCGGCGTGACACGGATCCCGCCCTCCACGACCTCGGTGGTCGGCAGCGTCAGATCGACGCCGAGCGGCGCCAGGAGCTGCTCGATGCCATCCTCGAAGCCCCGCAGGTCGGCGAACACCTGGGCGACGGGCCGTTCGATCCCGAGCACGGTCGCCGACGCGAACGTGAACGTCGAGCTCGTCTCCTCCCGTGCGCCCGACCGGGCGACGGCCTCCCAACGTGGCTCCCGCAGGGTGAACAGGCCGCCGAGGACCCGGAGCTCGTCGGCGGTCACCACCGCCCGGGCCTCCCGCACGCCGTCGACGAGCTGGGCCGAGGTCTCGGTGCGGCCGCCGACGAGTGCGACCAGGAACACGTCGGCGGGCACCGACTCGGTCACGGCACGGCTGGACGGCAACGCCGTGGCCGTTGCGTCCTGGAACCCGACGGGACCGCCGTTCGGCTCGCCGCCGATCCCCGGCTGGAACACCTGCGCCCGACGGCTCTGGTCGGCGCCCGCCAGGGTCGAGTCCGCCGAGGTGACCGGCGGCAACGCGGTGGGCGGCAGGAGTGGCGGCGACCCGTCACACTGCGGACCGCCGAACAGCGTCGGGAGCGCGCCCAGGTCCAGCGCCCGGGCCTCGGAGCTGCCGGTGCGGTCCTGGTAGCGGGCGAGGGAGCGGCCGTAGGCCACTCCGATGGTGGCGTTCGCCGCCTTCATGCTCAGCGAGAAGGTGTCGGCACTCGCCTGCGCGCTGCCGCGGGCCACGCCGTCGGATGCCACCGGGGCGGCGGACAGCGCGAACGCGCCCACTGCGAGCACGGCGAGCGCGGCTGCGCCTGCTCGGCGCGCGGTCTCCCCGTTGCCTGACCGTCTGCCTGCCCGTCGAACCACGAGCCCCGACCTCCCCCCGGACGTGTCGGTGAACGCTGTTCTCCGGACACTAGTGGCTGCTCCGTGCCAGGGCGGTCGCGGCGCCGGTCCGGGGAGTTGTGACGAAAAGCTCAGCATCCACCCGGGCCCGTCCGATCGATAGATGAGTAGGCGAACAGGAGGCACACATGTTGCTCGTCACCGAGACCACCGAACGGCACCGCACCCTCTCCATCGAGGCCGACGTGTTGGACCTGGGGACGGCTGGTCGGCACGGCCGGCTCGTGCTCTCCGGCGTGGTCCACGCCGAGTCGGTCGACGACCTGGCCCGTGCGGTCGAGGAGATGCTCCTGGCCGACCCGTCGGACCTGGTGATCGACGTGTCCGACGCCGACATCCAGACCGCCGGCGGCATGCGGCTCATCTCCCGGTTGCGCTCGACGCTGCAGCGTCGGGGCGCATCGGTCGTGGTCGACGGACTGCGCGGCGCCTCGGCCGGTGTGCTCGAGGCCACTGAGGCCTTCGAGCGGTACCTGCGCCCCGGCGACACCACCGTCTCCGCCGCCTGACCGACGCCGCTCGACGGCCAACTGCGCGTTTCGGTGCGCTCGGCGCCGCATGCGGCGTCCGGCGCACCGAATCCCGAGGCAACCCGGTTCGCGGGCCCGGCCCGACGGTACGGTTCGCCCATGCCGATCCACTCGACTGCCACTGCTCCGGCCCGTCGGCCCGATGACGGGGCGGGCGGGCCACACCTCAGAGTTGCGCTGGCCCTCACCCTGGTGGTGGCGGTCGCCATCGCGGCGGTGTCGTGCGGTTCCTCGAAGGAAGCCGGCCCGCCCGACACCCTGACCTCGACGACGTCGGCCCCGACCACGTCGCCCTCGACGACCTCGCCACGAGGTGCCTCCGAACCCACCGGGACGACGGACCCGGCGGACGATCGGGCACCCACTCCCGCTCCCGGATCCGGTGAACCCGATCCTGGTGAGCCCGTCATCCCGGTGCCGCAGACGGTTCGCAACGTGGATGGTTCACTGACCGGGTTCCAGTCGCCGTCCGGCAACATCGGCTGCTACATCGACGGATCCGGCGCCCGCTGCGACATCCGGGAGCGCGACTGGTCACCGCCACCCTCCTCCGGGTGTGAACTGGACTACGGCCAGGGCATCTCCATCGATCCGAGCGGCAACGCCGGGTTCGTGTGCGCAGGCGACACCGCCCTCTCCGACGAGCCGCCCCTCCCCTACGGCGCAGGCATCCAGAGCGGTGCGATCCGGTGCGTGTCGACCGAGGTGGAGATGGTCTGCAGCAACGTCGACAACGGAGCCGGGTTCGCCCTGTCCCGCCAGGGCTACCGGATCTTCTGACCAACCACCCACCCCCAACCGGCCCCCGCCCCGCCGGTCCTCACGGGCGTTTCGGTGCATTGGGCACCGCTTCTGGTGCCGAATGCACCGAAACGCCGGCGGAGGGGTGACGGAGGGGTAGCGACTAGGTTCGGGAGATGCGCCTCCGTCAGACTCTGGTCCTGTCCGTCATCGCCGTCCTGGCCCTGGGAACCGCTGCGTGTGGTGGTTCCGAGTCCGGTTCGACGACCACCTCGACATCGGCGTCGAGCGCACCGACGACCACCGCGAGCTCCACGACCGTCGCCGGGTCGACCCGGACTGTCACCGTGGACACGCGGTTCGCCTCACCGGATGGATCGGTCACCTGCGAGATCGTCGAGGGCTTCGCCCGCTGCGACGTCCCCGACGCCGACTGGCCCGACCTTCCGGACACGGCGGCGAGCTGCGAGTCCCCCGCCTTCCCGAGCCTCACGGTGGCCACCGGCGGTCAGGTCGAGGGCACCTGCGCCGGCGGAGCGCTCACCGGCACGGCGGAGGAGCTTCCCGCCGGTGACTCCATCGAGTTCGGCGACCTGCGCTGCACCAGCGCCGCGTCGTCCGTGAAGTGTGTGGTCCCGTCCCTGACCGACGACGACCAGGCCGTCGGTTTCGAGGTCGACCGCAGCTCGTTCACCATCTACTGAGGCGACGAGCTACCGAGGCGACGAGCTCCCCCTCCGACCGCCCACTCCTCTCGGACCGCCGGTTCCAATCCCCGTTTCGGTGCATTGGGCACCGGATCGGGCGCCGAACGCACCGAAACGCCATGGAGGGGAGGTGGTCGGGCGGTCATCGGCGCCGCGGGCGCGGTAGGTTCCTGCGGCATGGGAGCACCAGTTGGACCAAGCGATGCGACCGATGGGCCTGGCCACGACGTGACCCCGAGCTCTCTCCCGAGAGGCGTCGGACAGCCCCTCTCCAAGCCGACGCTCACCACCCTGTCCCGCGCCGTGGAGCACTACGCCGCCCGCATCGGCTCCGATGCCGTGCTCGTCTCCACCTTCCAACGGGCGCACTACTTCGCCCAGTCGGCGGAGCGCTACGCATCGCTCGCTGCGTCCGGTGTCACGGCCGTGGTGGCCTATGCCGGGGACCAGGTCGTCGTCCCGGGCGTCCGGTCCGTCGTCCTGGACGACGACCACCCCCTCGCATCGGAGTGGGGGACGCTGCTCCTGTCGACGAGCATGTCCGTCTACGTGGGGGGTGACGACCTGGTCGTGCTGGACGAGTCGTCGCTCGACGTCGAGTCGGGGCGCCGGTTCCGTGCGCACCTCACCTTCGACCACGAGGCCGTCACGGACCATGCACAGCGGTACGTCGACCTGCTCGGCGGCGGTCTGGACCGCACCACCGCTGAACGACTCGTCGAGGCGATCGCCGACTGTCGACACCTGGGGCCTTCGAGTGGCCAACAGGCGATCGCCGCGGCCACTGCGGTGCTGGTCCAACGGCTCGAGGATCAACAACGCACCCTGGCGGTGACCCGTGACGCGCTGCTGGCCGAAACGGAGCGGGCCGACATCGATGCGCTCACCGGACTGTTGAACCGATCCGGTCTGGAGCGCTGGCTCGGCGCCGACCCGACCCGGGTGAGCACGACCGAGCTGCCACCGACTGGACTGATCCTCGTCGACCTCGACGACTTCAAGGCGGTGAACGATCGTCACGGCCACGCGGTCGGCGACGAACTGCTCGCCAACATCGGGATCTCGATCCGCGGCTCGATCCGCCCGGGTGACGTCGTGTGCCGATGGGGGGGCGATGAGTTCGTCGTGCTCTGCCCGGGGGCGTCGGACGACGACCTGACCTCGATCGCCGACCGGCTGGTCGCCTCGATCGCCGAGGTCCGCGTCGGGGGGGCGAGCGTGACGGCGTCGGTGGGCTGCCAGCCGTCGTCCCGGCATCCGTTCCCGATCGCCGCCGCCGACGATGCGCTCTACCGGGCGAAGGCCGCAGGCGGGTCGACCCGGGTCCTGAGCGACTGAACCAGGTCGAGCGACTGAACCAGGTCGACAGGCGCAGGCGGGGATCGGGCCGAGCGCACGGGACGCTGGCCGTCGGGGTGGTCCGGGTGCACAATGGACACCGGTCGGAGCGGATCGCCGTCGGCCAGACCACGTGGAGGGATCACCGGTGGGGACGAGCAGACGTGGATTCCTGATCGCCGGCGCAGCCGGAGCCCTGGGCGCCTCGCTCGCCGCGTGTACGCCGGCCCCGGCACCGATCGGTCCGGACCCGGGGTGCCCGACCGGGCCGCTGGTCCTCGGCCCCTCGGCCCTCCCGCCCCCCGGCAGCAGCGGGTTGATGGACGAGGCGCTCTTCCAGGCCCGGACCACCGAGTACCTGCAACTCGCCACGGAGTCGCTCCGCCCGGACGACACCGCCAGCGTGATCGCCCACCTGCTGCGCAGCCGCCGCGACCCGGACTTCGTGTGGGACCCGTCGCAGGTGGGGACCGGGATCGTGAGCACCGACCCGTACCGGGACACCGACGACTTCGAGCTCATGTACCAGCAGTGGGTGCTCCGCCTCGGCCGCGGCGTGCTCCCCCAGGTCGCGATCGATGCGATCGAGGACAAGATCGCCAACGCCCGGTACCGCTACGACGACCCCATTCCGCCCGGTGACGTGGACGACAAGTGGTTCTGGTCCGAGAACCACCGGATCATGTTCGCGGTCGACGAGTACCTGGGCGGCCTGGCCGTCCCCGACCGGGTCTTCGGGTTCACCGGCCTGACCGGGGCCCAGCACGCCGAACGGGCCCGTCCGGTGCTGGTCGACTGGATCCGGGAGCGGGGCAGGTTCGGCTTCAGCGAGTGGCACTCCAACACCTACATGAAGTTCGTGTACGCGCCGCTGCTGACGCTGGTGCAGTGGGCCGACGATCCCGAGCTCATCGCCTTGGGGGCCGCCGCGACCGACATCACCCTGTTCGACCTGGCCACCCACACGTTCAAGGGCGTCTACGGCGTCACCCACGGGCGCGGCTACAAGGCGGCGAAGTGCAGTGGGTTCGGTGAGTCCACGTTCTCCACCGCCAAGTTCCTCTTCGACACCACCGCCGAGGGCTACTCCAACCCCCGTGACCACGGGGTGTTGTTCCTGTGCGGGAACGACCGGTACCGGGTGCCCGAGGTCATCAGGCAGGCGGCCCACCACCAGGGCCCGGTCCGGATCCGGGAACGCCACGGTGTGCACGTCGATCCCCACGAGCCGTGGAGTCCGAACCCGCAGGGGGCCTATGGCTACGACTACACGGTCGAGAACCTGACGTTCTGGTGGAGCCACGGCGCGCTGACGACCTGGCAGTTCGTCCCGCCGACGCTCGAGGCGTGCAACCGCTGGAACCTGTGGGACTCGGAGTTGTTCCAGAAGTTCTCGGCGGTGGAGCAGTTCTCCGGCATCGATCCGACCGCGGCCCAGCTCGCCGTCCGGGAGCTGGCCCCGTTCGCCGCCGCCGGTGTGCTCGGTGAGGCCCACACCTACACCTGGCGCAGTTCCGAGGCGATGCTGTCCTGCGTGGTGGACCACCGCTTCGGCGACGCCATGGAGCAGGTGCACGCCTGGCACGCCACGCTCGACACCGCCGTCAACGTGTTCACCACCCACCCGTCGGCACCGGTGAAGCGTTCGACAAGTTGGAACGACGACAGCGGGTACTGGGTGGGCACGGCCTCCATGCCCCGAAGCGCACAACGGGACCGGGCGGCGATCCACATCTACCAACCGGGCTACGCATCGCCGACCGACCCGCTGCTCGGCCCGTACTTCGGCTACGAGCCCTACACCCACGCGTTCTTCCCCACCGAGCGCTTCGACGAGGTCGTCGAGTCCGACGGCTGGGTGATCGGCCGCAAGGGTGATGGCTACGTGGCGCTGTGGTCGCACCGGCCGACGGCGTGGCGGACCTACGACCCGACGGTCGAGGCCACCGACGGCATGACCGCCCCGTTCGACCTGATCGCATCCGGCGGTGCCGACAACGTCTGGGTCGTCGAGGTGGGTGGCGTGGGCGACCACGGGTCGTTCGAGGCGTTCGTGGAGGCGATCACCTCGGCGGACGTGGAGGTCACGGGGAGGGGTGGTCGACGCACGGTCCGCTACGTCTCCCCCACCGAGGGGGAGCTGGCCTTCGGTGTCGTCGGCGACTTCCGGGTCGATGGCACCGTGGTGCCGCTGCGGGACCACCCCCGCCACTCGAGCCCGTGGGCCGAGCAGTGTGCGGTGGTCGAGACCTTCGACATCCGCGACGGCGAGCACCGACTGGCGATGGACCTGACCACCGCCGGCCGCGTCGTCAGCTGACCCGCTGACCGCCGTGCCGGGGGCCGCTCCACCGGATCCGTTCGCCCCCCTGGCCGGGAGGGTGCCCCTCGACGACACAGCGCTGGAGTCGTTCGTCGACGACCTGGTCGACCAGCTGACCGACGAGGAGCTGTGCGCGGTGATGTCCGGTGACGGTCCGTTGGTCCGTGGCACCAGGGAGATGTCGCGGCGCTACAACGGAGCCCCCATCGTGGCGGGCCGCATCGACCGTCTCGGCATCCCCGGGATCCGCTTCACCGACGGTCCCCGCGGCGTGGTGGTCGGTCACTCGACGGGGTTCCCGTCATCCACCGCCCGGGCGGCGACCTTCGACGTCGAACTCGAGGATCGGATCGGCGATGCGATCGGGGTCGAGGCACGGACCCAGGGTGCCAACCTCTTCGCTGGGGTGTGCGTCAACCTGCTCCGCCACCCGGCGTGGGGTCGGGCCCAGGAGACCTACGGCGAGGACCCCTTCCTGCTCGGCGAGTTCGGCGCGGCGCTCGTCAGGGGGACGACCCGCCACGTCGTCGCCTGCGTCAAGCACTTCGCCGCCAACAGCATCGAGAACTCGCGGTTCTGGCTGGACGTCCGGGTGCATCCCGACGACTTGCGCGACCTGTACCTACCCCACTTCCGGGCGTGCCTCGACGCGGGCGCCGACTCGGTGATGTCGGCGTACAACCTGGTGAACGGCGAAGCGTGCGGCCACTCGATCGAACTGCTCGGCGGTGTGCTCCGTTCGGACTGGGGCTCGGATGCGTTCGTGATGTCGGACTTCACCTGGGGCATCCGCAACGCCCGGCGGGCGGTGGTCGGCGGCATGGACCTGGAGATGCCGTTCCGTTGGAGGTTCCGCGCCCTGCCCCGCCTGTTGCGCCGCGGTGTCGTGGACCGTTCCCGGCTCCGGGCGTCGGCCCGGCGACAGATCCGGGCCCAGGCTCGGGCGGCCCGTCGCGGCGAGACCGAGCGCTACCGGCCCGAGGTCGTCGCCGGGCCGGAACACCGGGCGCTGGCCCGGGAGGCGGCGGCCAGGTCGTTGGTGCTGCTCCGCAACGAGCCCGTGCGCACCGGGGCCGGGCCGGTGGCGCCGGTCCTGCCCCTCGACCCGGCGCGTGTGCGTCGGCTGGCCGTCATCGGTGCGCTGGCGACGGCGGAGAACCTGGGCGATCACGGCTCCTCGCAGGTGCACCCGACCGACGTCGTGACCCTGCTCCAGGGCCTCGTGGCCGCCGGCGCCCGCCGTGGTGTCGAGGTGGCCCACCTCGACGGCAGCGACCTGCCCCGCGCCCGGGCGCTGGCCGCCGACTGCGACGCCGTGGTCGTGGCCGCCGGCTCGACGTGGCGGGACGAGGGTGAGTGGATCCTGAACGCCGGCGGGGACCGCGGGTCCCTCCGTCTCGCCGCCGACCACGAGGCGCTTATCCGGACGGTGGCCGAGGCCAACCCGGCGACGATCGTCGTCCTGAACGGCGGGAGCGCCTTCCAGGTCGACCCGTGGCTCGATGACGTGGCCGCACTCGTCATGGCCTGGTACCCGGGCATGGAGGGCGGGTACGCCGTGGCCGACGTCCTGTTCGGCGACGCCGTCCCCGGCGGTCGGGTGACCAGCACGTGGCCGACGGCCGACACCCGCCTGCCCCCGTTCCGGAGGTTCGCCAGACGGATCACCTACGGTCCCCTGTTCGGCTACCGGATGATGGAGGCGACCGGCCAGCGGCCGCGGTTCTGGTTCGGATTCGGGCTGGGGTACGCAGCGCTCGACTGGTCGGAGCCCCGTCTGGAGGACGTTGAGCCCGCTGACGGCACCGACGCGTGGTCGACCACCTCGGTGGTCACGCTGTCGGTCGAGGTCTCGAACTCATCTGACGTGGCCGGAGCGGAGGTCGTCCAGGCCTACGTCCCGCTGGGGCTGGGGACGCACCCGGCGCCACTCCTGACCCTGCGGGGATTCGCCCGGGCCGACGTGCCCGCCGGGGCCACCGTGCGGATCCTCGTCCGGGTGCGCGTGCCCGACGGGGTCCGGCGGATCCACATCGGACGCTCCGCCGACCCGACCACCCACTGCGTCGTCACCCTCCCGGGCTGAAGCGACCCCGGGTCGGTCCGGCGGAGCGGGCACCGGGACCCGCTGTCGGCGCGGCCGCTCGGCCCGGCGAGGCCCGCCCCGATGTCACACGTGGATGGTTCACTGGTCCTCAGTCCGGGACGGCGCCCGCTGGACCGGTCGGAACCCCGACACCACGGGGACCGGATCACGTATCGCAGCGCTGTTGCAGGAGGGGACGACACCATGAGCATGGGACACCACCACGGACCGACCCGGGGAGCGACCACCGGCCTCGCCGACCTGACGAAGCGCACCGCCGGCCGGCCCGATGTCCACGGGAGACCCAACCGCCGCGGGCTGCGGGCCCCCACCCGGCGCAACCGATCCGCCGACCGCCGGCGGGCCGCCCGGCGCCGCCACCCGAGCGGTGGGGCGTCACGGGCCGTCGTGCTGGTCGACATCGAGAACCTGCTGGGTGACGACCCCCGGGCCGCCACCTCCCACGCCATCCGCGCCGCACTGGAGGGACTCGTCGAACAGGCCCGGATCAGACCCGGCGACCTGGTGTACGTCACCTGCAACCCGGCCCTGGCCCCGCTCGTGGCCGAGCACATCGGTGGCTGGCACCTCCAGGTGCGTACCGGCCGGGACGGGGCGGACCTCGCGCTGTTGGACCTGGTGGCCGACCGCGACTGGCTGACCCGCTCGGCGGACCGTCTGGTCGTGGCCTCAGGAGACGGGGCCTTCACCGACCTGGTGCAGCGCTGCAACCACGACGGCCTCCCCACGGTCGTCGTCGCCAATGCCCGGAGCACGGCCCGGTCGCTGCGCCTCAACGCAGGGCGGTTCCTGCCGCTCGGACGACCGGCGCAGTTCGCACTCGCCGCCTGAACGGCGTCGGCGGGACCGGTCGTGACGACTCGGCCCACCGGGAGAACGGAGAACCACCGTGGACCAGACACTCGACCACGACCTGCACCCTGACCTGCGCGACGAACACCTCGGGGCGGACGCCGACCCGCTCGACGGGCTCGCGCCGATCTGGCTGACCCAGCCCGGTGGGCTGGTCGAGCCGACCGACCTGTGCGGACACGTGTCGATCGACCGGACGACCGACCCCGTCGCCCTGGTGGAGCTCGCGTTCCTCGAGGAGGTGGCGAGCGGCCGGTTCCCCCACACCTTCAGCGCCGTGGTGGAACAGGACCTGGACCCGGACCAGATCGTCCACCCGGACACGTTCTGTGAGCGCAGCGCCAGCTCGGGTGGATCGAGCATCTTCACCATCCACACCGAACGGTCGCTCCAGCTGTGGCGCACCGGTGACGGCCGGACCTCCATCACGGTCGCCGCCGACTTCCCGGCGAACGCCCGGGTGCTCGCCGGCCGGATCCTCCGGCGGATCGACGAGGCACTGGAGGCCGCCAGGGACGGGGCCGACTCCACCCTCGAGGTGACCATCTGGGGTGGCCGGATGGCGGGCAGGGCGACCGCCCGGGCCAAGCGCATCCAGGTCCCCACATGGAAGGACATCCGGGCGAACTACCCGGACGGCACGCTGGGCGAGCTCGACGACCTGCACGGCGTGGTCGAACCGCACGGTCGGGGCCAGCTGGTGGTGTTCCACGGCGCTCCCGGGACCGGCAAGACGACCGCGGTCCGGTCGCTGGCCCGCGCCTGGGCACCGTGGTGTCGGACCCACGTGGTCGCCGACCCCGAGCGGATGTTCGGCGACGTCACCTACCTGACCGAGGTGGTCACCCGCCGCGAGCGCGGTGCGGTGGCCCGACCGTGGCGGCTGATCGTCCTCGAGGACGGTGAGGCCGCCCTCGCCGCCGGTGCCGGACGGCTCCTGAACCTGACCGACGGGATCCTGGGTCAGGGGGTGCCGACGATCGTCCTGGTCACCACCAACGTGCCCGGGTCCCACCTGCCCGACTCGCTGCTCCGGCCCGGCCGGGCGCTCGCCGCCATCGAGTTCGAACGCTTCACCGCCGGCGAGGCCCGCCGGTGGTTGGGAGCCGACCACCCGTCCGTGTCGTCCGTCCCGGCCGACGGGGCCTCGCTCGCCGAGCTCTACGAACTGCGCGACCGGGTCGAGCCTGCCGCCGCGCCGGAACCCGGGTTCGGCGTCTACCTCTGAGCGGGACCGGGGCCGCAACGACCGGCGGCGGCCGGGTGCCGGAGCCTCACCGGGCGAGCGCGGCCTGCCAGGCCCCGTCGAGCTCGCCGAACTCGCACCACTCGGGCAGCGGTCCGGCGCCCTCGGGACGGCCGGCACTCAGGTGGCTGACGGGGGCGGAGCGCCAGGCGACGCCGAACCCGGGGGCCGGCGCCTCACCGTTGATGGGCCCGATGGTGGGGTCCCAGCGTTGGACGAGCAGGTCCCGGAACGCCTCGGCGGACTCGAAGGGCACCGCCAGGACCTCGACCACCTCGACGAGCCACTCCACGACCTCGGCGTCCCGCCGGCGGAGCAGGACCGGTCGCCCCAGCCGGAAGCTGGCCTGCCAGTCCCACGGCCGGTCCCAGACCCCGAACAGGACGGTGGAGCGCACCTCGTCGGCCGACTCGGGCAGGGGCACCGACGGGGTGAACAGCCGGACGGTCGGATCGAGGGGGCGGCTCATGCGGAGTCGCCCCAGAGTCGCGGGTGGGTGTCCACCTCGGCGAGGAGTTCGGCGTCAGACTCCTCGTTGCGCTCGATCGTCGTCCAGTCCCAACCGTCGGTCCCGTCGGGGTCGACGAGCCGGACCCGGTGGAACCGGTCGTCGAGCGATCCGTCGGGCCGCTCGCGGGTGAAGTGGAGGATGCCCCCGTTGGGGACCGCTGCGTCCTGGTCGTGCTCGGCGAGGTAGTCGGCGATCGTCATCTTCTCGAGGCGGTAGCGGAACGCCCACATCACGTCCTCGTGGGTGACGCACAGGACCCGCCGGCCCTCCATCTCCCGGGCCAGCGTGGCGAGCACCTCCCTGACCCGCAGCTCGACGTCACCCAGGCTCTCGCCACCCGTCGGTCGGTACAGATAGCGGTTCCGGTCCTTGTAGTCCGCAGCAGCCGGGAACTCCGAGCGGATCTCCTGCCGGCTGCGACCCTCCCAGACGCCGAAGTCCCGCTCCCGGAGCAGCGACTCCCGGCGCCACCGGGCGTCGGGGACGCCCATGAGCGCAGCGGTCTCCATGGCTCGGGTGTAGGGCGAGCAGTAGCACCGGTCGAACTCGGTGATGCCGACCTGCTCCATCCACTCCCGGACGATCCGACCGGCGGCAGCGGCCTGCTCCCGGCCCGCGGCCACGAGTCGGTAGTGCATCGCACTCCGCTCCCGGTACGCCGGGTCCAGGACCTTCGAGTCGTCGCCGAGGCCACCGTCCCCCACCGGCTTGGCCGCATCCAGGGCCACGTTGCCCTCGCTGCGACCGTGACGGACCAGCAGCAGGTCCCGGGGCATGGCCCCGTGGGGTGAGGTCCCCTGCTCCGCCGCCTCGTTCACGACTCGTCCCGGGTCGAGGTGACCCTGATGGTGAGGTCCTCGGGCGAACGGAGTCCATGGATCCGGACCAGCGTCAGCGCCAGCAGCTGGGCGGTGTCGTCCACGTCCGGTGGTTCCCACAGCACCGCGAAGTTTCCGACCGGGTCGACGGGTCCCTCGGGCGGGAACCAGCCGAACAGCTCGAGCTCGCGCAGCTCCTCCCGGGTCAGCACGGTGTAGCGCTCACCGACCGACTCGGCGAGCAGCTGGTCACCCTCGAAGGTGATGGTCTGGACGTAGCGGTTGCGTGCGGCGGCGTACTGATCGTGCACCGAGAAGATGATGAAGCAGTGGGCCTCGGCGACCTGACGGGCGAGCAGGCCCCGGATCTCCTTGGCGAGCACCTCGACGTGCACCGACGTGACCCGCAGGTCCGTCTCGTCGACCAGCCGCCGGGTCGGCGGGAGGACCACCCGCATGGGTCCGGGGTTGCTGACCCGGTCGATGT
>CAIYGQ010000224.1 GCA_903925745.1 uncultured Actinomycetes bacterium | reverse complement strand
TGGGTGCCGTCGCCACGCTGGACGTGGACGCCATGTGGTCCGTCTTCCGACTGGAGCGCACCGGACACGAGTTCTACGTGGGGCTGGCCGAGCGGATCGACCACCCCGAGGCTGCCGACCTCCTCCGCCGGAACGGTACCGAGGAGCTCGCCCACGCACGGAGGATCCTCAAGGCGATCCGGCTGACCGTCGGCGAGGTCGTCGAACCGACCGCGGACCAGCTGGCCTGCCACCCCGTGCCGCTGCCCGACCGGGTCGACGCCGACCTGCTGGCGCTCGTGGTCAGCGGCGAGCAGCAGGCGGACGCCGGCTACCAGGCGTGGGCCGACCAGGTCGACGATCCCGAGGTGGCCAAGCTCCTCCGACGCAACGGTCGCGAGGAGACGATCCACGCCGAGCGGGTGGCCCGAGCGGTGGAGCTGCTCCGGTCGAGCGGGGACGACTGACGGAGCACCTCAGGGGAGCACGGTGAGCCGTGAGCCTCGGCCGTCCGGTCGCCGCTCGACCTGGATCCCGACGTGCAGCCGCTCCTTCATGGCCTCGACGTGGGTGATCACGCCGGTGGTGCGTCCGGTCGCATGGAGCGCTTGGAGCGTCTCGATGGCGTCGTCGAGCGAGCCCGGGTCGAGGGCACCGAAGGGTCTGCTGCAGGTTTGGTTGACATTCGATGCGTTCGGCGAGGTAGAGCGACAGGTGCAGGCAACGGCTGGTTGTGGGGATCTCGTCGAGGCAGCTGAGCGTGGCGGCGAGGTCCATGCCGTCGGGTGCGGCGACAGCTGCGGGCGCCGACCTGCCGCTCATGTTCCGTGGTCCCGTTGCCGATGACAGCGGCGGCGCCCGCCCCGGCGCCGGACCGACAGTCAGGACCGACCATGTTCCATCGAGTGGGCGCCATGGGCGCCTTCGGCCGCATCCGGGGTCCGTCGCTGCGGTGGGGTCGTCGAGCGGCGTCCATGGCGTGGATCGGCGCGGTCCTGGCGATCGGAGCGTGCGTGCCCGGTCCCCCGGTCGGCCCGCCGTCGTCGCCGGGGGTGGGACCGTGTCCCATGTTCCCCGCCGACAGCTACTGGTACGCCGATGTCTCGTCACTCCCTGAGCACCCGCAATCCGGAGCGTGGCGTACGGGCATCGGCGCCGATACCGGGCTCAAGGCGGACTTCGGTTCGGGCACGTGGGACGGGGGGCCGATCGGCATCCCCTTCACCAGGGTCGGTGCCGGCCAGCCGCGTGTACCGATCAGCTTCTACTACCCCGACGAGAGCGACCCCGGGCCGTACCCGATTCCTCCGGGGGCTCCTCGGGAGCACGGTTCCGACCACCACGTGATCGTCGTGGACGACTCGGACTGCACCCTGTACGAGGTCTACGACGCCACGCCCCTCCCGGACGGCTCATGGGATGCAGGTTCCGGAGCGGTGTGGGACCTCCGGTCGAACGCTCTCCGACCCTCCGGGTGGACCTCGGCCGACGCCGCCGGGCTCCCGATCCTGCCGGGGCTCGTCCGCTACGAGGAGGTGGCCTCCGGGCGGATCGACCACGCGGTTCGCTTCACTGCGCCGCGAACCCAGCGGAGCTTCCTGTGGCCAGCACGCCACTTCGCATCGAACTCGACCGATCCGAACCTGCCACCGATGGGAGCCTGGTTCCGCCTTCGCGCCGACTACGACACCTCGTGGATGCATCCGCAGGCCCGGGTGATCGCAGAGGCGCTCAAGGTCCACGGGATGGTCCTCGCCGACAACGGATCGTCCTGGTTCATCTCGGGTGCACCCGATGAGCGGTGGGACAACGACGGTCTCCGCGACCTGCTCTCGGTGAAGGGCTCGGACCTGGTCGCCGTCGATGCCGAACAGCTCCGGGTCGACCCGGACTCCGGTCGGAAGCGCTGAATCGCGACCACGAGCGCCGTCGACCGGCGCCGATCGGACCCCATGCCCAGCCCGGCGGTCAACCCGTGTCGGCGGGCGCAGAGGCGAAGAGGTTCAACCCGAGCGCGTGCGCCAGGTCGGTGGTCGCCAACCGGCCCCGGACCGAGTTGCCGGCCTCATCGAGTGGTGGCGAGAACGTGCCCATGCCGCCCTTGCCCGGCGAGATCGTGACCATCCCGCCGCTGACGCCACTCTTGCCCGGCAGTCCGACATCGAAGAGCCAGTCACCACTGCGTTCGTACATGCCGGCAGTGGCCAGCACGGCCAGAACCTTGGTGCAGACGTCTTCGCCGACCACCCGCTCGCCGGTCACCGGGTTCACGCCGCCGTCGGCGAGCGTGGCGCCCATGACCGCCAGATCCCGGGCCGACACCAGCAGCGAACACTGCCGCGTGTAGACGTCGGTGGTCTCCTCGGGGTCGGCGTAGATCCGGTCGTAGCCGGCGAGCAGGTGCGCGATGCCCCGGTTGCGCTGGTTCGACCCGCTCTCGGAGCGGTACACCTCGTCGTCGATGACGAGTTCCCGACCGGCGAACCGTGACAGGCCCGACCGGATCGCCTCCCAGCGTTCGTCCACGTCGGCACCCGGCACGAGGCTGGTCGTGGCCACGGCACCCGCGTTGACCAGCGGGTTGGTGGCCTTGTCCGGGTCGAGTTCCACGGCGATCACCGAGTCGAAGGGTTGTCCCGTCCCGTTGGCGCCGAGCCGGGCCCGGGCCTCCTCGACGCCGATGGCATCGCACACCAGCGCGAACACGAACGGTTTGGACACGCTCTGGATCGAGAACTCGCGGTCGGCGTCGCCCACGGCGCGGACGGCGCCGGCGACTCCGCAGATGGCGATGCCGAACCAGTCCGGTGATGCGCACGACAACGCCGGGATGTAGTCGGCGACGCGCCCGTCGGTGACGTCTCGGTACCGCTCGTGGGCCGCTCGCATCTGCTCCTCGACCACGTCGCCGACCGGCAGGTCACCGGTCGAGACCAGCCGCCGACGGTTCGCCAACCCGTCCCCCTCCACCCCAGCCTCCGTTCCCGTGTTCGGCCTCCGCCGTACACGACGACCGGCCGGAGTCTCCTACAACCCGCAGTCAGACCGCAGGTGCGGCGTTGGCGAACGCGTCGGTCCGGTCGGCCTCCACCTGCACCCCGCTCCGGTCGGCTGATCCCCGGACCACGTAGTCGTCGGCGAAGTCGGCGCGCACCGCGCCGTGTTCGTCGAGCAGCCAGACCGGGGCCATCCGGCGCGGCACCGTCACCACCCCCGGGTCGTCGTAGGACCCGAACAGTCGGTCCCACACGTTCGTCGTCACGCCATGGTTGCGCATGGGTGCCCCGAAGTGGTGGTGCAGGTGGCTGCGCCGGGCCCAGCGGCCGTAGGCGGAACGCGGGGCGTGGGTGTGGATCCGCCGGTGCGCCACCTCGTAGCCCAGATAGGTGCCGATCATCCCGGCGGTGAACTCCACCGCGCGCCGCCTGCCGGCGACCATGGTGGCGACGGGGAGCACTGCGATCGTCGTCGCCACCGCCGACAGCGCCTTCTTGGACGCGGGGGAGAAGTAGGTGACGTCGGCGTGGTGGGTCAGGTGCTCCCTGGAGGCCAGGCCGCGTCCCCTCAGGGTGTGCATCGCGAACCGGTGGAGCCCGTACTCCGTCGCCGTCCACGCCACGCCGCCGGCGACGACGGTGAGCACGGTCGAGGCGGGCACGGCGGAGCGGAGCGACCTCACCCCGACAGCCTGACACCTGCGGCCCCGCCGTGCGCACGGGAGTGGATGTGGCCCCCGTGGTTCAGGGGCCCTCGGGTGGGGACGCCGGACGACCGGAGTCAGCGAGGTGCTGGCCGGGAACGGCGAACGCATCCCCGGGATGGTCGCCGCGGCCCTTCGGCTGTGGCGACGGGCACAGCGGGGCACCCCTGACATAGATTTCGCCAATGACCTGGAACCTGGCAGACCTGTTCGAGTCCGTCGTCGACGTCATCGGCGACCGCACCGCCGTGGTGGTGCCCAACGCCCCCGGCGGGCGTCGATCGCTCACCTTCGCCGAGTTCGAACAACGGGCGAACCGCCTGGCCCACGTGCTGGCCGAGGGTGGCGTGCAGCCCGGAGACAAGGTCGGTGTCTACGGCTACAACACCAACGAGTGGGCCGAGGCCCAGTGGGCGGCCTGGAAGCTGCGGGCGGTGCCGGTCAACGTCAACTACCGCTACGTCGAGGGTGAGCTGCGCTACCTGTTCGACAACGCCGACCTGGTGGCGGTGGTGCACGGCGCCGAGTTCTCACAGCGGATCGCAGCCGTCCGTGACGACTGCCCCCTCCTGCAGACCTGCGTGGCGTGGGAGGACGCATCGGCCGCCGACATCTCGGTGTGTGGGGCGCTCGACTACGAGGCAGCGCTCGCCGGCGCCTCGGCCGACCGGGACTTCGGGCCCCGGAGCGACGACGACCTCTACATGCTCTACACCGGCGGCACCACCGGCATGCCCAAGGGTGTGATGTGGCGCCACGAGGACTTCTTCAAGGCGACCGTCGG
>CAIYGQ010000223.1 GCA_903925745.1 uncultured Actinomycetes bacterium | reverse complement strand
GTGTTCCTGGTCACGGTCGTGGCCCTCACGGTGTCCAACCTGGGCAAGTCGATCCCGCACCGCCGGGGACTCCACGGCGACGAGGGCCCGCCCGACCACGACCCACCCGCCGACGACTGAGCCCGCCCCACCAGTGGGGACTCGTCCCCACTGGGCATCACACGGCGGATCACGGATGATCCCCGCAGGAGAGGCCTCGGATGGTGAGGATCAGCCGGGTGCGCCCCGCCCCGATCCGGTTCGGTCGGGTCGGGTCGGGGCCACCTCGCTGCGGTCAGGTCCCCGGTCCGTCTCCCACCGGCAGGCATCTCCTGGTCGGACCGGGACGCCCACCCGGATCTCCCCACCGTCGTCGGCGCTGCACCACCCCACCGCCCCGGCCCGTTCGATCAGCTCGCCACCCCGCTCCGGTCCGGCCACGAGCGCCGCCTTGGCCAGCACCTCGGCCCACCAGGCCTCGTCGGCCGCCACCGTGACGGAGCGCACGCCCGAGTTCGACGGGCACCCGGTCGTGGGGTCGACGAGGTGGTGGATCCACCCGCCGGCCTCGTCGGGCCATCGACGCACCTGCGTACTGCTCGTCGCCACTCCGCCGGCGTCGAGCACCACCGTCCTGGCCCATCCGCCACTGAACGCGTCCGCCACCGGGATCCGCCATCCACCATCGGGCACCCGCCCCGCCACGCGCACGTCACCGCCGACGGAGACAGCGGCGGACTCCACCCCGGCGCCGAGCAGTTCACGAACCGCCAGGTCGGCGGCCAGGCCCTTGCCGATCCCGCCCAGGTCGAGGTGCACCCCGACGGGTCGCACGACGTGGCCCCTCGAGACGTGGACGTCCCCCGCCCCCGGGACGATCCGCCGCTCCGGGGCCGGTCGGGGCCGCTGGTCCAGCTCCCGGAAGTCGCGGTCGTAGCCCGCGGCGACGACCGCGTCCAGGACGGTGGGGTCGAACCAGCCGTCGGTCTCGGCCCAGGCGATGACCGCGCGTGAGAGCGCCAGCTCCAGCAGCTCCGGCACCGGGACGCAGGAGCGCTGTGAGCGATTGAGCACCGACAGGTGGCTGTCGTCCCGGAACCTGCTCCACGACGTCTCGCACTCGCGGATCAGCGCCTCGCAACGAGTGCGGGCCTCGGGAGCGCCACCGAACGCCACCACGTCGACCACCGTCCCCATCGCCCGGATCCGGTGGCGCCACCAGGTCCTCTCGGCGTGCGGTCCAGCGCCGCGGTGGGCCGCTGGTCCGTCAGGGCTCAGCAGCTCGAGGGTCCGCACGTGGGCACCTCGGGGGGAGCGGGCACGGGGGCGGGGGGATCGGGCGAGGTGACCGGCGGGGTCGGCCGCGGAGTGGTCACCGGAGGTGCCGTGACCGGCGGGGACGGGCGGGGGAGCGGCAACGGCGCGACCGGGGCCGAGGGTGCCGCGGCCGGCGGGAGCGAGCGGGACGGGGACGGCGGTGTCGTCCCGACCGGGAGCGGTGGGGTCAGCGTGGCTGCGACACCCGGTGCGACCCCGGCCGCCCCGGAGGGCAACCCCCCGGTCGGCGACGCACCTGCGCCCGGAGTCGACGTCGGTGGCAGGGTCGGAGGCAGGGTTGGCAGCAGGGTCGACGGGACCGGCAGCGGAGGCAGGTCCGTACCGGGCGGCACCGCCGCCGTCGAGGGCAGCGGGACGACCGCGACCGGGGACGGCGACAGCCGGTCACCCGCCGTGAGCGGCCGCTCCGCCGAGGTGGGCGCACCGAGTGGTTCGAGCGGACCCGCTGCGGTCACCGCCGGTGCGGCTCCGGCGGCGAGGACCCCCACGAGTCCGACGCAGGACACACCGCTCGCGGCCGCCGCCACCCGTCGGCTGCGTCGCGCCGGGTGGCGGCGCCGACGGCCGATCCGGCCGGACCGGCCCGGGGTGTCGGGACGTGGCACCCGGCCCCATCGGCAGTCACCGGTGTCGACCTTGAGTGGCCGGCCGGGATGACCGGGCGGCACCCCGGGAGCGACGTGGCTCCGTGGCCTCAGGGCTTGCGCCACCAGATGCCGGTCCAGTCCACCCGGTGGATGGGTGCGGTGATCCCGCGGTCGGCCCGGTAGTCGTCGACCGCGGTCCGGCAGGGTTCCCAGCCGCCGTAGTCGTCCACGATCACCCACCCGCCCGGCGCGACCCGCGGTTCCAGTGCCCGGAGCGCATCCATCGTCGAGCCGTACAGGTCACCGTCGAGTCGCAGCACGGACACCTGGTCGATCGGGGCCGTCGGCAGCGTGTCGGCGAACCAGCCCTCCAGGAACTGGACCCGGTCGTCGAGCAGTCCGTACCGGGCGAAGTTGGCGCGCACGTCGTCGGCGGACACCTTGAGCGCACCGACGTGCGACCAGTCGAGTCCGACGTCGGTGGGGTGCGCGTCCTCGCCCGGGGCCGGCAACCCCTCGAAGGAGTCGGCGACCCACACCCTCCGGCCCGGGTCGTCCAGGGCCCGGAGCACTCCCCGCATCAGGATGGTGGCACCACCCCGCCACACTCCGGTCTCGACGAAGTCTCCGGGGACGTCGTCGAGGACTGCGGCGACGCAGCAGTCGACGACGTTGCCCAACCTGGCGGTCCCGACCATCGTCTCGGCGGTCGGCGGCCAGTCGCGGCCCTCGGCGCGGGCCGTCGGGTCGCCGCGGCGGACCAGCCGCCAGCCGCGTTCGCGCAGTCGCTCGCGCAGCGCGTCGACGTCATCGGGCCACTCGCGCAGGTCGGCGTCCCACCACTCCTGGTCCAGGAACAGCTCGCGGGTCAGGCAGCCGGCCAGGAGGTCCAGGTAGGCGCGCGCTCCGGGCTCCAGGCGTTCGACGGCTCGCACGGCCAGGACGGTACCCTGCCGACGTGGCCGACCCCACCGTTGACCTGGTCGTCGACGCCCGGGTCACGATCCGGGGCCGCGACCTGGAGGAGCGGTTCACGACCTCTGGTGGCCCGGGCGGCCAGCACGCCAACCGGTCGCAGACACGGGTGGAGCTGTCGGTCGACCTCCGCCGCTGCACCGGGCTCCGGGATGCCGAACGCGACCGCCTGATCGCCCGGTTCGGGGACCGGGTCACGGTCGTCGCCGCCGAGGAACGGTCCCAGTCGCGCAACCGGCAGCTGGCGCGGCGGCGCCTGGCCGCATTGCTCCGGAACGCGCTCGTCACCCGTCGATCCCGACGGTCGACGCGTCCGACGGCCGCGTCACAGGTCCGGCGACTCGAGTCCAAGCGTCACCGCTCGGAGCGGAAGCAGCAGCGCCGGCGTCCGACGACCGACGACTGAGCGTTCAGGTCAGCCGCGGATCGCCTTGCCGAGCAGGTACACGCCGAAGATCACCTCGATGCCGACGGTCAACTGGGTCTGGTAGCGGACCACCACCTGGTGCAGCGAGTCGAACCAGCGACCCGACGGGCCGGGCGCGACGAGCCGGACCACGAGCGGGGACAGGATCGGCAACGCCGTGATCACGAAGGCCACCACCACGGCCACCAGCTGGTCCGAGCGGGGGACCGACGAGGCGGTCACGGCCCGCATGGCCGGGAGGTACAACAGGATCGTCGAGAAGTTCGACAGCATCATGACGATCCCCAACAGGAACGCCGCCGGCAGCGACGCAGAGCGATCCGAGTGGGCGGTGGCCCCGACGTCGTCGGCCCGGTCCCGGTCGGTGGTGATCGCCCGGAGCGAGGTGTGGAGCGCCAGGACGAGCAGCACGAAGCCGAGCGTGCCGTCGATGGCGCGGGTGACGGGATCCGCGGACGATCCGAACCCCGTGCCGTGGTTGGTCACCATCAGGCCGACCACGGTCAGCCCGGAGAGCACGAGCATGGTGCCCGCCACGTAGCTGGCTCCCCGGGCGACCGGCCGTCGGGGTGCGGAGAAGATCAGCAGCTCGAGCGCGAGCACGGTCGGGCTGACCGCAGCGCCCAGCGCGAGCGGCAGCACCTTGGCGAGCAGTTCCCCCACGTCAGTCGACGCCGACCGGTTCGGTGGGGTGGAAGGTGCCGCGGAGCCCCTCGCCCCAGGCGGCGTGGTCAGGGGTCGTGGGGAGCCCGAGGGATCGGAGCTCGGCGGCGACCGGGCCGTCGCCGAGCTCGAGGAGGACCGCGTCCGGATCCACCACGCCGGTGGGCAGGTCGATCGTGAGCGGGACCCGGGTCGGGACGCCCTCCAGGTAGGAGTAGGTGACGGTCGTCGCCGCCACGGGCTCGCCGACCGGGTCGACCCGCGGCAGCGTGACGCCCAGGTCGATCCGACCGGCGGAGCGGAGCAGGAACGACACCTCATCGGCGGTCTCGACCAGCTCCAGGTCCTCGACCGACTTGGGCAGCCCCAGCACGCGGTTGCCGGCGGTGCAGGTGAACTCCTGGTCGACCGGCATCCGCCACTGGAACGCGCCGACCTCATCGGGCCGGCCGACGGGGTGGACGAGCAGGCCCAGGTTCACCTCCAGGTAGTCGCCCCACGGGTTGCGGCGGTAGTCGCAGAGCGCCACGACGAGCGTCGCCGTGTCCGCTGCGGACCCGGCGACCTCGAACGCGTCCCCCGGCAGCAACGAGCGGGCCGGGCCTGCGGGCACCGTGTACACGAGGGTGGCGGAGTTCATCTCCTCGACGACGACGGGGAAGTCGATGGAGACACCGTCGATCTCGCCCCAGTGGGTGGTCCCGCCACGCTCGGTGCTCACAACCCACCCCCGGTGCTCACGATCGGGTGACTCCTGTCTCTGGACTCCGTCGGAGGCCGACGGCGTCGTCGGCCTCTGGCACTATGGCAGACGTGGATGACCGCGCGACGGCCCGGGCGGGCCGGGTCGAACTGAGTCTCGTCGACGACGCCCCCGTCGTCCCCGAGCCCGCACACGTGTTCCCGTTCGCGTTCGGGGATCCGTTGAGCCTGCCGCTGCGCGCCGTCGGCATCTGGCCGTTCTCGGCGCTGGTCGCGGTGACGGCCCAGGAACTCCAGATCCGTTTCGGCCCCTGGTCGATGCGGACCCCGCTGCGCAACATCGCCAGCGCGTCCGTGGTCCCCGGACCCGGATGGCTCGACGTCGTCGGCCCACCACGAGTGTCCCTGCGCGACGGATCCGTGACCTTCGCGACGGTCCGACGGCGGGCGGTCCGGCTGCGGTTCCTGGACCCGGTGCCCGGCGGCCTCCCGCTGTCGTTCGTGCGGCACCCGTCGGTCTCGTTGACCGTCAGGGACCCCGAGGGCCTGGTCGCCCTGCTCGACACGCTGCTCCGACCGGGCTGAGTCCGGGGCGGGAACCGGGGCGCCGGGGCGTTCGGTGGGGCGTTCCGGCCCGGTCGTCCCTATCATCACGCACCGTGAGCGACTACTACCCGTACGCCGAGCGGTTCACGCCGCTGCACACCATGCCCGAACACGGCCGGAGCCGGGAGGAGATCCTCGGTGAGCTGCGCCAGATGGCCGCCGAGGAGAACGGCCACTGGGAGAACGGCCACTGCTCGGGTTCCATGTACTGCGGGGACCACGACCACTACGCGTTCCTCACCGAGGCCTTCGGCATGTTCGCCCACGCCAACGCGCTGCAGCGTGACATCGTCCCGAGCGCCACGCGCTTCGAGGGCGAGATCATCGCGATGTCCTTCGACATGCTGCACGGCGAGGCGATCACGGACACCACCCCGGGCGGCCTGGTCACCTCTGGTGGGAGCGGCAGCATCGCCCACGCCATGCTCGCCTACCGCGAACACGCCCGGGAGACACGCGGCGAGCGCACCTACAACGTCGTGAAGCCGGAGACGGCACACCCGGCCTTCGACAAGGCCTGCCACCTGTTCGGACTGGAGCTCCGTCGGGCGCCCGTCGACCCCGACACCACCGTCGTCGACGTCGACGCGGTCGCGGACCTGGTCGACGACGACACGGTCGCGATCATCGGATCGGCGTGCAACTACGGCTACGGAACCGTCGACCCGATGCCCGCACTGTCGGACCTGGCGGTCGAGCGGGGTGTCGGACTCCACGTCGACGGCTGCCTCGGCGGGTTCATCCTGCCGTGGGGCCAGGAGCTCGGCTACCCCATCCCGACGTTCGACTTCCGGCTGCCGGGCGTGACGTCGATCTCGGCCGACACCCACAAGTACGGCTACGCGTTCAAGGGGTCGTCGGTCGTCCTGTTCCGTGACGTCGCCCTGCGCAACTCGCAGTACTTCTACCTGACCGACTGGACGGGCGGGAAGTACTGCTCCCCCAGCATGGACGGGTCGCGGTCGGTGGGCCTGCTGGCGGCCACCTGGGCGTCGATGGTCTCGCTCGGACGCGGGGGCTACCTGGACTACGCCCGCCGGATCTTCTCCACCGCCGATGAGATGCAGGCGGCGGTCCGCTCCCATGGCGACCTGCGCATCCTGGGCGATCCGACGTTCTGCTTCTCGTTCACCTCGGACGACTTCGACATCTACCTGGTCAACGATCGCATGCGCCTGAATGGCTGGCGGTTCAACGGACAGCAGTACCCGAACGCCATCCACATGGCCGTCACCCGGCCGCAGACCCAGCCCGGCGTCGCCGAGCAGTTCGCGGTCGACCTGAACGAGGCGGTCGCCTGGGCCCGTGAGCACGCCGACGAGCAGGCGGCGAGCAGCGCCGTCTACGGCGGCGTGGCCGGCGGGATGAACGACGAGGCCGACGAGTTCATCAAGATGGTGATGAGCGACATGATGGACCACCAGCTGGGGGTGCCCGAATGAGCAGCGCACGAGTCGTCGTCCTAGGCGGCGGCGGGGGCATCGGCAGCGTCGCCGCCCGCACGCTCGCCACCACCGACGACGCGACCGGGATCGTCGTCGCCGACCTCGACCTCGCAGCTGCCCAGGCCACCGTCGACGGGATCGGCGACCCGCGTTGCGTCGCCGCCGCCGTCGACGTCACCGATGTACGGGCCACCGCCGCCCTGCTCGACGGCGCGGCGCTCGTCGTCAACTGCGTGGGTCCGTTCTACAGGTTCGGCGAGCCGATCCTGGCTGCCGCGATCGACGCCGGCGTCGACTACGTCGATGTGTGCGACGACCTGGACGCGACGCGGGCACAGCTCGCCCTGTCCGAGCGGGCCGCAGCGGCCGGGGTCCGGGCCGTGATCGGCATGGGCAACTCCCCGGGCCTGGCCAACATCTTCGTGGCGCTCTGCGGCGAGTTGTTCCTGGACGAGGTGACGAGCGCCGACATCATGCACATCCACGGTGGAGAGGCCGACGAGGGTCCGGCGGTGCTCAAGCACCGGATCCACGCGATGACCAGCGACGTCCCGCTCTTCGTCGACGGCGAGTTCGTCGAGGTCCGCCAGCTCGAGGAGTCCGGGGCCGCCCACGTCCGGGAGGTCGACTTCCACGGCGTCGGCACCTACCCCGTCCACCCCTACCCGCACCCCGAGACGATCACGCTGCCCACGGTCTTCCCGGCGCTGCGACGGGCCACGAACCTGGGGGTGGTGTTCCCGCTGTCGTACTTCGCCATGACCCAGGACCTGGTCGGCGCCGGAATGGCCTCGGAGGCACCCATCGAGGTGCCGACCGCCGACGGCCCCGCCCGGGTGGCACCGATCGACGCCATGGTCGCCCTGCTGCGCTCCGAGCGACCCCGCCTGCTCGCCGAGGCCGGCATCACCGGACCCGCCGGCTGCCTGAAGGTGGTCGTCGGCGGCACGAAGGACGGGGAGGAGCACACCTACGAGTGCTCGTTGTTCTCCGAGACCGAGGGCGCCGGCGAGGGCACGGGCATCCCGGCGGGCCTGGGTGCCATCCTGGCGCTGCGCGGCCAGATCGGTGGCGAGCCCGGCGTCCATCCACCCGAGGCCGTCGTGCCGGTCACCCCGCTGCTGGACCTGGCCGCCGACGTCGTCTCGGTGATCGGCCTGTCGAGCGGCAACGCGCTGCCGCTCCGACTCGAGCACGTCGCCCCCGACGGCACCCGGGAGGAGATCCCGTTCTCGTTCGGTTCGGCCGGCTGAGCGGACCGGATCGAGGGGGGTCGGCACCGTGAGCGACGACGACGTCGTCCTGGCCGTCGACCTGGGCAGCGGTGGCCCCAAGACGGCCTACGTCGCGCTGTCCGGGGAGGTGCTCGACCACGTCCACCAGCGGGTGCAGATGACCACGCTGCCCGACGGTGGGGTCGTCGAGGACCCCCGGGAGTGGTGGACCGCGATCTGCGACGGGGCCCGGGAGCTGGCCGCCCGCGGGAGCGTCCCCGCCGAACGGATCGTCGCCGTCGCCGTGACGGGCCAGTGGGGTTCCACGGTGCCGATCGACCGGGACACGGATCCGGTCGGTGACTGCACCATGTGGCTCGACCAGCGCGCGGGCTCCCTCGCCCGGGCCCAGCTGGGCGGACGGCTGGCCGTCGACGGCTACCGGCCCCGACTTGGCATCGAGTTCGTCCGCCGGTCGGGTGGCGCACCGAATCCGCAGGGCAACGACCCGCTCGGTCACCGCCTGTGGATCGAGCACTGCGAACCCGACCGCTACAGCCGCACCGCCACGTTCCTGGAACCGATCGACTACGTGAACCTCCGCTTCACCGACCGCGTGTGTGCGACGCAGGCGACGATGCTCGCGTCGTGGCTGACCGACAACCGCAACCTGGACGCCACCGCCTACGACCCACTGCTCGTCCGCTACACGGGTACGGACCCGAGCCGTCTGCCCGAGCTGCTGCCCATCCGCTCGATCGTCGGACCGGTCACCGACCGGGCCGCCGCCGACACCGGTGTCCCCGCCGGGATCCCGGTGGTCACGGGCCTCCCCGACCTGCACACCGCCACGCTCGGATCCGGGGCCATCGACGACCACCACGGGCACCTGGCGATCTCGACGTCGGCCTGGGTCGGCTGCCACACGCCCGACAAGCGCACGTCGTTGCAGCACCAGATGGCGACGGTGCCGGCGGCGATCGCGGACCGCTACGTCCTGGTCAACAACCACGACTGTGGTGGCGTGAGCCTGGAGTGGCTGCGGGACCTGGTGATCGCACCGGCGGACCTGCTCGGAACCGGTGCCGTTCCCTCGCTCCGGGAGCTCGACGACCTGGCCGCCAGCGTTCCGCCGGGGGCGAACGGCGTGATGTTCGCGCCGTGGTTGAAGGGTGGCCGCACGCCGGTGTCCGACACGTCCATGCGGGCCTCGTTCCTGAACCTGGGCATCGACTCGGGCCGAGCCGAGATGGTGCGGGCGGTGCTCGAGGGCATCTCCCACCAGCTGCGATGGATCCTGGAGGCTGCCGAGAAGGTGTTGCGCCACCCGATCCACGACCTGCGCGTCATCGGTGGTGGCGCGCAGTCCGACCTGTGGTGCCAGATCCAGGCCGACGTGCTCGGCCGACCCGTCCACCGGGTGCAGGATCCGTTGCTCGTCAACGTCCGGGGTGCAGCGCTGTTTGCCGGACTGGTGACCGGACGGATCGAGCAACGGACGTTGCCCCAGCGGGCCCGGGTGGACCGCGTGTTCCGGCCCGACGCCGGTGCGGCTGCGCTGCTCGAGGCCCGTCACCAACAGTTCCTGGGGCTCGCCAAGGCCCAGAAGGGCTTCCACCACGCACTGAACCGCCGTCGCCACAGCGGGTGAGCTTCGGGCCGGATCGCGGGTCCTCCGACCCGCTCCGGGCGCCGAATCGCCTCTGGCGGATCGGGCGATCCTGCCGCTAGCCTCGCCAACGGGCAGGCGGGATGCCCTCACTCCACCTCCGCCGGTGCGGGCGCACCGCGGTCCCCTTCCCGTCGACGGATACCGACCTGACGACGCCGCCCCGGACGACGAAGCACCAGACGACGAAGCGAGACCCGTGACCTCCCCCCGACACCACGACCTCCGTGCCCGACCGACCGTCGGCACCGCGCGTCGCCGCTCCACGCTGGTCGCCGCGCTCGTCGCCATCTCGCTGGTCCCGCTGTCGTGGACCCCGGTCGGCGCCCAGGACGACACGACGACGACCCAGCCGACCACGCCCGGATCCTCGACGACGACGACCACGACCACGCCGTCGACGTCGACCACGACGACCCCCGGGACCTCGACCACCACCACGACCCCCGACGGTCCCCCCGCCGACAGCACGACGACCGTGCCGGCCTCGACGACGACGCTCGTGCCGACCACGGCTCCGCTGCCTCCCACGGTCGATGAGCCCCCCGGGCCCCGCCGCTGGTCGCTCGCCCCCCGCTTCGAGGTCCCGACCGACGACTCCGTCGTCGGGGTCCAGCGGATGCTCACCGAGGTCGTCGCCGCACTCGAGGCGTTGCAGGCCCGCCGGCAGGTGCTGGCGGCCCGGATCGAGGACGCCGCCCGTCAGGTCGAGGACCTGCGGACCCGGATCACGAACCTGACCGAGAAGCGCAAGGCCCGGGCGGTCAGTGCGTTCATCAACGGTGACGCGATCATCGGACCGAAGATCCAGGTCGACGACGAGCGCGTCCGCATCATCACGTCGATCGAGGGGCTGGAGACCACCGATGCCGAGCGGCGTCGGTCCATGGAGCGGCGGATCGCCACGCTGGAGGGACAGGCGCTCCGGGACCAGACCGAACTCACGGCCTCGGACCCCGAGTTGGCGGAGCTCACCGCCGCCCGCAAACTCCTGCAGGACAAGCTGACGAGTGCCCTCGACACGACCCTCGAGGTCCCCGTGGGTCCGACCGACATCGCGCTCAGCGCTGCGGCCGCCTCGGCGCAGCGTCGAACGGCCGCCGCCCTGCTCGCCGCCGGCGACGCCCCGGCCGCGCTCGCCGCCCAGCAGGCGGGCCAGCGCGAACTCGAACGGCTCGCCGCGCTCGTGGCCCGGCCCACACCGGGCGCCTACAACGGCGACGGCTCACCGAAGTCCGTCGGGCCGACCCCGATCGGCGATCCAACGGTCGTCGCCCAGGAGCTGCTGGCGGCCTGGGGGGCGATGGACGAACGGCGGATGTCGGTCATGTTGTTCGCTCTCCAGCAGGTCGGGAAGCGCTACGTCTGGGCGGCCTCGGGTCCGAACACCTACGACTGCTCCGGGCTGCTCATGCGGGCCTGGTACCTGGGCGGCGTGAGGCTCACGCACTTCTCGGGGTCACAGATCGCATCGGGCCCATCGGTCCCCCGCGAACAGCTCGCACCCACCGACCTGCTCGGCTACGGGCCGTCGAGCAGCGAACACATCACGATGTACCTGGGCGCCGGTCGCGTCGTCGAGGCGAAGGGCTCCGCCTACGGGGTCATCGTCAACAACGCCCGCTACAACGACCTCGCCGGCACCGCCCGGATCCTCTGAACCGGCCCGTGCCCGAGCTGGACCTCCACCCCGAGGGAACACCGTTCCCCGGGACGATCGGACGCACGCTCGAGACCTCGACACCGTCGTGGCCCGCGCCGCCGTCCCCTCCGGCCGGGGCGCCGAACGTGATCCTCATCGTGCTCGACGACGTGGGCTACGGCCAGCTCTCGGCCTTCGGCGGACCGTGTCGGACCCCCAACCTGGACCGGGTCGCCGACCGGGGGCTCCGGTACGCGAACTTCCAGACCACCGCCCTGTGCTCCCCCACCCGCGGCTGCCTGCTGACCGGACGCAACCACCACACCCTCGGACTGTCGGCGGTGACCGACATCTCACTCGGCTTCCCGGCGCACAACGGCGTGATGGGCTTCGAGCACGGCTTCATCTCCGAGGCGCTGGTGGCCAACGGCGTCAGCACGTTCGCCGTCGGCAAGTGGCACCTGACCCCTCCACAGGACGCCAGCCAGGCGGGGCCCTTCCACCGCTGGCCCCTCGGACGGGGCTTCGAGCGGTTCTACGGGTTCCTCGGCGGCGACACCGACCAGTGGCACCCCGACCTGGTCCACGACAACCACTGGGTGCCACAGCCCTACCAGCCGGCCGACGGCTACCACCTGAACGCCGACCTGGCGGACCAGGCGATCAGGTTCGTCGCCGACCTGCACTCGGTCGCACCGTCCAAGCCCTGGTTCCTGTACCTGGCGACGGGCGCCGGGCACGCACCTCACCAGGTCGAGCGCCCGTGGATCGACCAGTACCGGGGCGCCTTCGACGGTGGGTGGGACGAGTACCGCCGCACGGTGTTCGCCCGCCAACAGGAGCTCGGGCTCGTCCCGGCCGACGCCGTGCTGTCCGAGCGTGACCCCGACGTGCCGGCCTGGGACTCGCTCAGCGAGGACGCCCGACGGATGTACGCCCGCCAGATGGAGACCTACGCCGGTTTCATCAGCCAGACCGACCACCACCTGGGCCGTGTGCTCGACTTCGTGGAGTCGATCGGCGAGCTCGACAACACGGTCGTCATCGCCCTGTCCGACAACGGCGCGAGCGCCGAGGGCGGTGAGCACGGCACCCGCAACGAGAGCCTGTTCTTCAACTTCGCCCCCGAGACGCTCGAGGACAACCTCGAGGCCTACGACGACTGGGGCGGAGAGGACACGTTCAACCACTACGCCTGGGGCTGGACCTGGGCCGGGGACACGCCCTTCCGGCGATGGAAGCGGGAGACCTACCGGGGAGGCATCACCGACCCCCTCCTCATCTCGTGGCCCGCCGGCATCCCGGCCCGCGGTGAGGTCCGCCAGCAGTACGTGCACGCGATCGACGTGGCGCCGACGATCCTGGACGTGGTCGGCATCGACCCTCCGACGCACATCCGCGGCGTGGAGCAGTCACCGATCCACGGGGTGAGCTTCCGGAGCACGTTCGCGCGGGCGGATGCCGACCCGGTCCGGCACACCCAGTACTTCGAGATGATGGGACACCGGAGCATCCACCACGACGGGTGGAAGGCCACCTGCCCGTTCCCCGGCCCGAGCCTGGCCGAGGGGATCGAACGGGGCCACCCGTTCGGCACCACGCTCACCGAGGCGCTCCTGGACCAGCTCGACGCCTCGGAGTGGGAGCTGTACGACCTGACCTCCGACCCCACCGAGACGACCGACCTCGCCGCACAGCACCCCGAACGCCTCGCCGAGCTGCGCACGCTCTGGTGGGACGAGGCCCGTCGATTCGGTGCCCTGCCGCTCGCCAGCGGCAGCCTGGAACGCCTGTTGACCAAGCGGCCGCAGCCCGGGGGTCATCGGTCGGTCAACGTGTTCCACCCCGGCACCGCACCGCTCCCCTTCGCGCTCTCCCCCAGGGTCAACAACCGGTCGCACCGGATCACCGCCGCGGTGGACTTCCTCAGCGGTGACGAAGGCGTCCTGGCGACGCACGGCAACCGGCACGGCGGCTACGCCCTCTTCGTCGCGGACGACCACCTGCACTACGCGTACAACTACATGGGCATCGAGCGTTGGACCGCCACCGGCTCGACGGTGATCCCCGATGGCACCCGGGAGCTCGGCGTGGAGGTCGCGGTCGACCGCTCGGCGGGGGGCGGTCCCGGTCGTGGCGCGCCCTTCGACGTGGTGCTGCTCGTCGACTCCCGACCCGTCGGCGGCGTCCGCATTCCGACCACCACCCCGACGTTGTTGTCGATGGTGGGGTTCAGCTGCGGCTACGCGGCCTACGACAGCGTGGTCCCGGACCGCTACCTGGCCCCGTTCCGCTACCACGGCGCCCTCGACCACGTGACCGTCGACGTGTCGGGCGAACTGCGCACCGATCCCGCGGCCGAGATGGTGCGGATCATGACCCAGCAGTGACGCCACGCCAGCGCCCGTGGGGACCGGCGGACCCTCGGTTCAGGCGAGGCGGGCCGTGAGTCCCGACGCCCGGGCGGCGGGCCGCGTCACCGAGTCGCGGATCGCCGCCTCGGTCGCGACGATCGTGACCTCGCGCTTGGCCCGGGTGACGCCGGTGTAGAGCAGCTCACGGGTCAGGATCCTCGACGGTGGCGGTGGGAGGGTCACGACGACGTGGTCGAACTCCGAGCCCTGCGACTTGTGGATGCTCATGGCCCACTGGGTCGAGTAGTCACCGAGCCGGGCCGAGGGCACCCGGAGCGGTTCGGGCTCGCGGGGGAACCAGACGTCGTGGAAGTCACCCGATCGGTCGCGGACCGACACGCCGACGTCACCGTTGAACACTCCGTTCAGGTAGTCGTTCCGCAGCACCATGACGGGTCGGCCCGCGTACCAGCCCCCGTGGCCGATGAGGCCCCGGCGGCGCAGGTGGTCCTCGATGCGCCGGTTCCAGGAGTCCACCCCGGTCGGCCCGCGACGGAGGGCGGCCAGGACCTTGATCCGGTTCAACAGGTCCAGGACGGCCCGGACCCCGTCGTCGTCGGCAGCCGGGCCCAGTGTCCGGGCGGCGTCGATGAGCTCCTCGGCACGCGCCAACAGGTCGCGGTCCAGCGCGACGAGCTGCGCCCTGCCCTCGGTGTCGTCGGGGTCGATCCAGGTGATGCCCGTGAGACCCGACCGCAGCGCCTCGAGGACGGCATCGGCCACTCCCGAACGGATCAGCTCCGCGAGGTCACCGATCCGGGCCTCACCCTGGACCCGGTGGGGGGTGGCCAACTCCACTGCGTTGCCGGCCAGCTTCCTCGGCGGCGCGGCCCGTCCGCCGACCGCGGGATCGCGACCGAGCAGGTCGCCCAGCACGCTGCCCGCCTCGACGCTCGCGAGCTGGTCGGGATCACCCACCAGCACCAGGGTCGCCGTCTGAGGGACGGCGGCCAGGAGGCCGGCCATGAGTGCGACCGACACCATGGACACCTCGTCCACGATCACCAGGTCAGCGGCGAGCGGGTTGCCCGGACCATGGTTGAACCCACCCTCGGCCGACCGACCGAGCAACCGGTGGATGGTGGTGGCCTCGAGTTCGACCAGTGAGTCGCGTTCGGCCGGGGTGAGCTCGTCCTCCAACAGGCCCAGCGCCCCACGGATCGCCTCGGTCATGCGCGCGGCCGCCTTGCCCGTCGGCGCAGCCAGTCGCACCCGGGTTCCCAGGTCCGCGGTGTCCATGGCCCGGACGAGGGCGGCGAGGAGCGTCGCCACGGTGGACGTCTTGCCCGTTCCGGGCCCACCGGAGACGACCACCAGACGTGACCTGGCGGCGGCCAGGGCCGCTGCGAGCTGACGTTCGTCGATCTCACCGTCGCCCCGGACCCGGGCCGCCTCGGCGAACATCCGGTGCACGTGCACCTCGTCGACCCGAGCCGGACCGCTCGACTCGGGCCGGGCTCGCCGGGCGAGGTCCGCGGCGATGTACCGCTCGAGCACCCAGTGGCGGTGGAGGTAGAGGCGGTCATCCTCCACGACGAGGAAAGGCACCACACCCGACCCGACGGTGACCAGCGGTGATCCCGCGACGGTCGACGCCCACCCCCGCGGTTCCGGCCAGTCGAGTCGACCCGGGTCCACGGGTCCGACCGCCGACAGCCCCTCGACGTCGGTCCCGTCGTCCCCGGCGGCGGCCTCTCCGGTGTCGGCAGCGAGGTGCAGTTCGGAGGGGGACTCGCCGGTGGGGACGACCTGGTCGGCGATGCGGTCGAGCTCGACGCAGACCGATCCGGTCGACGGGGCCCGCAGCGCGAGCGCCGTCGCCAGGAGCACCTCTCGTCGTGTCTCGCCGGCGACGCCACACAACAAGGCGGCCGTGCGGGCCTGGCCGGCCGTCAGGACGGTCGCGTCGACGAAGTCCTCCAGTTCACCGGGCACCACCGGGAACCGGTCCTGGCGGCTCACCGGTCCTCCCCGTTGGCCAGCAGTCGGTCCAGTTCGACGACGAGTTCGACCGGAAGCCGCCACTCGACGACACCGGCGCGACCCCCGGCGGAGTCGACCGGGGTGTGCTCACCCACCATGCCGCGGGCGAAGAGGTAGCCGATCGGCCCCAGGTGGATCGACGGTTCGTAGCCGGGTTGCCGCCACCGCAGGTAGCGGTGGAGCACCACCGTGTAGAGGATCGCCTGCAGCGCGTAGTCGGTGTCCAACATGGCTCGGCGGAGCACGCTCGGATCGGTCGTGTCGTAGTGGCGGAGCAGGTGCGGCTCACCCGTCGGCGTGAGGTTGTTGGTCTTGTAGTCGACCACTGAGTGGACGGGACCCGACGGTGTGGCCCGGCGCAGGACCAGGTCGATGCTGCCGGTCAGCACGCCACGGAGCGGGGTCCCACCGAGCCGGTCGGACAGCCCGGCGGCCCAGTCCCCGTAGGGAGTTCCCCGCAGGTGGCGCTCGACGACCGCACCGATCCGCCCACCCGGGAACGACGCCGACGGCGAGAGCGGCAGGTCGAAGCGCAGCTCGTTCAGTCGGTCCCCCATCGGGAGCTGCGACATGGTGAGGTCACCGAAGGCGGGGCCGAGCGGGGTCCGCACGACCTGGACGAGCGCGGCTGCGAGGCGTTCGACCCGGTCGTCTCCGTCCACTCGGTGGTCGCCGTCGCTGCGTATCCGCTCGGCCAGGTCGTCGTGGAGCGAGTCGCTCTCGAAGTCGACGTGCTCGAACACCGTGTGGACCATGTTGCCGAAGTCCTTGCCGCCCCCCAGACCCTCGAGGGGACTGGGGGCGTCCCAGTCACCGACCGAGGCGGAGCGAGCTGACGGCGGGGGGTCGGCCGGGGCCCCGGGAGCGACCTCACCGATCGGCTCGTCGTCCGCACCCGAGTCGGCTCCGGTCTCGTCGTCGGGGTCTGCGACGACGTGGGCGGCACCGGCGTCGGGCCCGCCGTGGCCCGCCGACCTCGACAGCCCCGTGTAGGACCAGCGCCGCTCGTCGCGGGGCAGTTCCCGTGCGAGTCGGGCCGGCTCCACCTCGGGGATCGTGACCACGTCGTCGGTCGGGCGGTAGGGAGCGGGGGGAGCACCGGGCGGCGGGACCTCGACGACCGAGACCCAGTCGGTGGCGCCCAGGTTGGCGATCCGGGCCCTGACGGTCTCGGCCTCGTTCCCGGGGTCGGGCAGGTCGACCTCGTCGGCCGGCCCGGCGAGCGGATCGTCCGAGAAGAGGAGCCGCGCCAGGCCCGTCCGCGTCCGACCCCGCTGCCCCGGAGTGGCGGCCCACCAGACCACGGTGTGGTGGGCCGCGCGGGTGAGCGCCACGTAGGTCATCCGGTGCTGGTCCCCGCACTGCTCCTCCTCGGAGCGCACCTTGGGGTCGATGATCGGGCGACCGCCGGCGTCGACCAGGTCATCGGCGGTCAGGTCACGGCAGCGGAGATCCACGATCCGGTGACCGGTCCCACCCGCTCCGTCCGGCGGCGCGTAGTAGGTGTAGGGGATCGAGGCCTTGACGCGGTCGCCGCCACCGGAGAGCGACGGGATGAGCACCACCCCGAACTCAAGACCCTTCGCCTTGTGGATCGTCATGATCGTCACGGCGGCTGCGTCGGACTCCACGCGACGCTGGACGGCCTCGGCGGCCATCTCAGCCGATTCCCCACCGGACCCGAGGCCTGCGAGCGCCGCTGAGGCCGCAGTGGGAGCCATGCCCCGGCCGCCGCGACGCTCGGCGTGCACGAGCTCGACCAGGTGCTCCAGATCGGTCAGGTGGCGTTCGCCGGATCCCGTCCCGACCATGCGGGCGAGGAAGTCCCCGTCGGAGCGGATGTGACCGTAGAGCGCCGGGAGTCCCTCCTCGACGAGGATCGCCGCCCAGCCGACGAGCTGGTGCTGGAACTCGACCAGCTCGACGGCCTCCTCGGAGTCCTCGGACGCCGCAGCGGCCGCGAGCCGCTCCGATGGCCACCCGCGCCACCACCCGAGCGCTGCGGCGGCGGCCCGCCGACGGTCCGACGGCCGTTCGAGCGCGTCGAACAACGTTGCGAGCTGTTCGTACGCCTCGCTGGCGGTGACCGACTCGTTGAGGCGCAGCACGGATGGCACCCCCGCATCGCGGAGCGCCTCAGCGATCGGCCCCGCCTCCCGGATGGCCGAGACGAGCACGGCGATGTCGCTGGGCCGCACCGGCCGATCCTCGCGTCCGGGATCCCGGATCATCGCGCCGTCGAGCAGCTCGAGGACGACCGACACCAGGTCGTCGCCGACCCGGGCCGCGGAGTCGGGGGCGTTGAACGCCTCTCCCGGCATGGAGGATGCGGTGACGAATCGCACCTGGACGCCCGGGGCCGGGGGGCCGTCGGGCGTCAGGGACAGGTGGCGGCCGGCGAGTCGTGGGGTCGGCCGGACCCGCTCCACGACGATGCGGTCGGATCCCAGCGCATGCCCGCCGGCCAGCGCGTTGACCGCCTCCACCACGGCGTGGTCGGATCGCTGGTTCTCGGCCAGGCGCAGCACATCGACGCCCTCGGATCCGACGGCCTCCAGGTAGGTGTGCACGTCCCCACCCCGGAAGGCGTAGATGGCCTGCTTGGGATCGCCGACCACCACGAGGGTCCGTCCGGTGCCGGGGCCGAACACCGTCGAGAAGATCTCCCACTGGGCCGAGTCGGTGTCCTGGAACTCGTCGATCAGGGCCACCTGGAATCGGTTCCGCAGCTGCTCGGCCACGTCGTCGTGGTCCCGCAGTTCGTCGCGGACCGAGGTCACCAGGGTGTCGTACGACATCGCCCCGGCCGCCCTGGTCCGCTCGTCGATCCGATCGGCGACGGTGTTCACGAGCGACACCAGGTGGCGGTGGAGCTCGTCGTCGATGACGCTCGCCACCTGGCTGTCGGGCAGGGTCCGCACCTTCTCGACGACCTCCTGGAATCGGCCGCGCTTGAACTGCTCGTCCTCCAGCCAGGTGGAACCGGGGTCCAGGGCCTCTGAGATGAACAGGTCGTTGCAGACCGACGTGACGAGGTCGGGCGGCACCTCGGCGGGCACGGCGTCGGGGTTGCCCCCGAACCGGACACCCATGGCGGTCCGGGCCTGGGAGCAGAAGCCGTGGATCGTGCTGATCGTGGCGGAGTCGAAGTCCAGCACGGCGCGACGGAGCCGATCCGAGAACTCGGCCCGCCGATCGGGTTGCCCGGCGAGCAGCGTCAGGACCGGATCCACGTTCGGATCACCACCTTCTGGGGACTCCGGGTTGTCGGCGCCGCCTCCGAGCGCGTCGAGCCCGTCGAGGACCTGGACCAACCGGGACCGGACCCGCTCGCGCAACTCCGCGGTCGCCGCCCTGGTGAAGGTGACCACCAGGATCTCGTCGATCGGGACACCCCGCTCGGCCACGTAGCGGACGACCAGTCCGGACAGCGCGTAGGTCTTCCCGGTCCCCGCACTCGCCTCGATCGCGGTCGACCGCTGCCACGGCAGGTCGCCCGAGAGTGTGAACTCCTCGCGAGCCGACGTCATGTGTCACCCCCGCTCGGGAGTCCCTCGACGGCATCGACGAGCGACCCCCACGTGACGCGGGCCTCGTCCTCGAAGGTGGTGCCGGCCGCCTCGAGGGCCACGAGTTCGCCCAGGCTGAGCACACCGAAGGCCAACTGGTTGATCGGGGACACGCTCTCGAGCCAGGCCGCGGTCCGATCCGACCGCGGGTCGCCCCAGGTGGCCCGCGCCGCCTTCTGGCCCTCCAGATGGTACGCGGCCGACGTCTCGGGAAACAGCGGCAGTGGTGCGGTGTGGCCCCGGTCGTACTGGTCCAGCAAGGCGGCGAGCGCCCGATTCGCCGACTCCTTCCGCTCCTCGGCGGATCCGCCACGGACCCGGAGCGTGGCCAGTTCCGCCACGGCCGGGTTGCGGGCCCGGCGCTCAGCAGCGCCGGTCGGTCGGGTGACCAGCAGGGCGCGCCACGGCACGTCGGGGCGCTGGAGGGTGAGCACGAGCAGGTCGATGCAGGTCGACAGGCGCAACTGGGCCTTCGGCCGGGTGTAGCGGATGACAACGGGACCGGGCGCCTCGTCGGCGGTCGACTCCGTGCACTGCCGCACGACACCGGAGAGCCGACGGCCGCCCACCGTGACGTCCACCTGGATCTCACCCAGTGGTCCCAGAGCGTGGCCGGCTCCCGACGCTGCGTCGTACAGGTCCGCCACGGCGGTGGCCACCTCGGTCACGGCTCCGATCGCGAGCGACGGCGGCGGCAGCGCCCCGCAGGCCCGGAGGTGGTCGACGACCCGGGTGACCGCCGGGCTCATCGAGTCGCTGGTTCCTGGTCGGAGCACGTCACCCGTGCCCGCCTCGCGGGCCACCTCCAGCAGGCGTCGACCCAGGTCGCTGCGGTCCAGGCCGCTGAGCTCCAGCGGCAGGTCGTCGCTCGCGTCACCGTCGCCGGAACGGACCCGCGGGGGGCTGACCGCCAGGACGTCACGCAGGAACCGCTCGACGGGCGAACGGTGGAACCGGCGCAGGTCCTCCAGGTCGAGCGACGGGGCCGCCCGGCCCGGGAGCGGCTCGGGCACCAGCAGGCCGTCGGCCACCGCACGCGGCGCGCCCCGGTCCCGCAGCACCGACGCAGCCCGGGCCGCCCGGACGTCGTAGCTGCGCAGCCGATCGACGACGCCCGGATCGAAGTTCGATGGGTCGAACGCCTGACGGGGGTGCACGACGACGATCTCGTCCGGTGCGACACCGGAGACCCCGCTGAGGGTGGCCAGCAGCTCGTCGAGCACCGCCGTCCTGGGGATCTCCACGTTCGTGCGGACGTCGTGGACGTTGTGGGTGACGACCACCGCGTCGGTGGCGGTGGTCAGGACCGCCAACAGCTCGGCACGTGCCTCGCTGCGGACGTCGCGGTCGCCGGTGAGTGGCGATCGAGCCCCGAGGTCGTCGCCCGACCGGCCTCCGACGGGGAGCGCGTCGGCGTCGAGACCGAGGACGCACACAACCCGGTACGGGACTCCGGCGAGCTGCGAGGGACGGGCGATCGAGATCCCGCCCACGCCGAGTCGGGTCCGCGGCGGGGAACCATCGAGCAACGGTGTGAGCAGTCGGCGGAGGTCCGCGAACGTCACACCAGTGGCGCTGGGGTGCCCGTCCGCCTGCGACACCTCGACCAGTTGCTCGATCGACCGGTCCAGCGCGAGACGCTGCCAGTCGGCGAACCGGTCGGTGGCGACGAACCGGTCGGCCACCGTCCGGAGCAGCTCCGCCCACGCACCGACCGGGCGTTCGGCCTGGGCGAGCAGGAGGTCACGCACCTCGACCAGGGTGCAGAGGGCGTCGATGATCCGGGTTGCGCCCTCGATGCGCCCGTCTGCGACCGTGGTGATGGCACAGCCACCGACCGCCAGGTCGAACTCCTCGGCCTCGGGTGCGGCCTCGAGCCCGGGAACGGCAGCCAGGCGGAGGGCCTCGCCAGCGGCGGCCCCTGCCGCCAGCTGGACGATCCCGGCGGCCCAGGTGTGGTCCTGGTAGTCAGCGGGCAGGTGCCAGTCCCGCCCGCGGTGTTCGCCGTCGACACCCCACCTGACACCGGCGCTGTCGACCCAGTCGTCGAAGAGCTCCAGGTCCTCGGGGCCCAGACCGAAACGCTGCTGAACCGACCGGAGGGACAACAGGTCGCGGACCGCAGCGCGGTCCATGCGGCCCGGAACAAGATCCAACAGCGCGGTCAGTGCGTCGATGACGGGGTTGACGGTGCGGGAGCTCCGGTCGACCAACGAGTAGCGCAACGTCGGGGTGTCCGGGTCGCCGGGCCGGTGCGGCTCATCGGTGGAGGGACCCCAGACCGCTCCAATGAGGGGGGCGAACTCGTCGAGTCGGTGGCACACGACTGCGATGTCGGCCTCGGCCAGCGGCGGTCCATCAACCGGAGACTCGGCCAGCAGATCGAGGATGACGTCGCGGAGCACCTCGACCTGGCGGGTCCGACCCGGCGCGCCGTGCACCTGCAGCGACCGATCCAGGCCGGTCGGGGGACCCGGCTGCACCACTCCGGCCCGCAGGTCGGCCTGGATCCGCCCCAGCAGGGACGCCGACGCTGATCGCCCGGTCGGCTCGACCGCGGCCGGCTCCAGCCCGCCCGTCCCCATGAGCACCGCCGTCTCGAGGGGGCGGACACCCCAGGACGCCAGCAGCGGATGCTCGATGCCCTCGAGCGCGGCTCTGGGCGTCGCCCAGCTGACCACTGGACCCAACCGGTCGCGCTCGTTCGACCCCGCCACCCGGACCAGGTGGCGGGCCACCGTGACCGATGGGCTCGGGACGAACGCGGCCACCTCGCGGTCGACGGCGAGCGCCTCCAGGATCGGACCGGTCTCACCACCCCAGATCGACTGGCCGAAGACGAACAGCCGGTCCGGCACCCGCTCCGCGAGCGCCGCGCCCACGACCGGATCGCCGTCCCGGACCGCCAGCACGGCCCGCTCGAGGCGGACCGACGGGAGCTCGTCGACCCCGAAGCGGCCACGGATCGACTCGTGGACCAGGCGGTAGAGCCGGGGCTGCCAACGGTCCCGCTCCTCGAGCGGAGCCCCGCCGACGTCGACGTCCCGACCGTCGGCCCAGGCCTCCACCATGGCGCGGCGGTGGACGTTGTAACCGTCGAAGAGCGACGCCACGGCCTGGGCCCGGGCGGCGAGCGCAACGCCGGAGCGCCGGTCGACCAGTCGCCCGTCCAGCTCGGCCGGCCGCTCGTGGAGGATCTCGAGGACCGACCAGACCAGACGGTCCTCCTGCCACGGGTCCGTCCCGTCCTCGGATCCACCGGCGGCGGCCAGGAAGGTCCACCGCAGCGAGCCGGGGAACGGGAACCTGATGTTGGCCGCCACCCCGTCGTGCGTCCCGGTGCCGGTGGCACCCAGGCGCTTCGACAGCTCCTGGCTCAGCCAGGCCCGCATCCCGAGCGACGGAACGAGGACCCAGTCCGGAGCGAACGGGTCCGAGGGCGGCCGGTTCAGCCCGTCGACGAGCCCCGGCAGCAGGTCGTGCGGATGGTCGGCGAGGAGGACCTGCAACACGCCGGGCACGCTAGACGGGTCCGGTGACACCCACGCCCGGATCCAGGGCCGATCCCCCCGATCTCAAACGCATCGAGCCCTCCGCTGCTGGTCCGGGCGTCCCGGTCGGGGCGACCGGACCAGCAGCGGAGGTACGGCTCAGTTGATGGTCGTCGTGCCCAGGACCGGGTTCGGCGAGGCGAAGCAGCTGGTGGCGACGCTCACGCCGAGCAGCACCTGGACCCGGGCCGTGAAGGTGATACCCGGACTGGCGTAGCTGCTGCCCGACAGCTTCCACGGCAGCACCGTCCCGGATGCGCCGGAGGCGCTCAGTGTGGCGGTGACGGTCGGCAGGGTCGCCGTCGTACCCGGCAGCAGGTTGCCCGGGATGCTGAGCACGATCTGCGAGCCGCTCAGCGCCACCGTCGGCGCTCCGCTGCCCAGGTTGGAGCCACCCGACAGCGAGGCGGAGACGAACGTCGCACCGGCCGGCAGGTCGAAGCGGACCTTGACCGTGTTGAGATTCGTGATGTTGTACCCGCCACCGGTGGTCGGCACCACGATCGGGTCAGCGGTGAGCCGGACCTGGAAGGTCGAGTTGCGGGCCACGGTCGCGGGAGCCAACAGCGAGACGCCCGTGTCGAGGGCGCTCGTCGAGGTCTGCCCCAGCGCCGAACCCTGGCAGGACGCCGCGAGGGCCGTGCGCACCGGCGTCGGTGGCGCCGTCGTCGTGGTCGTCGGAGCCGTCGTCGTGGTGGTCGACGTGGTCGTCGTCGGTGGCGCCGTCGACGTGGTGGTCGGAGCCGTCGTCGTGGTGGTGGTCGGCGCCGTCGTCGTGGTGGTCGGCGCCGTCGTCGTGGTGGTCGGCGCCGTCGTCGTGGTCGTCGGAGCC